>NZ_JBSFVC010000005.1:0-402625 GCF_053592095.1 Streptomyces sp. NPDC002787 | reverse complement strand
CCTGAGAAGCAGGGGCTGCGCCCTGTGCTTCTCAGGGGCGCGGGGAACTGCGCGACCAGCCCCCGCCACCCCGCACCGGACCGGACCGAGCGGGGTCCGGGGGCACGGCCCCCGGGGACGGGACGGGTAGGGGCGGCGGGGGCGAGGAGAATCGACCGGCAGGCCGCACCACCCCGACGGCGCCCCACGGCGCCCCACCGCGCCCCGCACGAACGAAGACGAGAGGTTGACCCCCGTGCACGACGACCTGATCGCCCGCGCCAAGGCGTGGCTGGCCGAGGACCCCGACCCGGAGACTCGTGGGGAACTCGCCAAGCTCATCGACACCGAGGACGTCACGGAACTCGCCGCTCGTTTCAGCGGCACCCTCCAGTTCGGCACCGCCGGCCTCCGCGGCGAACTCGGCGCCGGCCCCCTGCGCATGAACCGCTCGGTCGTCATCCGCGCCGCCGCCGGTCTCGCCGCGTACCTGAACAAGAAGGGCGCCACCGGCGGCCTCGTCGTCATCGGCTACGACGCCCGGCACAAGTCCGCTGACTTCGCCCGCGACACGGCCGCCGTGATGACCGGCGCCGGCCTCCGCGCGGCCGTCCTCCCCCGCCCGCTCCCCACGCCCGTCCTGGCCTTCGCCATAAGGCACCTGGGCGCGGTCGCGGGCGTCGAGGTCACCGCCAGCCACAACCCGCCCCGCGACAACGGCTACAAGGTCTACCTGGGCGACGGCTCCCAGATCGTGCCCCCGGCCGACGCCGAGATCGCGGCCGAGATCGACGCCGTACGGTCCCTGAACGACGTGCCCCGCCCCGACGCCGGCTGGGACACCCTCGACGACGACGTCCTGGACGCCTATCTGGCCCGTACGGACGCGGTCCTCGCCCCCGGCTCCCCCCGTACCGCCCGGACGGTGTACACGGCCATGCACGGCGTCGGCAGGGACACCCTGCTCGCGGCCTTCGCCCGCGCCGGCTTCCCGGAGCCCGTGCTCGTCGCCGAGCAGGCGGACCCGGACCCCGACTTCCCGACGGTCGCCTTCCCCAATCCGGAAGAGCCCGGCGCGATGGACCTCGCCTTCGCGAAGGCCCGCGAGACGGAGCCCGACCTGATCGTCGCGAACGACCCCGACGCCGACCGCTGTGCCGTGGCCGTGCAGGACGGCGCCGACTGGCGGATGCTGCGCGGCGACGAGGTGGGCGCGCTCCTCGCCACCCACCTGGTCGGACGCGGCGCGCAGGGCACGTTCGCCGAGTCGATCGTCTCCTCCTCCCTCCTCGGCCGTATCGCCGAGAAGGCGGGCCTCGCGTACGAGGAGACGCTCACGGGCTTCAAGTGGATCGCCCGCGTCGAGGGCCTGCGCTACGGCTACGAGGAGGCCCTCGGCTACTGCGTCGACCCCGAGGGCGTACGCGACAAGGACGGCATCACGGCGGCCCTCGTCATCACCGAACTGGCCTCGCGGCTGAAGGAGGAGGGCCGCACCCTCCTCGACCTCCTGGACGACATCGCCGTGGAGCACGGCCTGCACGCCACCGACCAGCTCTCGGTCCGCGTCCAGGACCTCTCGCTCATCGCCCGCGCGATGGAGCGGCTGCGCGAGCAGCCCCCGACCGCCCTCGCCGGCCTGCCCGTCACCAAGGCCGAGGACCTCACCCGGGGCACGGACAAGCTCCCGCCCACGGACGGTCTGCGCTACACGCTCGACGGCGCCCGTGTGATCGTCCGCCCCAGCGGCACGGAACCCAAGCTCAAGTGCTACCTGGAGGTGGTGGTCCCGGTGGCCGGCCACGCCGACCTCCCCGCGGCCCGCGCCAAGGCGACGGACCTGCTGACGACGATCAAGCGGGACCTGTCACAGGCGGCCGGCATCTGATCCCGGCCCCCCGCCAGCGGTACGGCGAAGCCCCGGCCGGAGCACCGGCCGGGGCTTTCGCGCGATCGGTCCCGGGATCCCTACGGCACCAGCAGCAGCGCCACCACCCACGCCACGGCCAGCACCACGCTCAACGGCCACAGCGGCCACCCACGTCCTGCCGCGTCGTACTCCTCGGTGGGCCGCAGCGCGGGGTCTTGCCACATGGCGGTGATCTCGGCGGCGGTCCGCTCGTAGGGATGGACCAGGCGCAGCTTCCGCTCCAGCCAGCGCCAGCGCTCCGCGCGGACCGTCCACGTCGGGAACGACGCCTGGTGGCTGTCCACCATCAGGACGGGGCCCGTGCACCGGACGGTCATGAGGTCGTCCCACTCGATGTGCCAGGTCCGGCGCTGGTCGTTGAGCCACAGGCCCGACCGGTCGGCCGTGATGCGCCAGGTCAGCATCTGGGGCAGTCCGAGGACGAGGAAGAGGCCGAGGACGCCCCCGGGGATCCGCAGCCACGACCCGTCGGGATACAGCCCGAGGGCGACCGCGCCCAGGGCGAGGAAGAAGGCGGCGCACCAGTCGGCCCAGCCCGCCCGCCAGCGCCGTACCGCCTCCTTGCCCAGCCGCGCCCGGCTCTCCGTCACGGCCGTCGCGCGGAGTTCCTCGTGGACCGTGTGCCGGGCCGCCCTGGCCCGCGCCGTGGCCGCGCGGCGCCGTACGGCACGCTCGGACAGCGGACGCACCGGGCCGGTCGAGGACTCGACCACCAGTTCCGCGCCGGAACCGTCTCCCGCTCCGTCCGCCTCCTCCGCCCCCGCTCCCGGCCGCCCCGCCGGCTTCTCGGACTGGTCCTCCGTCGGCCTCTCGGCCGCGCTGACGATCACGACCTCGGCGCCCTCGTACGGCGCGCCGTACAGCACGGCCTCGCGCAGGGGCCCGGGCTCTTCGTCGTCCTCGTCGTAGATCTGGTCGTGGTTCTCGGCGGCCTTCTCAGCGGTGTCGAGGGCTTCGTCGAGTTCCTCCCGGCCGATCCGCTCCTCGACCTCGTCGTCGCTCTCCTCGTACCACTCCTCGATCGCGACGGTGAACAGGGGCCGTGCCGCCTCCGTGTCCTCGGCGGCGAACACCTCCGCGTCCCCGTCGGCGCCGTCACGCACGAGCACCCGGAACGCCGGCACGGGGGCGCGCCGCAGCGCGGCGGCCCGGCGGCGGCCGAGCACGCCGGACAGCAGCGTGGTGAACCCGCAGCCGATCACGAACCATCCCAGCAGCGTCTGCTCCCGCCGGTCGGTGGCGGCGTCCCAGCCCGCGGTGAGGGCGATCAGGCCCACGCCGAGCACGGACAGGAGGAAGCCGAGCCCGACGAGGAACCGCCCGCGCCGCAGCGGCCCCGCCTCGTCCGGCACCACGGCGGTCTCGCCCCCGGCGATCGACATCGCCCAGCTCCGCTGCGTCCGGCGCGAGCTCAGCCGGATCTCGGCCATGGCCCACGTGGCGGTCACGGCCAGCAGGCCCACCAGGGTCGGCACGTCGTGGGTGCCCCCGTACCAGGCCAGGAGGAGCATGAGCGACGGTGCCGAGAACCGTACGACCTCGGGGCGCACCAGGGTCCACACCAGTTGCAGGGGGAGGAGCGCGGCGAAGGCGGCGGGCACCTCCTTGAAGTTCACCAGCCAGAAGCCGACGATCAGACTCCCCGGGACCACGGCGAGGAGGTGCAGCGCCCGCGTCCGTACCGGTACCCATACGGGCGGCCGCGCCTTCGCCCAGGCATTCGCCTTCTCCCCGCGCCAGGCGGGGCAGCCCTCGGGCACGGCGGACTCGGGAAGCGGTCGTGGCGGCTGTGACCGCACCCGCACCGGTGACCGCCGCTGCCGCTGCGGCTGCGGCTGCGGCTGCGGCCGGATCTGGTGCTGGGGCTCAGCGTTCGTACTCATCGTTGTCTGGTCACTCCGGCCGCCGTCTCAGTTGCGCTGTTCGTACGCGGGGCCCCACGATCCCACGCGACCCGAGCGGACGAACCTGTGCGGATACGTACGGACACCGACGTCACGGAACTCACTTCACGGGACAGACGTCAGGAGCGCCCCGCCGCCCCGGCGCCCCGGCGCCCCGTCAGCAACGCGAGCAACACAGCCCGTCAGCCCGTCAGCCCGTCAGCCCGTCAGCAACAGCAACGCGAGCAACACAGCCCCCGCCGCCGCCGGCCCCAGGATCTCCCAGGCCCACCGCACACTCGGCTCCCCCTGCGACCCGGCCGCCTTCGCCCGTGCCTCGCAGAGCTCCCTCAGATCAGCCATGACCTGATCGGCCTCCGCCCGCACAGGCGGCGCGACCGAGGACGTACGGCCGCCGCTGTCCCCCTTGGCCGCCCGATGAGCCTCCCGGGCCTGCTGCCGAGCGGCCTTCTTACGGGCCCGCAGCGACACGGGGACGGCCCAGAGCTGGTACTTCGTGCCGCCCTCGTCGATCACCTCGTTGGTGTAACCGGACCGCAGCGACACGACACTGGCCCACGGCAGCTCGATCACCCGGAACGGATTGCGCACCCGCAGCCGGTCATCGTTGGCGAACACAGCCGGCCGGACCGAGAACGCGGCCACCAGCGGCACCGCCACCAGCAACGAAGCCAAGGCCAGCCAGGGCGTACGCCCGTCCCCCGACACCACCGCGTCCCCGCCGAGCCACGCGAACAGCCCCAGCAGCAACACCCCACCCACCAGCCCTGCGGGCGACCGGTACACCCGGTCCTTGTACACGGGCTTGCCGGGCTTCGGCGCAGAGGCCGCCGCAGCCACCGGAGCCTGCCCGGCCTTCGGGTTCCCCGAAGCCGCCACAGCCTCCGTACGCTTCCGAACCGGTTCCGACTCGGGCGACGATTGATCCGAGGTGCTCATACGTCCGATTCTGCCCGACGCCCCGACCCCCTGACGGAAGGGGCCGTGCCCCCGAGGGGCGCGGGGACCTGCGCGAGCAGCCACAGCCCACCCGCGCCCGCCGCCCGGCACCCACCCCCGAGCTGTCGGGCGCCCGCCGAACCATCCGAGGGCTGTACACCTACTACGCGCGTAGATATGCTCGTCTGGTGACTATGTCCACAGCCGCACCCCACGCTCTCGCCGACGTCACCGCGTCCGACAGCACGCTGAGCCGCTTCCTGCACGGGCTGCCCGGCGTCGACCCGGTCGGCCTGGAGGCGCGCGCCGCCTCCCTCGGCACCCGTTCCATCAAGACGACCGCCAAGGCGTACGCCATCGACCTGGCCATCTCCATGGTCGACCTGACGACGTTGGAAGGCGCGGACACCCCGGGCAAGGTCCGGTCGCTCGGCGCCAAGGCGGTCCTCCCCGACCCCACCGACCGCACCACGCCCGCCACCGCCGCGGTCTGCGTCTACCCCGACATGGTGCCCGCCGCCAAGGCCGCCGTCGCCGGCTCCACCGTCAAGGTCGCCTCCGTGGCCACCGCCTTCCCAGCGGGCCGCGCCCCGCTCTCGGTCAAGCTGGCGGACGTCCGCGAGGCCGTGGCGGCCGAAGCCGACGAGATCGACATGGTCATCGACCGCGGCGCGTTCCTTGCGGGGAACTACCTGAAGGTCCACGAGGAGATCACCGCGGTGAAGGAAGCCTGCGGCTCCACGGCCCGCCTGAAGGTCATCTTCGAAACGGGCGAGCTCTCGACGTACGACAACATCCGCCGGGCCAGCTGGCTCGGCATGCTCGCGGGCGCCGACTTCATCAAGACGTCCACCGGCAAGGTCGCGGTGAACGCCACCCCCGCCAACACCCTGCTCATGCTGGAAGCCGTACGCGACTTCCGCGCCCAGACCGGCGTGCAGGTGGGGGTGAAGCCCGCCGGCGGCATCCGCACCACCAAGGACGCGATCAAGTTCCTCGTCCTGGTCAACGAGACCGTCGGCGAGGACTGGCTGGACAACCACTGGTTCCGCTTCGGCGCGTCCTCGCTCCTCAACGACCTGCTGATGCAGCGCCAGAAGCTGGCCACCGGCCGCTACTCCGGCCCCGACTACGTGACGGTGGACTGATCCCCATGGCATCCGCATTCGAGTACGCACCGGCGCCCGAGTCCCGCGCGATCGTCGACATCGCCCCCTCGTACGGCCTGTTCATCGACGGCGAGTTCACCGAGGCCGCCGACGGCAAGGTCTTCAAGACCGTGAGCCCCGCCTCCGAGGAGGTGCTCTCCGAGATCGCGCAGGCGGGCGAGGCGGACGTCGACCGCGCCGTGAAGGCGGCCCGCAAGGCGTTCGAGAAGTGGTCCGCGCTCCCCGGCGCGGAGCGCGCGAAGTACCTGTTCCGCATCGCCCGCATCGTCCAGGAGCGCAGCCGCGAACTGGCGGTCCTCGAAACCCTGGACAACGGCAAGCCCATCAAGGAGACCCGCGACGCCGACCTCCCCCTGGTCGCCGCGCACTTCTTCTACTACGCGGGCTGGGCCGACAAGCTCGACCACGCGGGCTTCGGGGCGAACCCGCGCCCCCTCGGCGTGGCGGGCCAGGTCATCCCCTGGAACTTCCCCCTGCTGATGCTGGCGTGGAAGATCGCCCCGGCACTCGCGACCGGCAACACGGTCGTGCTGAAGCCGGCGGAGACCACTCCCCTGTCGGCGTTGTTCTTCGCGGACATCTGCCGCCAGGCGGGCCTCCCGAAGGGCGTCGTCAACATCCTCCCCGGCTACGGCGACACGGGCGCGGCCCTGGTCGCGCACCCGGACGTGAACAAGGTCGCCTTCACCGGCTCCACGGCCGTCGGCAAGGAGATCGCGAAGACGGTCGCGGGCACCCGCAAGAAGCTCACCCTCGAACTGGGCGGCAAGGGCGCCAACATCGTCTTCGACGACGCCCCCGTCGACCAGGCCGTCGAGGGCATCGTGAACGGCATCTTCTTCAACCAGGGCCAGGTCTGCTGCGCGGGCTCCCGCCTCCTCGTCCAGGAGTCGATCCAGGACGAGCTCCTCGACTCCCTCAAGCGCCGACTGTCCACCCTCCGCCTCGGCGACCCCCTGGACAAGAACACGGACATCGGGGCGATCAACTCCGAGGAGCAGCTCACCCGCATCACCTCCCTCGTCGAGCGCGGCGAGTCCGAGGGCGCCGAGCGCTGGTCCCCGGCCTGTGAACTCCCCACCTCCGGCTACTGGTTCGCCCCGACACTGTTCACGAACGTCACCCAGGCGCACACCATCGCGAGGGACGAGATCTTCGGCCCGGTCCTCTCCGTCCTCACCTTCCGCACCCCGGACGAGGCGGTCGCCAAGGCCAACAACACCCAGTACGGCCTGTCGGCGGGCATCTGGACCGAGAAGGGCTCCCGGATCCTGGCCGTCGCGAACAAGCTCCGTGCGGGCGTCGTCTGGTCCAACACGTTCAACAAGTTCGATCCGACCTCGCCGTTCGGCGGCTACAAGGAGTCGGGCTTCGGCCGCGAGGGCGGTCGCCACGGCCTGGAGGCGTACCTCGATGTCTGACAAGACCGAAAAGACCGAGCAGAACCGTCTGAGCGTCTTCAAGACCTACAAGCTGTACGTCGGCGGGAAGTTCCCGCGTTCCGAGAGCGGCCGGGTGTACGAAGTGTCGGACTCCAAGGACAAGTGGCTGGCCAACGCGCCGCTCTCCTCCCGCAAGGACGCCCGTGACGCGGTCGTCGCGGCCCGCAAGGCCTTCGGCGGCTGGTCCGGCGCGACGGCGTACAACAGGGGCCAGGTCCTCTACCGCGTCGCGGAGATGCTGGAGGGCCGCAAGGGTCAGTTCGTCCACGAGGTCGCCGACGCCGAGGGCCTGTCGAAGTCGAGGGCCGCGGCCCAGGTGGAGGCGACGATCGACCGCTGGGTCTGGTACGCGGGCTGGACCGACAAGATCGCCCAGGTGGTCGGCGGCGGAAACCCGGTAGCGGGCCCGTACTTCAACCTCTCCTCCCCCGAGCCGACCGGCGTGGTCGCGGTCCTGGCCCCCCAGGAGTCGTCGTTCCTGGGCCTGGTCTCCGTACTGGCCCCCGTGATCGCGACCGGCAACACGGCGGTCGTGATCGCGAGCGAGAAGTCCCCCCTCCCGGCCCTCTCCCTCGGCGAGGTCCTGGCCACCTCGGACGTCCCCGGCGGTGTCGTGAACATCCTCTCCGGCCGCACGGCGGAGATCGCGGCGCCTCTCGCCGCCCACCAGGACGTCAACGCGATCGACCTGGCCGGCGCGGACGACGTCCTGGCGAAGGAGCTGGAGATCGCCGCGGCCGACAACCTGAAGCGGGTCCTGCGTCCACAGCCTGTGGACGACTGGGCCGCCACGCCCGGCATCGACCGCATGACGGCGTTCCTGGAGACGAAGACGGTGTGGCACCCGACGGGGTCGCTGGGCGCGTCGGGTTCGGCGTACTGAGACGAGGTCCGGGGAACTGCCGGCCGTCACGACGGCGCGGACCGTCCGTGGCTGGTCGCGCAGTTCCCCGCGCCCCTCACGGGGCACTCAGCGCAACCCACCCTGGACGTCAGGGCGGCATCGTCCGCGGTGGCACTACTGTTCCGCGACCGGTTACCGACGCGGAAAGTAATCATGGTGGCACGTAGGGTAGTTCAGGTGTGATGTGCGCTCCACGGGCACCCCGCCGTCTCGGCTGGAGCCGCGTGATGCCTCACACTGGACTCTCGTGAGTTCACATCCCCCGATACCGACCCGGGTCGTCCTGCTGTCCGGTCCGTCCGGCTCAGGCAAATCCCTCCTCGCCGCCCGCTCCGGCCTGCCCGTGCTGCGGCTCGACGACTTCTACAAGGAGGGTGACGACCCGACGCTGCCGCAGGTGGAGGGCAGCTCGGACATCGACTGGGACCACCCGTTGTCGTGGGACGCGGAGACCGCCGTCGCGGCGATCGAGGAGCTGTGCCGCACGGGCCGTACGACCGTGCCGGCGTACGACATCTCCCTCAGCGCGCGGACCGGCGCGGAGGCTCTGGACGTCGGGCGGACTCCGGTGTTCATCGCCGAGGGCATCTTCGCGGCCGAAATCGTGGGGCGCTGCCGTGAACTCGGCGTTCTGGCGGACGCGCTGTGTCTGACCCGGGGTCCGGTGACGACCTTCCGCCGCCGTTTCCTGCGCGATCTGAAGGAGGGCCGCAAGTCGGTGCCGTTCCTGCTGCGGCGCGGCTGGCGGTTGATGCGTCTGGAGCGCTCGATCGTGGCCCGCCAGACGGAGTTGGGCGCCCACCCGTGTGACAGGGACGAGGCGCTCGGCCGTCTGGCGGCGGCCGCGGCGGGCCGCGGCGCGAAGGCACCCGCGGCGTAATGCGCGCACCGTGAGCGGCACACGAAAAAGCGGGACTGGACGGACCCCCCGGCCCTCCAGTCCCGCTTCCCCCGTGATCCCCCGTGTCGCACCGTCGTGGTTCCCCCGAACCCCGCCGGTTTTTCCCCCCGGTCGTCGCGCCGGCGCCTCCCCGCGCCACCGTGACGTCCCTCGTTCCCCCGTACCCCCCCCCGCTTTTCCCCCGTTACTTGCTCCCCCGCTGACCTTCAGGCGACAAGCTCCCCGAAGGACTCCTCCTCGTCACGGCCGAAGCTGAGGACCTCGTCCTCGCGCAGCCGACGGAGGGACCGCCAGATGCTGGACTTCACCGTGCCGACACTGATGTCGAGGATCTCCGCGATCTCCGGGTCGGTGCGGCCCTCGTAGTAGCGCAGGACCAGCATCGTCCGCTGGAGTTCGGGGAGCCGGGCGAGCGCCTGCCACAGGACGGCGCGCAGCTCGGTGCCGCGCATCGCGTCCGTGTCGCCGGCGGTCTCCGGCAGCTCCTCGGTCGGGTACTCGTTCAGCTTGCGACGGCGCCACGCGCTGATGTGCAGATTGGTCATGGTGCGGCGGAGGTAGCCCCCGACCGCGGCCTTGTCACTGATCCGGTCCCAGGCCCGGTAGGTCGAGAACAGCGCGCTCTGCAGCAGGTCCTCGGCCTCGAACCGGTCTCCGGTCAGGTGGTAGGCCGTTGCGTACAGGGAGGCACGACGCTCCTGGACGTAGGCGGTGAACTCCGCCTCCGACACAGACCGGCGTTCCCCCGTGCCCTCCCCGTACGCGGCCCCCGTCGCCCCCGTTCCCCCGTGGGCGACCCCCGTGTTGCTTCCCCCCACATGCGCGTCAACCACCGACATGTACGTGGTGTGCTGACGCCCGGTGCCGCGAGCGCACCCCCGCCCGCTCACGGCACCGGACTTCTCCGTGTTCCGGATGACGTCGTGGAGACGCGTGACAACTGCGCTAGTGCTGGTGCTGTGCAGCGTGTTCATCTCGCGCCCCCCGTCGTGGAGTTCCGGTTGTGGTGCTGTGCCGTGGTGCTCGTTCGTGCTTCTCCGGCTCCGCCCCTTCGTGCTGTCGGGCGGTGTTTCCTTGCCTGTGCCGAAAAGATTGCCCGCCCACCTTCATGGCCGTGTCCGCCGACTGTCACAGACCTGTCACAGGGGCCGGACGCGGGGGCCGGGCCCGGGCGGGGCACAGGTTGATCACAGAGAAGAGTCGTACGGCTACGCGAACGGCACGATCGTGTGCGGGTGTCGGGTGGGAGCGCTCCAACGGTCGATTCGGCGCCATGCCATGGGCCAGAATGAGCCCGTGCCTTCCCTGTTGCTGATCGAGGACGACGACGCCATCCGCACGGCCCTGGAGCTCTCACTGACGCGCCAGGGGCACCGTGTCGCCACCGCCGCCACCGGCGAGGATGGTCTCAAGCTGCTGCGCGAACAGCGGCCGGATCTGATCGTTTTGGACGTGATGCTGCCCGGGATCGACGGCTTCGAGGTGTGCCGGCGGATCCGGCGCACCGACCAGCTGCCGATCATCCTGCTGACCGCGCGCAGCGACGACATCGACGTGGTGGTGGGTCTGGAGTCCGGCGCGGACGACTATGTGGTCAAGCCCGTGCAGGGGCGGGTGCTGGACGCCCGTATCCGCGCGGTGCTGCGGCGCGGTGAGCGCGAGGCCAACGACGCGGCGACGTTCGGCTCCCTCGTGATCGACCGCGCGGCGATGACCGTGACGAAGAACGGCGAGGACCTCCAGCTGACGCCCACCGAGCTGCGGCTGCTCCTGGAGCTGAGCCGCCGTCCCGGACAGGCCCTGTCCCGGCAGCAGCTGCTGCGTCTGGTGTGGGAGCACGACTACCTGGGCGACTCCCGCCTGGTGGACGCGTGTGTGCAGCGGCTGCGCGCCAAGGTCGAGGACGTACCGTCGTCGCCGACCCTGATCCGTACCGTGCGTGGCGTGGGCTACCGGTTGGACACGCCTCAGTGACGAAGGCTCCAGGGGGGATCCGCGGCTGGGCCGCGGCTCGCAGGAAGGTCCAGTCCCGGATCCGTTTCACCAGTCTGCGGCTGCGTCTGGTGGTCGTCTTCGGTCTGGTGGCGCTCACCGCGGCCGTGTCGGCGTCCGGTATCGCGTACTGGCTCAACCGCGAGGCCGTGCAGACGCGCGCGCAGGACGCGGCGCTCAACGACTTCGAGCGGGAGATGCAGAGCCATGTGAGCACGCTGCGCCCGAACCCGACACAGGACCAACTGCGTGTCGCGGCACGGAAGATGGCCGAGGGCGGCGAGCGTTCCAGTGTGCTGCTCATCGCCGAGGGCGCCGACGGCGAGACGGTGTCCGGGTCCTCGACCGACAACGCGCTGGACGGCTTCTCGCTGGAGGACGTGCCGGCGTCCCTGCAGAAGGCCGTCAACAAGCGGCAGCAACTCACCTCGGGCAACCAGCACGCGTACCACGTGTACTGGCAGCGGGTCATAGACGGCGACACCCCGTATCTGGTGGGCGGCGCGAAGATGATCGGCGGCGGGCCGACCGGCTACATGCGCAAGTCCCTCGCCGAGGAGGCGAAGGATCTCAACTCGCTGGCCTGGTCGCTGGGTATCGCGACGGGTCTGTCGCTCATCGGCTCGGCGCTGCTCGCGCAGGCCGCCGCGACGACGGTGCTGAAGCCGGTGCAGCGCCTCGGTGTCGCCGCCCGGCGCCTCGGCGAGGGCAAGCTCGACACCCGGCTGCGGGTCTCCGGCACGGACGAACTGGCCGATCTCTCCCGGACGTTCAACCTCGCGGCGGAGTCCCTGGAGAAGAGGGTCGACGACATGAGCGCCCGCGAGGAGGCGTCCCGCCGCTTCGTCGCCGACATGTCCCATGAACTCCGTACGCCGCTGACGGCGATCACCGCCGTCACGGAGGTGCTGGAGGAGGAGCTGGACGCCGACACCGGCAGCCTCGATCCCATGATCGAACCGGCCGTACGGCTCGTCGTCAGCGAGACCCGGCGCCTGAACGACCTGGTCGAGAACCTGATGGAGGTCACCCGCTTCGACGCGGGCACCGCCCGCCTCGTCCTCGACGACGTGGACATCGCCGACCAGATCACCGCCTGCATCGACGCCCGCGCCTGGCTGGACGCGGTGGACCTGGACGCCGAGCGCGGCATCATGGCCAACCTCGACCCGCGCCGCCTCGACGTGATCATGGCGAACCTCATCGGCAACGCGCTCAAGCACGGCGGTTCCCCGGTGCGTGTCTCGGTGCACGAAGAGGGCGACGACCTGCTGATCGAGGTGCGCGACCACGGCCCCGGCATCCCCGAGGACGTCCTGCCGCACGTCTTCGACCGCTTCTACAAGGCGAGCGCCTCCCGCCCGCGCTCCGAGGGCAGCGGCCTCGGCCTGTCCATCGCCCTGGAGAACGCCCACATCCACGGCGGCGAGATCACCGCCGCCAACTCCCCCAAGGGCGGCGCGGTCTTCACGCTCCGCCTGCCCCGGGACGCGGCCTCCCTGATCGCGGAGGAACGGGACGGCGACCAGGGCGACGACGGCCCTGAGGGCACCGAGGGGGACGGTCAGTGACGATACGAGGCGCGCGAGGACGACAAGACACGGGATCCCAGGGCGTGCGCGTCCGAGACGTCCGTGTACGGGACTCACGGGTGCGCGGGGTACGGGTGCTGGTCGCGACCGGGGCGCTCGCCGGGCTCCTCGCCGGCTGCGGCATCCGCGCCACTCAGGTGCCGACGGACTTCGGTCCGGCCCCGTCGATGGTGCCGTGTGAGCTGTCGGTGACGGACGTCGCGACGCCGGCGTCCCAGCCCGGCATGCCGGTCGAGGTGTTCCTGCTCTGCTCCGGGGCGCTGGTGCGGGTCAACCGCTCGGTGGAGGTGGCCGAGGGCACACAGGAGGCCGAGCGGCGCGTCACCGTCGCGCAGGGCCTGCTGGACGCCCTGGCGACGGACCTCTCCGACGTCGAGGACGAGGCGGGCTACGCCACCGCCGTACCGGCCGGCCTCACGGTGACCGGCCC
This sequence comes from Streptomyces sp. NPDC002787, assembly GCF_053592095.1. Lineage (NCBI taxonomy): Bacteria > Bacillati > Actinomycetota > Actinomycetes > Kitasatosporales > Streptomycetaceae > Streptomyces > Streptomyces sp. NPDC002787. The sequence goes on along the minus strand of NZ_JBSFVC010000005.1, from coordinate 389,443 downwards.
CCGCCCCGGTGATCCCGAGGACGCCCTGCGCCTGTCCACCGCCCCCGACTCCCTCCCCAGGTACGCCCTCGCCCAGATCGTCTGCACCTTCGCCGACTCGGCGGCCGCCGGCGACAACGGCTCGGTGGTCCTCGGCAGCGTCAGCGCCGAGTCGCTGCGACGCTACGAGTGCACCCCGGAGGTCCAGTCGGACCCGGGCGAGGGGAACCCGCCGTCGACGGAGGTCGGGGTTTCCTGACCCCGGGCGGCCCCCGCGAAGGCCCACTGCCAGGGCAACTGCAGAAGAGCCGGCGAGTGAGCCAAAGGGGCGCGCCTGTGTCGAGAGCGCGAGCGCGCGCAGGCCCCGACGAAGGAGGGGCCGAGCACGGTCGCGCTCTCGACACAGGCACAAGCGCCCCGGCGGCGAACCGAGCCAAAAAAGAAGGTGCAACCGATCGTGCCGGGGGCCGCGTCTTGGGGGGCGTGCAGCCTCAAGGTACGAACGGCGGTAGCGCCGGGATCCGTGTCCGTGCGGCGGGGGGTGTCCTCCTCGCCGCACATCTCGCGGTCGTTGCCTGGATCACGCTGCGTCCGCTGGACGTCACTTGGATGAGTCCCGCGAATCTTCGGCCTCTCGCGGGGATCAGAGCGGATCTGGCCCTGGGCTGGCCGGAGGCGGCCCGCCGGATCGGTGAGGGGCTGGCCCTGCTGGCTCCGCTGGGCGTACTGCTGCCGATGGCGCACGGCAGACTGGCCGGGTCGCCGCTCGCCTCGCTGGCCCGGTCGGTCGCGGCCGGGGCGCTGCTGTCGCTGGGCATCGAGCTGTTGCAGACCGGAGTGCCCGGTCAGGTCGTCGACATCGACTCGATCCTGCTGAACACGGTCGGGGTGGGCCTGGCCCATCTCGCGGTCGTGCCGGCGGTCAGGTCGGCGTTGCGGCGGAGGGCCGAGACCCGGGTGCGGGCGGCGCGTCTGCGCCGGGAGGAGTCGTCTCAGGGTCGGACCCCGACGATTCCCAGGGTCGGAATGGCTCCATAGAGGGACGCTTCGTCTGCTTCGTCACCGTAGCGTCGAAGGTGTGGAAAAGAGAGCGGCGGCCGCGAGGAGGCCCCGCCCCACGGTCGGCCCGCGGCCGACGTCCTACGCTGACGAAGGAGCCCCTCATGAGCCGCCTTGCCCGCCCCACCGAAGGCCGGATGATCGGCGGAGTGTGCGCCGCGCTGGCACGGCGCTTCGGCACCTCCGCGACCACGATGCGCGTGATCTTCCTGGTGTCGTGTCTGCTTCCGGGCCCGCAGTTCCTGCTCTACATAGCCCTGTGGATCCTGCTCCCCTCCGAGGGCAAGGCCCGCACGGCTTGGTGACGCGCGAAGGACCGGCCACCGTCGGCCGACCGACGCGTACGCCGATGGGGCGCACCCCTCCTGGCGGTTTCCGGGGGTGCGCCCCATCCATGTCGTGCGGGCGGAGCGGGTGCGGCTCAGGCGGTGGGGCCGCCGAGGGGCAGACCGTTCACGCCGAGGTCGCCCTTGGCGGGGAGCGTCTTGCCGGTGGGGAGACCACCGAGCAGCCCGGTGGCGGGGGCGGTCGGGTCTCCGGCGAGCGGGTCGGTGACGGTCGGCTGCACGGCTTCCAGACCGGCGCCGAGCGCGCGCTGGCCCTCGGTGACGGCGCCGGAGGCGGGCGGCAGCGTCTGCGAGACGTTCTCCACGGGCAGCGCATGGGCGGCGGTGCCTACGGCCTGGGCGGCGTCGGGTGCGCTCGGGGCGGCGTTCGCGGCACCCGCGCCCGCAGCGGCGATGGCGGCGCCGACGACGGCGACACCGAGGGTCTTGGCAGCAGACTGCTTCATGGTGAATGCGTCCTTGGAATGCGTTTGACAGGTGAGCGGTGCCGAAACGTAAACACCAAAGTCCCGCCGGAGGCAAACATCGGAAAGCGGCCGCGTCGTCGTCCACGCGATCGCTTCCCGAGGTCGCCGTTCAGCTCTGTTAGTCGACAGAGCCGCTGGTGGAGGCCGTCTGCCTAAACAGCCATTCGGATTTCAACTCGGCATATCCGGGCTTGATCACGTCATTGATCATGGCCAGTCGTTCATCGAAAGGAATGAATGCTGACTTCATAGCATTGACCGAGAACCACTGCATGTCGTCGAGCGTGTACCCGAAAGCCTCGACCAGGTGCTCGAATTCACGGCTCATGCTCGTGTGGGACATCAAGCGGTTGTCCGTGTTCACGGTGGCCCGGAAGTGCAGTCGCCGCAGCAGCCCGATGGGGTGCTCGGAGTACGAACGGGCGGCGCCGGTCTGGAGGTTGGAGCTGGGGCACAGCTCCAGCGGGATGCGCTTGTCGCGGACGTAGGAGGCGAGGCGGCCGAGCTTCACGGAGCCGTCCTCGTGGACCTGGATGTCGTCGATGATGCGGACGCCGTGACCGAGCCGGTCGGCGCCGCACCACTGCAACGCCTGCCAGATGGAGGGGAGCCCGAAGGCCTCACCGGCGTGGATGGTGAAGTGGTTGTTCTCGCGCTTGAGGAACTCGAAGGCATCGAGGTGCCGGGTGGGCGGGTAGCCGGCCTCGGCGCCGGCGATGTCGAAGCCGACGACGCCCAGGTCGCGGTAGCGGTTGGCGAGTTCGGCGATCTCCAGGGCACGGGCGGCGTGCCGCATGGCGGTGAGCAGGGCGCCCACCCGGATACGCCGGCCGTCGGCCCTGGCCCGCCGCTCGCCCTCACGGAAGCCCTCGTTGACGGCCTCGACGACCTCTTCGAGGCTGAGGCCGCCGTCGAGGTGCTGTTCGGGGGCGTAGCGGACCTCGGCGTAGACGACGCCGTCGGCGGCGAGGTCCTGGGCGCATTCGGCGGCGACACGGAAGAGCGCGTCGCGGGTCTGCATGACGCCGACGGTGTGGGAGAAGGTCTCCAAGTACCGCTCCAGGGAACCGGAGTCGGCGGCCTCGCGGAACCAGACGCCGAGCCGGTCGGGGTCCGTCTCCGGGAGCTGGGGGGTGTAGCCCGAGGCGTGGGCGAGCTCGACGATGGTGCCGGGGCGCAGTCCGCCGTCGAGGTGGTCGTGCAGCAGAACCTTGGGCGCCCGGCGGATCTGGTCCGAATCCGGGGTGCTGCCGGTCCGGTCGGTCTGGTTCGTCATTTTCGCACGATATAGCCTACGCGCGTAGAGCGCCTGTCGGGCGGTCCTGTCGATACCCAACGGTGACCCACAGGACGGGTGGCGTACACCATCTCTTCTGACACTGTTCTGTCATGGCGCAGCAAGCAATGCCGGTCCGTACGCCCCGACTTGGGCGAACGATCGGGCCGGAGCCGGGCACCGTCAGCGGGGTCGTCCTGCTGCTCCCGGCCGGTGACGAGGCATCCACCCGCAGACCCTCCCCGATGGTGGCCACGGCCTCCGTGCGCGCCCTCGGCCGCCGGCTGGCCCGCGCGGGCCGTACGGAGGGGCTGGCGGCGCATGTCGTGCACTACCGCTACCGGGGCTGGAACGGCTCGGAGGCGCGGCTCGCGCGGGACGCCGAGTGGGCGGTGGACGAGGTGGTGCGGCGCTACGGGGATGTGCCGGTGTGCCTCGCCGGGCTCCACATGGGGGCGCGGGCGGCGCTGCACGCGGGTGGGCACGATGCCGTCAACTCCGTGCTGGCCATTGCTCCTTGGCTGCCCGAGGAGGATGTGGCAGCGCCGCCCGAACCGGTGAAACAGCTGGCCGGGCGGCAAGTGATGATCGTGCACGGGACCAACGACGAGCGGGTGGATCCCGAGCTCTCCTTCCGGTTCGCGGAGCGGGCGAAGAAGACGAACCCCGACATCTGCCGGTTCGAGGTGCACGCGGATCGGCATGGGCTGACGCAGTACCGGGACGAGGTGCATGCGCTGGCTTCGGACTTCGTGATGGGGGTGTTGTTCGGGAGGGCTTTCTCGCGGCCTGTGGAGGATGCGTTGGCGGCGCCTCCGCCGTTGGGGTTGCGTATGCCGCTTGCCTCCGGCTTCGGGGTGGCTCGCTCTCAGAGAGGTGTCTGAGGTTTGTGACGCGGCTGCGGGTCCGGGGGGCTTCTCGCGCAGTTCCCCGCGCCCCTGTATAGGCCTGGCCGCAGCTCGCGTCAGTCGTGGAGGAGGCGGCCTCTTCTCGACAGCAGGAACTTCTTGAAGGCTGCCACCGGGGGTGTGTCCGGGTGGCCTTCGAGCCAGGCCACGCCGATTTCGCGGGCCGCTCTCGGGGCGGTGACCGTCAGTTCCACGACGCCCGGCCGTGGGACGGCGGGTGGCGGGAGGAGGGCCACGCCCAGGCCCGCCGCCACCAGGCCCCGGAGGGTTTCCGCCTCCTCTCCCTCGAAGGCGATGCGGGGTTTGAAGCCGGCCTCCTTGCAGAGGTCGTCGGTGATGCGGCGCATGCCGTAGCCGGGTTCGAGGGTGACGAAGGTTTCGTCGGCGGCCTCGGCCAGGCGGACGCGTTTGCGGGCGGCGAGGCGGTGGTCGGCGGGAACGACGAGGCGGAGTTTCTGCTCGTCGAGGCGGCGGGCCACCAGGTCGGGGGCGTCGGGGACGGGAGAGGTGAGGCAGAGGTCCAGTTCGCCGGCGCGCAGGCGTTCGAGCATGGCCTCGCCGTAGTTCTGGACGAGGCTGAAGCGGACGCGGGGGTGTTCGGCGCGGAAGGCCTGGAGGAGGCCGGGGACGGTCTCGGCGCCCATGGTGTGCAGGAAGCCGAAAGCGACCTTGCCGGTGGCGGGGTCGGCGTCGGCGCGGACCTCGTCGGCGGCGCGCTCGATCTCGGCGAGGGCGCGCTCCACGGAGGCGTGGAAGGTGCGGCCTGCGTGGGTGAGGGAGACCGTGCGCCCCCGGCGGGCGAACAGGTCGACGCCCAGGTCCTGTTCGAGGCGGACCATGGCCCGCGACAGGGTCGACTGCGGCACCCGCATCCCCTGTGCGGCCCGGGTGACGTGCTCGGTGCGGGCGACTCCGGCGAAGTAGGCGAGGCGGGGGGCCAGGCGCAGGACGATGTCCTCGATGCCCTCCGGGTCATGGATGGTATGGCCACCGATTTGTTTTGTGTCACTGGACTGTGACAGCTGCCGCCCTGACCTCTGCTCATGCATCACGGGAACGATTATGGGGGTTCCATGCATTGGACGGATGAGCGGCGCCGTACGTAGTTTCGAGGCATGCCTTCCGCCAGTACCGGGGCGTCCACCACCGTGGGCGCCGTATCAGCCACATCCGCCCGTTCGCACCCTGCGCCCGCCGCCGACTCCCGGGTCACCCCCGGTGGGCCCGGTTATCGCCGGATGAGTCTGGCGCTGTTCCTCGCGGGTGTCGCGACCTTCGCCCTCCTCTACTCCACCCAGGCTCTGCTGCCGCTGATCTCGGACGGCTTCGGGACGACGGCGAGCGCGGCGAGCTGGACGGTGTCGGCGGCGACCGGTGCGCTGGCGGTGTTCGTGCTGCCGATGAGCGCGCTGTCGGAGCGGTTCGGGCGGCGTACGTTGATGACGGCGTCGCTGGCGGTCGCGGTGACGGTCGGGCTGCTGATCCCCTTCGCGCCCTCGCTGGGGGCGCTGGTGGTGCTGCGGGCCGTGCAGGGCGCCGCGCTGGCCGGTGTGCCGGCCTCGGCCACCGCCTACCTCGCCGAGGAGGTGCGGCCCAAGGCACTCATCACCGCGATCGGCCTCTTCGTCGCAGGCAACAGCGTCGGCGGCATGAGCGGCCGTGTCATCACCGGCTGGGTCGCCCAGGAGTGGGGCTGGCGGGTCGCGCTGGGGGTGCTCGGCGTGATCGCGGTCGGCTGCGCGGTGGCCTTCCGGCTGCTGCTGCCCGCGCCGAGGCACTTCGTCGCGGGGTCGCTGCGGCCGCGGGTGCTGGGCCGAACGGTCCGGGCCCATCTCGGGAACCCGCTGCTGCGCCGGCTGTACGCGATCGGTGCGCTGTTCATGACCGTGTTCGGTGCCGTCTACACGGTCATCGGCTATAGGCTGGCCGACGCTCCCTTCTCGCTTCCGCAGGGGATCATCGGGTCGATCTTCCTCGTGTACCTGGTGGGTACGGTCTCGGCGTCCACCGCCGGGAAGCTGGTGGGGCGGCTGGGGCGGCGGGGTGCGCTGTATCTCGCGGGCGGTACGACGACGGTGGGGCTGTTCGTGTCGCTGTCCGACTCGTTGGTGCCGGTGCTGGCGGGGCTGGTGCTCATCACCGCCGGGTTCTTCGCGGGGCATGCGGTGGCGTCCTCTTCGGTGAGTCACACGGCGAAGGAGGGGCGGGCCCAGGCGTCCGCGCTGTACCAGTCGGCGTACTACGTCGGGTCCAGTGCGGGGAGCACGCTGGGGGCGGTGGCCTTCCACGCCGGGGGCTGGTCGGGGACCGTCTCTCTGGGGCTGCTGGCTGTGCTGGGGGTCGTGGGGATCACTGTGGTGGGGTCCCACGCGGCTCGGCGGGGGCCGGTGCCGGCGCACTGAACTCTGGGCGCCAGCTCGGGGGTTCGGGTTCGTCGGTGGGTGCGGGTCCATCGTGGTTGCTCGCACGGTTCCCCCCCGCCCCTCAAGAAGCACGGGCTCGCCCCGTGCTTCTTGCCGGACGACACATGACCCCCCTGACCTGCTCCTTCGTCGCTTCGCCAGGCCATTGTCAGTGGGCTGCGATAGCTTCCGAAGTGTTGGTACGCACAGGAATGCCACAGGGGTGGGTTGGCCATGAGTGACGGTACGGCGACAGTGGAAGAGCTCGACGTGCGGCTGGAACGGCACCGGGTCGAGCTGACCGGTTACTGCTACCGGATGCTCGGGTCGTCCTTCGAGGCGGAGGACGCCGTGCAGGACACGATGATCCGGGCCTGGCGGAGCTATGAGAAGTTCGAGGGCCGGTCGAGCCTTCGGTCGTGGCTCTACCGCATCGCGACGAACGTGTGCCTGGACATGCTGACCGCGGGGAACAAGCGGGCCAGGCCCATGGACCTCACCGAGTCCACGCCGCTGGCCCAGGCCGCCCTCTCCCCCCGGCCCGACAACACCTGGCTGGAGCCGGTGCCCGACGCCCGCGTGCTGCCGACGACCGACGATCCGGCGGAGGCCGCCGTGGCGAAGGAATCCGTGCGGCTGGCGTTCGTGGCGGCGCTGCAGAAGCTGCCCTCCAAGCAGCGTGCGGTGCTGATCCTGCGCGAGGTGCTGGCGTGGAGGGCGAGCGAGGTCGCCGAGCTGCTCGACACCTCCGTGGCCTCGGTGAACAGTGCCTTGCAGCGGGCCCGGGCGACCCTCGCCGAGGGCGACGGGCAGATCGCGGCGGCCGATGTCTCCGACCCACTGGACGACGAGCAGCAGAAGCTGCTGGAGCGCTATGTGGCCGCCTTCGAGGGGTACGACATGGCGGCGCTGACGGCCCTGCTGCACGAGGACGCGGTCATGACGATGCCGCCGTTCGACCTGTGGCTGACCGGGACGAGCGACATCACCGGGTTCATGACCACGCTCGGCGCACCCTGCGCCGGATCGCACCTGGTGCCGGTCGCGGTGAACGGCCTGCCGGGCTTCGCGCAGTACAAGCCGGACCCCGAGAAGGGCGGCTTCAGCGCGTGGGCCGTGCAGGTGCTGGAGATATCAGAGGGCCGGATCGCCGGGTTCCACTGCTTCCTCGACACCGCCCGCTGGTTCCCCCTCTTCGACCTGCCCCTCCACATCGAAGGAAAGCCCGACCAGGCCCAGTAGCGCGCGGAGTGCCGGGTCGGGGTCCCGCAGTCGTATGCGGCCTCCGGCCCGGCGTGCGGTGAGCTGTAGTCGGGCCAGGGCGTCGACGGTGCCGAGGATCGGCGGTCCGATCCCGCCGACGTCGCACACCACCACCCCGGTGCCGGGGACGTCCAGCAACGCCCTCACGTCGTCGCACAGCCGCGCCACCTCGTCTCGGGTGACGGGGCCGGCGGGCATGAGTACGGCAGGTGTCGTCGCGTCCACGATCTGTAGACCGTGGGTAGCCGCGTAATTCATCGGCGAGCCAGCGGGCCGCCGCGCGGGGATGATCCGGCGTCCCTACTTGTCGGGGAAGACGCTGGTGTCGATGGTGACGTCGAAGGGGGAGGGGATCTTGATTGTCTCGCCGAACTTGACAGTGCTCAGCGGCCGGTAGACGTCACCATTCGGTTCCCCGTAGAGCGTTGCGGTGGGGCCGTCAGGTGCCCAGCGGTCGACGAGAAGGTAGAACGGAATGCCGGCCGTGGCGTAGGCGGCGAGCTTGCTGATGCGGTCGTGGCGGGCGTTGGACTTGGAGGTCACCTCCACGACGAGTTCCGCTAGGGCGGCCGGGATGTGCGTGTCCGTGTCCTCCCGTACCGGGGCCACGACGAGGTCAGGCATGAGCATGCCCAATCGCGATGGTACGGCGATGGCAAGTGTCTGGAAGATCTCCCAGTCCTCGGGGATCACGGAATAGAGGCGACGCTGGATACGTGCCGCGATCAGGTTGTGGCGGTACGCGGGGGCAGGTGACACGGTGATGATCCCCTCGATGATCTCCACCTTGCTGCCCTCAGGCCACTCCATCTCCTCCCAGAACCGGACGAGCTCGTCCCAGCTCTGCTCGGGATCGTGGTCGACAGTGAGTGCGCTCATGGCGGTTCTCTCCAATCGGTGCGTCACCGACTACACCATGCCGAACGGGACCGGTGGCGGTCCACCGATCCCGTTCACCCGAATGGGAAAAGACCAGGTCAGGCGATACGTTCCAGCACCACCGGCGACGTCGTGAACGCCGTCCCCGGGGCCGCGATGTCGTAGGAGCCCTCCACCGCCTCCAGGGCGTACGCGAAGCGCTCGGGGGTGTCCGTGTGGAGGGTGAGCAGGGGCTGGCCCTCCGTCACCGTGTCGCCGGGCTTGGCGTGCATCTCGACGCCCGCGGCGGCCTGCACCGGGTCCTCCTTGCGGGCGCGGCCCGCGCCGAGGCGCCAGGCGGCGATACCGATGTCGTACGCGTCGAGACGGGTCAGGACGCCGGAGGCGCCGGCCTTCACCACGTGCTGCTCGCGGGAGGTGGGCAGCACGGCGTCCGGGTCGCCGCCCTGGGCGGCGATCATGCGGCGCCAGGCGTCCATCGCCGAGCCGTCGGCCAGGGCCTTCGCCGGGTCGGCGTCCTTCACACCGGCCGCGTCGAGCATCTCGCGGGCCAGGGCGATCGTCAGCTCCACGACGTCCGCCGGGCCGCCGCCCGCCAGGACCTCGACGGACTCGCGGACCTCCAGGGCGTTGCCCGCCGTGAGACCGAGGGGGGTGGACATGTCCGTGAGGAGGGCGACCGTCTTGACCCCGTGGTCCGTGCCCAGGCCCACCATCGTCGACGCCAGTTCCCTCGCGTCCTCGATGGTCCTCATGAAGGCGCCGGTGCCGACCTTCACGTCCAGGACCAGGGAGCCCGTGCCCTCGGCGATCTTCTTCGACATGATCGAGGAGGCGATCAGGGGGATGGCCTCGACCGTGCCCGTCACGTCCCGGAGCGCGTAGAGCTTCTTGTCCGCCGGGGCCAGGCCGTCGCCCGCCGCGCAGATGACCGCGCCCACGCTGTCCAGCACGTTCAGCATCTCCTCGTTGGAGAGCAGGGCGCGCCAGCCGGGGATCGACTCCAGCTTGTCGAGGGTACCGCCCGTGTGGCCGAGGCCCCGGCCCGAGAGCTGGGGCACGGCGGCGCCGCAGGCCGCGACCAGGGGGGCCAGCGGGAGGGTGATCTTGTCGCCGACGCCGCCCGTGGAGTGCTTGTCGGCGGTGGGGCGGGACAGGGACGAGAAGTCCATGCGCTCACCGGAGGCGATCATCGCGGCCGTCCAGCGGGCGATCTCACGGCGGTCCATGCCGTTGAGGAGGATCGCCATGTTGAGGGCGGCCATCTGGTAGTCGGCGACCTCGCCGCGGGTGTACGCGTCGATGACCCAGTCGATCTGCTCGTCGCTGAGCTCGCCGCGGTCCCGCTTGGTGCGGATGACGGAGATGGCGTCCATGGCCATGGCTGTCCTTCCGGAGTCTGGAAAGTGTGCGGCCCCTCCGACCGGTCGTCAGGAGGGGCCGCACGGGAGTTACTTGGTGAGATGGCCCGGACCGAAGGCCTGGGGCAGCATCTCCGAGAGGGGGACGATCCCCGCCGGGGTCTCCAGCAGGAGGCCGGGGCCGCCGAACTCGTACAGCAGCTGGCGGCAGCGACCGCAGGGCACGAGGATCTCGCCCTCGCCGTCGACGCAGGTGAAGTGCGTCAGCCGGCCACCGCCCGTGCGCTGCAGCTCCGAGACCAGTCCGCACTCGGCGCACAGACCCAGGCCGTAGGAGGCGTTCTCGACGTTGCAGCCGGAGATCGTGCGGCCGTCGTCGACGCGGGCGGCCACGCCCACCGGGTAGCCCGAGTAGGGGGCGTACGCGTGGGACATGGCGTCCCGCGCGATCTCACGCAGCTCGTCCCAGTCGACCTCCGCCGGTGCGCCGGCGGTCACTTGCCCTGTCCCTTCCGGTACGGCAGGCCGTCCGCCTTCGGCATCCGCAGCCGCTGGGCGGAGAGCGCGAGGACGATCAGGGTGATGACGTACGGCGTGGCGGCGACGACCTGGTTGGGGACCTCGTTGGTGACGGCGTACCAGGTGAGGACGAGGGCACCGACGACGAAGGTGATCGCGGCGGCGACGTACTTCTTGCGGACCACCTGCCAGACCGCGCCGATGATGAGCAGCAGCGCGCCGAGGAGCAGCAGGGCGTGGACGTTCTCGGAGCCGCCGCGCAGGTTGAGGCTGTCGGTGTAGCCGAAGAGGCCGGCGCCGAGGGCGAGACCGCCCGGCATCCAGTTGCCGAAAATCATCGCGGCAAGGCCGATGAAGCCTCGGCCACCGGTCTGGCCCTCCAGGTAGAAGGGGTTGGCGACGATGGAGAGGAAGGCGCCGCCAAGACCGGCCAGACCACCGGAGATGATCACGGCGAGGTACTTGTACTTGTAGACGTTGACGCCGAGGGACTCGGCGGCGATCGGGTTCTCGCCGCAGGAGCGCAGGCGCAGACCGAAGGCGGTGCGCCACAGGATCCACCAGGTGGCGGGGACCAGCGCGATGGCGAGGAGGGTCAGCCAGGAGACGTTGGTGACGAGACCGCCGAGCAGACCGGCGATGTCGGAGATGAAGAACCAGCCCTTGGCGTTGAGGTCCCGCAGGGCGTCGGAGAGTCCTGGCACCGTGAAGTTGCCCAGGGAGTCCACCGCCGGGGACTGCTTGGCCGAGCCGCCCTGGTGGCCCACGAAGGCGAGGGGGGCGAGGTAGCGGGTGGCGCCGAGAGCGAGGATGTTGATGGCCACACCGGAGACGATGTGGTTGACGTTGAAGGTGACGGTGACGAAGGCATGCAGCAGGCCGCCGATCGCGCCGCCGGCGATACCGACGAGGACGCCGGTCCACGGGCCCCACTGGAAGCCGGCCCAGGCGCCGAACCAGGTGCCGAGGATCATCATGCCCTCGAGGCCGATGTTGACCACGCCCGCCCGCTCGGCCCACAGGCCGCCGAGACCGGCGAGGCCGATCGGCACGGCGAGCTGGAGCGCGGTGGACATCTGGCTGACGTTGGTGATGCCGTCGGCGCCGGTGATGATGCGGACGATCGAGGTGAGTGCCAGGACTCCGGCGATGACCAGCAACAGCACGGGCAGCGACAGCCTGCGGCCCGTCGGGGCGGCCGGCTGCAGCGAGGGCTGGTTGACGTCGGTCGCGGTGGTGCTCGTGGTCATCGGCCCGCCACCTCCTTCTTGACGTTGTTGTTGTCGCCGGAGGCGTCCGCGCCGAGGACATGGCCCGCGGCGAGCTCGGCGCCGACCCGGCGCTGCTGGCGGCGCAGACCCCACTCGCGCACGGTCTCGTAGGAGACGACGACCGAGAGCACGATCAGGCCCTGCATGATGACCGCGATCTCCTTGTCGTAGCCGTGGAAGTCCAGCTCCGGGGAGGCCTTGTCGAGCCAGGCCCACAGCAGGGCGGCGAAGGCGATGCCGACGGGGCCGTTCCGGCCCAGGAGGGCGATGCCGATGCCGAGGAAGCCGATGCCGGTGGGGAAGTTGAGGCTGTAGGTGTGGGTGTCGCCGAGCAGGATCGGCAGGCCCGCGAGGCCCGCCACGCCGCCGGAGATCAGCATCGCGGTGAGGATCATGCGCTTGGGGTCGACACCGCTGGCCGCGGCGGCCGACTCCGAGGCACCCGAGGCGCGCAGGTCGAAGCCGAAGCGGGTGCGGTTGATGACGACCCAGTAGCCGATGCCGAGGAGGACGGCGAGGAGGACCAGGCCGTAGATCTCGCCGGCCTTGCCCATGTCGATGCCGGGGACCCAGCCGGACTCGGCCATCTCGCCGGTGGTGTTGTTGTTGCCGACCTTGACGCCGAAGACGTTCGGCAGCCAGAGGTAGCCGATGACGGAGGTGGCGATCGCGTTCAGCATGATCGAGGCGACGACCTCGCTGACGCCCCGGGTCACCTTGAGGACACCGACGATGCCGGCCCAGAACGCGCCGGTGAGGATCGCGGTGAGCATCAGCAGCGGGATCTGCAGAGCGGCCGGCAGATCCATGTGGGCGCCGACGATCGCGGTGATCATGGCGCCGAGCAGGTACTGGCCGTCGACTCCGATGTTGAACAGGTTCATCCGGAAGCCGATGGCCACCGCGAGGGCCGCGATGTAGTACAGCGAGGCCTGGTTGATGATCCGGACCTGGATGTCGGAGAACGAGGCCTGCTCGAACATGATCGAGAACGGCTCGACCGGGTTCTTGCCGGAGGCGAGCAGCACGATCGCGGTGAGCGCGAAGGCCACGGCGAGCGCGAGGACCGGTCCGGCCACCGCGAGGAGCACGCGCTCCCTGTCGAACTTCTTCATCAGCGGGCCTCGTCTTCCGGAGACTCGGGAGCCTTGCTCGGGGTCTCGGGGGTCTCTTCGTGTTCGAGGTGGCCGGTGGCGGCGCCGGTCATGGCCGAGCCCAGCTCCTCGGGGGTGATGGTGGCCGGGTCGGCGTCGGCGACGAGCCTGCCGTTGTAGATCACCCGGAGGGTGTCGGACAGACCGATCAGCTCGTCGAGGTCGGCGGAGATCAGCAGCACGGCCAGGCCCTCGCGGCGGGCCTCGCGGATCTGGTCCCAGATCTGGGCCTGTGCGCCGACGTCCACACCACGCGTGGGGTGGGCGGCGATCAGGAAGCGCGGCTTGTGGCTCATCTCGCGGCCGACGATCAGCTTCTGCTGGTTGCCGCCGGAGAGGGAGGCGGCGGTGACGTCGATGCCGGGGGTGCGGACGTCGTACTCGGCGACGATCCGGCGGGTGTCCTCCTGGGCGGCCTTCGGGTCGAGCCAGACGCCCTTGGCGTTGGGCCGCTCGGTCACATGGCCGAGGATACGGTTCTCCCAGAGGGGGGCCTCCAGGAGCAGGCCGTGCCGGTGGCGGTCCTCGGGGATGTAGCCGACGCCCTGTTCGCGGCGCTTGCGGGTGGCCCAGGTGGTGATCTCGTCGTCGGCGAGCGAGATGCTGCCGGAGTCGGCGTGCTTGAGGCCGATGAGGGCGTCGACCAGTTCGGTCTGGCCGTTGCCCTCGACACCGGCCAGGCCCAGGACCTCGCCCGCGTGGATGGTGAAGGTGATGTCGTCCAGGAGCGCCTTGCCGCCGGCGGTCTCCAGGCGGAGCTTCTCGACGGTGAGGACGGGGCGGTCGGTGACCGTCGACTCGGCCGTCTCCGGGGTGGGCAGCTCGCTGCCGACCATCAGCTCGGCGAGCTGGCGCGGGGTGGTCTCGGCGGGGACGGCCGTGCCGACGGTGGTGCCGCGCCGGATCACGGTGATCTCGTCGGCGACGGACAGCACCTCGCCCAGCTTGTGCGAGATGAAGATGACCGCGAGGCCCTGCGCCTTGAGTTCGCGCAGGTTGGCGAAGAGGGAGTCGACCTCCTGGGGCACCAGGACGGCGGTGGGCTCGTCCAGGATCAGGGTGCGGGCGCCCCGGTAGAGGACCTTGAGGATCTCCACGCGCTGGCGCTCGGCGACACCCAGTTCCTCGACCAGGACGTCGGGGCGCACCCCGAAGCCGTACCGCTCGGAGATCTCCTTGATCTTGCGGCGGGCCTTGGCGCCGATGCCGTAGAGCTTCTCGCTGCCGAGGACCACGTTCTCCAGGACCGTGAGGTTGTCGGCGAGCATGAAGTGCTGGTGCACCATGCCGATGCCGCGCCCGATGGCCTCGGCCGGGGAGGAGAAGGAGACCTGCTCGCCGTCGACCGCGATGGTGCCCTCGTCCGGCTTCTGCATGCCGTAGAGGATCTTCATCAGGGTGGACTTGCCGGCGCCGTTCTCCCCGACGAGGGCGTGGACGGTGCCCTTGCGGACGGTGAGGTGGATGTCGTGGTTGGCGACGACGCCGGGGAATCGCTTGGTGATCCCGGCGAGTTCGACGGCGGTCACCGATTCGTTGACCGCCACGTCGGCCGGAGGGCTGCTGGACGCGTTGATGGCGCACTCTCCTGGGAAAGGGGGTCGTCTACGCGCGTAGCGCCCCTACGGCATCGAAAGCGGGCGGCGACGCACCGAGACAACGGGGTACAGGGAGCGATACTCCCCGTACCCCGTTGAGCGGACGTAACCCCGCGGTTACTGGCGACTCCGGGGGTCTGGACTCCCCCGGAATCACCCGGTCGCTCGTGGTGGAGCTGGGTCAGCCGGTCTTGACCTTGATCTCGCCGCTGATGATCTTCTCCTTGGCCGTGGTGATGGCCTCCTGGAGCTCGGTGTCGCTCTTGAACTTCGGGTTGGAGTCCGCGAGGCCGACCTCGCCGGTCTTCAGATCGCCCCTGACGATACCGGTCCCGGGCTTACCGTCCTCGACCGACTTAGCCAGGTTGTACACCGCCTTGGCGACGTCCTTCGTCGCCGAGGTCAGGATGGAGTCCTTGTACTTCGCGAGGGCTTCCTGCTTGTACTGGTCGGAGTCGACGCCGATCGCCCAGATCTTGTTCGCGGCGGCGGCCTCGATCACTCCCTGGCCGGACAGACCGGCGGCCGCGTACACGACGTCGGCCTTCTTCTCGATCTGGCCCTCGGCGGCCGTCTTGCCCTTGTCGGGGCTGGAGAAGCCACCCTCCTCGGCCGTCTGGGTCAGGTACTGCGAGAGGACCGTGGCCTTCGGGTTGGTGTCCTTGACGCCCTGCTCGAAGCCGGCCTGGAACTTGTGGATCAGCGGGATGTCCACGCCACCGACGAAGCCGACGGTGTTCGTCTTGGTGGCCTTGGCGGCCGCGACACCCGCGAGGTACGAGGCCTGCTCCTCGGAGAAGACCAGGTCCGCGACGTTCTCCAGCTGGACCGTGGAGTCGTCCACGATGCCGAAGGTGGTGTCCGGGAACTGCTCGGCGGCGGCCTTCACGGCCGTCGCGTACGCGTAGCCGACGCCGACGACCGGGTTGTAGCCCTGCTTCGCCAGGGAGACCAGGCGCTGCTCCTTGTCCGCGTCCGTCTCGCCCTCGGTGGGCTCGATGTCGGCGGTCTTGTAGCCGAACTCCTTCTCCGCCTGCTCCAGGCCCGCGTACGCGGCGTCGTTGAAGGACTGGTCGCCCTTGCCGCCGACGTCGTACGCGATGGCGAGGCCCATGTCGCCCTTGGAGTCGGCGGAGGACGACGCCTCCGACGAGGTACCGCCGCAGGCGGAGAGGGCGAGGGCGAGGGAGGCGGTCGCTGCGCCTGCGACCGCGATGCGGGAAACCCGGCGCATGTGTGGTGCTCCTGTCGTACAGCGCCGGAGGGTACTGATCAGTAGTGCTTCACAGCGTCGGCGCCTTATATGGCTTTCGCCGCAGAGTAACGCGCGTAGACCCTCCGGGTGAAGCCTGGTGGGCCACGTTGTTATGGGGCCGTGTCGCAACGTTGGCTGGGCCGTCCGGGCGCGAGGGCGGGGTGGTGCCGGTCGAGTCGCGGCCGCGGGTGCGTTGTGGCTGGTCGCGCGGTTCCCCGCGCCCTTCGGGCACGCCGTCCTCGACCGGGGCACAAGTGAGGCGGGGTGGGTGTACGTGTACACCCACCCCGCCTGTCAGCACTCTTGTGGAGATGTGACCGTTACTCGGTCTTCACCTTGATCGTGCCGTCGATGATCTCTTCCTTGGCCTTGGCGACCGCGTCCGTGAGGCCGGCGATCTCGGCCATCTTCGGGTTGGACTCGGAGAGGCCGACGCCGTTCACCTTGAGGTCGAAGGTCTGGGTGCCGGTGAGGGGCTTGTCGTCCTCGACGGACTTGGCGAGGGCGTAGACCGCGCCGCCGACGTCCTTGAGGGCGGAGGTGAGGATGTAGTCCTTGTAGGAGGCGAGGGCCTCCTGCTTGTACTGGTCGGAGTCGACACCGATGGCCCAGACCTTGGCCTTGGCGGCGGCCTCGATGACGCCCTGGCCGGAGAGACCGGCCGCCTGGTAGACGACGTCGGCCTTCTTCTCGATCTGGCCCTCGGCGGCGGCCTTGCCCTTGTCGGGGCTGGAGAAGCCACCCTCCTCGGCCGTCTGGGTCAGGTACTGCGAGATGACCTTGACCTTGCCGCCGCTGGTGTCCTCGACGCCCTGCTTGTAGCCCGCCTCGAACTTGTGGATGAGCGGGATGTCCACACCGCCCACGAAGCCCACGGTGTTCGTCTTGGTGGCCTTGGCGGCCGCGACACCGGCGAGGTACGAGGCCTCCTGCTCGGCGAAGACGAGGGACGCGACGTTGTCGCCCTCTACGACCGAGTCGACGATGCCGAAGGTGGTGTCCGGGTAGTCCGCGGCCACGGCCTCCATGGCGGGGCCGTAGGCGAAGCCGACGCCGATGACGGGGTTGTAGCCCTGCTTGGCCAGGGAGGCCAGGCGCTGCTCCTTGTCCGCGTCCGTCTCACCCTCGGTGGGCTCGATGTCGGCGGTCTCGTACCCGAACTCCTTCTTCGCCTTCTCCAGGCCCGCATAAGCGGCGTCGTTGAAGGACTGGTCGCCCTTGCCGCCGATGTCGTACGCGATGGCGAGGCCCTTGGTGCCCTTGCTCTCGCCGTCGCCGCCTCCGCCGCTCTCGCTGCTGGTACCACCACAGGCGGTCGCGGCGAGGGCCAGCGACGCGACCCCCACCGCGACGCGGGTCAGTTTGGAAATCCGACGCATCTGAAGTTCCCCATCTTCTCCAAAGCCCCGCAGCCGGGTGCTCAGTTCGGCGCACATTAACGCGCGTAGACACTCCTGGGAACGGGGTTTCGACTGGCCGTTATCCATTCGTGCCGGTGGCCGTTACGCCCTCGTGAACCAGGGGATCGAAAGGGATGTGTCGGGCCCAGCGCCTCCCACGTCCCTCGCGTTCCGTGTACATGAGGTGACTCCAGCGTGAAGGTGCGCGCGCCGCACGGGGGCCGTACGGACACGCGCACCAGGCTGCCGCGAGGACGGGCGGGGCGCAACCGGAGCCGGGTTTTACCTGCCGGCCGCGTCGAGGACCCGCATGCGGGCGTCGAGGAGGGCTGCGGCGGTGAAGAGTTCCACGCCCACGGTGATGGCGTGCTCGTCGGCGTCGAAGTCGCCCTGGTGGAGGTCGCGGACGGTGAGGTCACCCGGCCGGCGGACGCCGAGGCGGGCCATGGCGCCCGGGACGTGCTCCAGGTACCAGGAGAAGTCCTCGCCGCCGAGGCTCTGCTCGGTGTCCTCGATGGACTTGACCCCGCGGCGGGCGGCCATGGAGTCGTGGAGCAGCTCGGTGACGACGGGGTCGTTGACGACCGGCGGGACGCCCCGGATGTAGTTGATCTCGGGCTTGGCGCGGTGCATGACCGCGACCTCCTGGACCGCCTCGTGGATCAGGTCGGGGGCCTGCCGCCAGGCGTTGATGTCCAGGCAGCGGACGGTGCCGGAGAGCTCGGCGTGCTGCGGGATGACATTGGGCGCGTGGCCGGACTCGATGCGGCCCCAGGTCACGACGAGGCCGGCGCGGGCGTCGAAGCGGCGGGCGACCAGCGCGGGCACGTCGGTGACGACGCGGGCCGCGGCGGTGACGAGGTCGGTGGTGAGGTGGGGGCGCGCGGTGTGGCCGCCCGGCCCGTCCAGGGAGAGTTCCAGCCGGTCACAGGCCGAGGTGATGGGGCCGTGGCGCAGTCCGATGAGGCCCGCGTCGACCCTCGGATCGCAGTGCACGGCGATGATCCGGCCGACGCCGTCGAGCGCGCCGGTCCGGATCACGTCGGCGGCGCCGCCCGGCAGGACCTCTTCGGCGGGCTGGAAGATCAGCCGTACGGGGCGGGGCAGCTGGCCCTCGCGGTGCAGGTCGGCGAGGACGAGGCCGGCGCCGAGGACGACGGTGGTGTGCACGTCGTGGCCGCAGGCGTGGGCGCGGTCCGGGACGGTGGAGCGGTAGTCGCAGTCCACCTTGGTGTCCGGGATGGGCAGGGCGTCGATGTCGGCGCGCAGGGCGAGCGCGGACTGGTCGGTGCCGTTCCAGTCGCCGATGTCGCAGATGAGTCCGGTTCCGCTGTCGAGCACACGCGGCTTGAGCCCTGCCTTCTCCAGGCGGGCCTTGATCGCGGCGGTCGTACGGAACTCCTGGTTGCCGAGCTCCGGGTGCATGTGCAAGTCACGGCGGAACGCGACGAGTTCGGCACGCAGGGCTTCCGGCAGGGTGCCGGGGAGCGACGCTTCGGCATCCCCCGGCAGATCGGCCTCGGACTCTCGGGACATCAGTTGGTTCACCCTCTGAAGAGTAGGGCGATCGAGCGACCTTCTAACCCTCGATCAACAAAAAATCAGCCCGTCAGGGGAAGTTTTCCGGCCGCACAACGCATACGTATTGGCAGGGATGGGTATACCCGCCCGTCTTGCGGTGCGGGTGACCCTCGGAGACGGGAGCGCCGGGTTTGCCCGCGATTCCCATCGTCTAAACGTCCAGGGGTGCCCGGACGATTCCCACACTCCACGGATACCACGTCCACGCCATCTCACGGTGCCGGAACCTTCACCACCGCGCGACCGTTCGGCTACGCCAGGTGTTCGAAGGAGTGACCGGAGAGGGGCCTGGTGAGGGGACGGGGGCGGCCATGGCCTGCGGTTTGTGGGCGCGAGCGAGGGGGCGGGGATCACGGCGAGTGACAGGGTGACGTGGGGCGGTCGGGGTGACGGGGATCACGGCCGAGCCGACGTGGAAGAGCCCCGCGCCGCCGGTCGGGACCCGGGCGGGCACTCCGTGAGGGGTCAGGGCCGCCGCGGAGGCGACCGGGGCCGGCACACCACGTAGCCGGTCACGCCGACGCCTGTCGCACCATGGATTCACCCAGCGCGATGATGACGATCAGGCCGTGGCGTTCCGCAAAGTGGGCGGGGGAGGCCACGCCCTCGGCCCCCCACTTGCCGACGACGCAGATGCCCGCGTAGTCGATCGTCACGGCGGCCGGCCGGATCAGGATCCGGGTCACGGCCTCGAAGGCCGCGCCCGCCGGCAGCAGGGCGAAGGGCGGGAGGGCCGGGGAAGCGAACGCTCCGGACGTCCCCGGAGCGAACACGCGGGTGGGCGGCTCAGATCGACGCCACCGATGACAACCGGTGGACGTCCCGTGCCGTGCCCGTGACGCCGGACAGGAAGCCCTGGGCACGGGGGGAGGCGTTCTGGGTGAGCCAGGAGGGGTCGATGTCGCAGACCGCGACGCGTACGTCCGTTCCGGCCAGCGCCAGGGGCAGGGTGTGGACCACCGTCGAGGGGAAGCTCAGGATCGTACGGCCGATGGGGCCCCGGCGGGCGATGAGTTCCAGGGGGAGGTCGGGGCGGACGATCTCCAGGCCCGTCTCCGTGGCCAGGGTGTGGAGTTTCTCGGTGCTCTCGCGGCGGTGGGCGAAGTAGCGGGTGGCGCCGTGGGCCGTCGCGAGGGAGCGGACGGCTTCGAGGTAGCGGTCGCCGTCCACCACGCCGGTCTCCACGAGGGACGTGCCCACGAGGTCGGCGCCCTTGGTGATGCGGGGCGGGCCGAAGCGGGCCCGGGTCCAGGCGAAGGCGTTGGCGGTGACGGTGACGCCCTCGGGGGTCTCGTCGATCGGCATGGAGGAGAAGACCTCGACGCGTCTGCCCGCGGTCGGGGTGAGGCGTTTGCGGGCCTTGGCGGAGACCGGGGCGAAGATCAGGTCGCGGGGGCCGGGGCGGCCGCCCTTGCGGTGCCAGCGGACGAGGCGTTCGCCGCGGGCGAGCTGGGAGACGAACTCCATGGTCGCGGTGCCGTCGTCGACGACGACCACGTCCGGTGCCCGGGTGATGGTGAGCAGGAGCTGGACGTAGCGGGAGAAGGGGTCGCCCAGGACGATGCGGCTCGCGGCGCGCAGCAACGGGGCGAGGCCGCCGACGGTGCGGAAGGGGGCCGCGGTGCCGCCGCGCGCCTCCTCCCAGCGCACGTCGTGGCCCTCGTCCCGGGCCAGCTCCGCCATCCGGCGCAACTGGCCACGGGTCATGGGGTCGTTGGGCGACAGGACCACCAGGGTGAGCCCCGCGCCGTCTGTTTGGAAGGGCCCCGCGCCGGGGTCCTCGGGCGTGCCGAGGGCGTGGGCGTGCGCCCACTCCAGCACGTTCAACAGCTGTACCGGACTCTCGACGAAGGCGAGAGTGTGGGGGCCGGCGGTTCCGGCGCGGGGGCTCATCGACGTACGACCGTCGCTTCCCTTGATGGGTGGGGGTGGTGGTGTCAGACGCCGACCGGCTCGCCCGCCGCCGCCGCGATCTCCGCCTCGGCGACGACGCCGGTGACACGGCGCAGCTTCTTCATGGGGCCGAGCTCGGAGTCGTAGACCTTCTTGACACCGTCGCCGAGGGAGGCCTCGATGGTGCGGATGTCGCGGACCAGGCGCGTGAGGCCCTGGGGCTCGACGGAGGCGGCCTGGTCGGAGCCCCACATGGCGCGGTCGAGGGTGATGTGGCGCTCGACGAAGGTGGCGCCGAGGGCGACGGCGGCGAGGGTGGTCTGCAGGCCCGTCTCGTGGCCGGAGTACCCGATCGGGACGTTCGGGTACTCGGCCTGGAGGGTGTTGATGACGCGGAGGTTGAGCTCCTCCGCCTTGGCCGGGTACGTCGAGGTGGCGTGGCAGAGCAGGATGTTGTCGGAGCCGAGGACCTCGACCGCGTGACGGATCTGCTTCGGCGTCGACATGCCGGTGGAGAGGATGACCGTGCGGCCGGTGGAGCGCAGGGCGCGCAGCAGCTCGTCGTCGGTCAGGGAGGCGGAGGCCACCTTGTGGGCGGGGACGTCGAACTTCTCCAGGAAGGCGACGGCCTCGGTGTCCCACGGGGAGGCGAACCAGTCGATGCCCTTCTCCTTGGAGTACTCGTCGATCTGGCGGTACTCGTCCTCACCGAACTCCACACGGTGGCGGTAGTCGATGTAGGTCATGCGGCCCCAGGGGGTGTCGCGCTCGATGTCCCACTGGTCGCGGGGGGTGCAGATCTCGGGGGTGCGCTTCTGGAACTTGACGGCGTCGCAGCCGGCCTCGGCGGCGGCGTCGATCAGCTTGAAGGCGTTCTCCAGCTCACCGTTGTGGTTGATGCCGATCTCGCCGACGACGTAGACGGGGTGACCCGGGCCGGCGGTCTTCGAACCGAACGTGCGCAGACGGGAGTTGGTGCTCATGGTGGGACGTTTCCTTAACTGTCGAGGGGGTCGAGAGAGTCGAGAGAGGGACCGAGGATCCAGCCGGCGATCTCCCGGATCGCGCCTTCGCCACCGGGGACGGTGGTGACCGCGCGTGCGGCGCCGCGCACGACGTCGTGGGCGCTGCCGACCGCCACGGGCCAGCCCACGAGGGCGAAGCACGGGAGGTCGTTGACGTCGTTGCCGACGTAGAGCACGCGCTCCGGCGCGATGCCCTGCTCCTCGCACCACTGCTTGAGTGCGAGGTCTTTCCGGTCGATGCCGTGGAGCACCGGGATCTGCAGCTTCCGGGCCCGGGCGGCGACGACCGGGTTCTGTTCCGTGGACAGGATGAGCATCTTCAGGCCGCTCCTGCGGAGGGCCGCGATGCCGAGTCCGTCCCCGCGGTGCACGGAGACGAACTCCCGTCCGTCGGAGTCGATCAGCACCCGGTCGTCGGTCTGGGTGCCGTCGAAGTCGAGGACTACGGCGTCGATGTCGCCGTAGGCGGGGAGGGCGCCGGGGCGGTTCGCGTCGAAGAGCGGCGCGAGGGCCTGGGCGCGGGCGAGGTCGTGCGGGTCGTCGATCTCCAGGACCCGGGCGGGGTCGGTGCGGACGAGTTCCGTACGGCCGAAGAAGCGGTGCTGGTGCTTGCGCAGGCCGGCCGCGTCCATGGCGTAGGCGGCGCCGGTCTCCAGCAGGTCCTGCGGGCGGTCCTGGCGGCGGGGGCGGAAGGACTTGTCGTGGTTGACGCCGTAGCCGCCGTCCGTGTCGGTGGGTTCGAGCGTCTCGCCGTCCACGGCTCCCGGGTGGGCGGCTTCGGCGGTCGCCGGTTCGTCGGCGGTGTCCCGCCAGATGAACCCGTGGAACGGGGCGACGGTGAGGGCGGTGTCGGCGCCGTGCTCCACGATGGCGCGGGCGACGCCGTCGATGTCCTCGCGGAGGATGAACGGGCTGGTGCACTGCACGAGGAGGACGACGTCGACGGGCGAGCCGTGGAGCGCCTCGTGGGCGTCGAGGGCGTGCAGGACGGCGGCCTCGGAGGTGGCGGTGTCCCCGGCGATGGCGGCGGGCCGCAGGACGACCTCGGCGCCGGACTCCCGGGCGGCGGCGGCGATGGCGTGGTCGTCGGTGGAGACGACGACGTCGGTCACCAGGCGGGCCGCCTTGCACTCGCGCACCGCGCGGGCCACCAGCGGAACGCCGCCGACGGGGGCGAGGTTCTTCGCGGGGACGCCCTTGGAGCCGCCGCGCGCGGGGATCACGGCGAGCACTCGGCGCACGGAAGGCGCTTGGCCCGCTTCCGGGTTGGACATGTCTTGGACTCCTTGCGGCTCTTGCGAAGCGGTGGGGCGGCGGCTCACAGCTCCCCCATCCGCCGGATGACGGGCGCCACGCGCTGCACCCCGTGGCGGTAGGCGCCGCGCGCCGCCCGGCGCACGATCTGCCGTACGGGCCCGGCCTGTTTGTCGGCGGCGGGGGCCCCGGGCAGTGGTTCGCCGTCGGGGTCGAGGTGGTGGCGGGCGAGGATGCCGGGCAGATAGCCGGGCGCGGTGACGGGCGTGTAGTACGGCGCGAGGGGCGGCAGTTCGGGCGCCGCGACCAGCTTCGCGATGCGGGTACGGGCCGCGTCGAAGGCGGTGGCGTACGAACCTCCCCCAGACTCCGTCCGGGAGGTGCCCCCAGCGATCACACCCTGGCGGGCCACCCACTCCGGGTCCGGTGTCGGCTCGTGCCCGGCGTCCAGCTGGTCCCAGGAGGCGAGGCAGCCGGAGCCCACGAAGTGGTGGTTGCCGAGGGTCTCGCGGATGCCGAGGTCGGTGAGGACGACGGTGGGGATCCGGCGGTGCAGCGACTCCAGGGCGGCCGTGGAGCTGATGGTGACCAGCAGGTCGGTGGTGTCGAGGACCTCGCCCATGTTCCCGTACACCAGGCGGAAGTTGTCGGGCGCGCCGCCGGGGATCCGCTGCACCAGCTTCTGGTACGGCAGTTCCTCGATGTGTGTGGTGTGCTCGCCCGGCTTGGAGCGCAGCTTCAGCAGGACCTGGCGGTCCGGGTGCAGCCTGGCGTGCTGGATGAGCCGGTTCAGCAGGTACGTACGGTCCCTGCGGTTGTCCGGGACGGACGGCTGTACGGCGAAGACGACCGTGTAGGGGTCCTCGGCGCCGGCGTACGGCTTGCCGCCCAGGAAGGGCAGCGCGACCTCGGTGACCGAGGAGGCGTCGGCGCCCACACCCTCGTACACGGCCCGGAAACGGTCCGCGTCCTGGCGGGAGTTGGCGAGGACGAGGTCCGCGCCGTGCCGCAGCAGCAGACCGTCGGCGAGCTTCTCGTAGACGACACCGACGTAACCGGTGACGACCACGGGCCGCTTCGTACGCCCGTCCCAGGCCCGGCGCAGGCCGTGCAGCATCGCCTGGACGCCCCCGCCGACGAGGGAGAGCACGATGACGTCGTACGTGTCCTCCTTCATGGCACGCAGGAACTCGAGGCCGGTCACCTCGCGCAGGGAGTCGGGGCGAACGCCGACCTCCTGGAGCTGGCGGGCTGTGGGGGTGGCTCGGCCGCGCAGGAGGAAGCCGTCCAGGCGGATGTCCGACTGCTCCGGAGCGAGACGGTTCGCGGTGAGCGCGCCCCATTTCCACCGGGTGTCGGAATCCGCGAGTACGGCAACTCGCGGGCCGTTCGTAGCACTTGCTGGCACATCGAAGACGCTAGGAAGCGATTCCGTTGAACTGCCCAACCCGAATACAACAAAGGGTTAACAGCACATCGCCGAATGGCGAATCGGGGCGCGGAAGGCGCGGAAAAGCGCCCGGTTCACGGTTCCGCCACGCGTCGTTCACCTGACATCAAGCAGGTGGTCAAGACGAATGCCGGAGGGCCCCCTAACGTCACTGGGGTGGTCAAGCTCTCCGTCATCGTGCCGTTCTACAACGTGCAGCAATACGCGCCCGACACCCTGAAGAGCCTCAGAGCGAACGCGCGCGAGGACTTCGAATTCATTCTCGTCGACGACTGCTCGCGCGACGAGACACCGGACATTCTCGCGCGCGCGGAGCGCGAGCTGCCGGGGGCGGTGTATGTCAGACACGAGAAGAACGGAGGACTGGCGACCGCGCGCAACACGGGCATCGACAACGCCCGCGGCGAGTACCTCACCTTCCTCGACGGGGACGACTGGCTCGCCCCCGGCTACTACCCCCGACTGCTCGGCGCGATCGAGGAGTTGGGCTGCGACTTCGTGCGTACGGACCATGTCCAGTGCACGGCGCGGGCCCGCTCGATCCACCGGGTGCCCAACGGGCGGCGGGGCGTGGTGATGAATCCGCGGGACGCGATCCTGCCCGCCGACCGCTCCACCTCCGTCGACTACGCGTACGCCTGGGCGGGCATCTACCACCGCCGGCTGGTCGACAAGGGTGTGCTGCACTTCACCCACGGGCTGCGCACGGCCGAGGACCGGCCGTGGATCTGGAAGCTCCACCGGGAGGCCGAGTCCTTCGCCACGGTGGGGCTGCTCGGCGTCTTCTACCGGCGCGGGGTGGCCTCGTCGCTGACCCAGATCGGTGACGTACGGCAGCTCGATTTCATTCGCGCGTTCGACCAGGTCATCGCGGAAACCGCGAAGGACCGGGACGCCGACCGACTGCTCCCCAAGGCCGTGCGCACCTATTGCGCGATCATCTCCCATCATCTGGGATCCATCGAAAGGTTCGAGCCGGCGGTGGCACGGAAACTGAAGTCGATGAGCGCGGTGGCGTTGCGCCGAATGCCGCAGGACGTGCTCGACGAGGCCCTCGACTCCATGGACGTCCAGCGCGCCACCCGGCTGCGCCGGCTGCGTCGCCGTCCCGCCACGACGGGGGTCGCCGCGTGACCACGCAGATCTTCATGGCGTCCACGCTGTACGGCACGGCCACGCTGGCCGCCGCCCTGGACACCGAGTGCTTCCGCCCCGCCTCCCGGCGCATCCTGCTGATCTCCAACAACGCGGCGACGCCCGAGACGGCACCCTCCCTCGACGAGATGCCCGGCTTCGAGCGGCTGCGCGGCCGCTTCGACGACGTGATCTCCTGGAACGAGACCATCTCCCCCTTCCACCCGGGCGGCTGGTCCCCGCGCATGGACGACGTACCGCTGTGGGAGCGGCATCTGCGGCTGCTGTGGGGGCTCGGCGACGACGACGTCGAGCTGGCCGTGGAGTCCATCCAGGTCCACCCGGCGCTCGGCTTCACCCAGATCTTCACGGGCGCCCCGGTGACCGTGTACGCGGACGGCCTGATGAGCTACGGCCCCACCCGCAACAAGATCGACCCGCTGGTCGGCACCCGCATCGACCGTCTGCTCCACCTGGACCTCGTACCGGACCTGACGCCCCTGCTGCTCACCGAGTTCGGGGTCGAGGCGGAGATCGTGCCGACGGACGCCTTCGTGAAGGTGCTGGCCGAACTGGTCGACACCGGTGACGAGTTGCCCGCGATCGAGGAACCGGCGCTGCTGCTCGGCCAGTACCTCTCCGCGCTCGGCATCCTCACCGCCGAGGAGGAGGAAGACCTCCACGTACGGATGCTGAAGGGCGCGGTGGCGCTCGGCCACACCAAGGTCGTCTTCAAGCCGCACCCCAGCGCCCCGGCCCGCTGGTCGCGCGGTCTGGAGAAGGAGGCGGAGCGGCTCGGCGCCGAGCTGACCGTCCTGGACACGCCGGTCCTCGCCGAGGTGCTCTACCAGCGGATGCGTCCGGCGCTCGTCGTCGGCTGCTTCTCCACCGCCCTGCTCACCGCCTCCGCGCTGTACGGGCTCCCGGTCGCCCGTGTCGGCACCGGCACCCTGCTGGACCGGCTCGCCCCGTACGAGAACAGCAACCGGGTGCCCGTCACCATCGTGGACGCGCTGCTGCCGGAGCTGAGCGACCGGGCGGCGGTCACCTCGCAGAAGCCGGGCACGAAGGTGGCGGACCTCAACGCCCTGGTCCGGGCGGTCGGTTTCGCGATGCAGTCGAAGATCTACCCGTCGCTGCGCGGGGAGGCCGAGGCGTATCTGACGAAGCATCTGAGCCCGCACACCCTGCGGTACTTCAAGCGCCGTCGGCTCACCTCGCTGGGGTTGCCCGGCGGTATCCCCGTCCAGCTCGCCTTCATCCCGCGCAACGCGACCGTACGAAGAGTCGCGCGACGGGCCCGGTCCCTCAAGCGAGCCACTTTGGGGTGAGCCCCGGGTGACGTCTTCGACCAAGAGTGACGACAGGATTGAGTCTCGGCCGCGGGTGAGTGGGGACGGGGCGCGCCCACGCGGCGGAGCCGCACATGTCACAGCCCCGCGCCCCTCTGGGGGCGCTCAGCCCAAGCCTCGGTTGTACGCGCTGGACGGGCTGCGGTTGCTCGCCGCTCTGGCCGTCGCGGCCTACCACTACGGAGGCCGCGACGGCGAGATCGGCAAGGCCTGGGGGGCCTCGCCCGCCGTGCAGTTCCCGACCGCCCACACCTGGTTCGCCTACGGCTGGGCGGGTGTCCAGGCCTTCTTCGTGATCAGCGGGTTCGTCATCTGTGCCAGCGGCTGGGGGCGCTCGGTCCAGTCGTTCTTCGCCTCGCGGGCGGCCCGGCTGTTCCCGGCGTACTGGGCCGCGGTGATCCTGGTCGCGGCGGTGTTCGCCCTCCCGGGCATCGCCTTCGCGCGGGTGTCGGCCAGCGAGTTCCTGGTGAACCTGACCATGCTCCAGATGCCGCTCGGCGCGGACCGTGTGCTCGGAGTGTGCTGGACCCTGTGGGCGGAGGTCCGCTTCTACGTCCTGTTCGCGCTGTGCGTGGTCCTGCCCGGAGTCACCCGCCGACGGGTGATCTGGTTCTGCGGCGGCTGGACCCTGGCCTCGGTCCTGGCCCAGGGCGCGAAGGAACCGCTCCTGGACCTGATCCTGATGCCGGAGTACGCCCCCCTGTTCATCGGCGGCATGGGCCTCTACCTCGTCCACCGGGACCGGCGTGACACCACGGCCTGGCTGATCGTGGTCTTCAGCCTGCTGCTGAGCCAGTACCAGACGGTCGAGCACATCTGGCACGCCCCGAACGCCGACTTCTTCTCCTACCGGCCCCAGCTCGCCATCATTCTCGCCGTCACCGTCGGCTTCGTGGCCGTGGGTGCCGTCGCCCTCGGGCTCCTGGACCGGATCGACTGGCCCTGGCTGACCACCGCGGGCGCTCTGACCTACCCCTTCTACCTCGTGCACGAGCATCTGGGCTGGCCGGTGGTCGAGGCGCTGCACCAGGGCCTCGACATCCCGTCCTCCCTCACCCTCGCGCTCACCGTGGCCCTGATGCTGACGCTCGCCTGGCTGCTGCACCTGTGGGTCGAACGGCCGCTGCAACCGCTGCTGCGCAAGGCGCTCCAGGGGCGCCAAGTTCCGTGAGGGAAACGCAAGTTGAACGTCGGTGGACGCGGAATTGGCTGACTGTTCACCCGTCTCCAGGATTCGAAAACGCTTCCCCGGAGAGGCTTGGCATCATCCTTGACCGGGCCAAAGCCATCTCATAGGTTCCAGGCCCGTTCGCCCGTTCGCCTCGTCGACGCGAGAGAGTCTTCTGTCCTCATGACCTCTGAACAAGGCACGATCCGGCTACCCAGCGAGCTCGACGACGTACCCGGCTGGTTCCCGGTGCTCGACCAACTGCTCTTCGACTGGTTCCTGAACCGACAGGAGAAGGCGGGCGAGAGGGGCGACCTCTTGGAGGTCGGCGTCTACATGGGCAAGAGCGCCATCTTCCTCGGCCGGCATCTCCAGGAGGGCGAGGCCTACACGGTCTGCGACCTCTTCGAGAGCGACGCGCCGGACGACGCCAACGCGGCGGAGGCCGCCAAGTCGTATCGCAGCACGCTCACCCGGCAGGCCTTCGAGGCGAACTACCTCTCCTTCCACGACGAGCTGCCCCGCGTCCTGCAGGGCCCCAGTTCGATCGTCCCCGGCGAGGTCAAGCCGCGCTCCTGCCGCTTCGTGCACATCGACGCGTCCCACCTCTACGAGCATGTCCAGGGCGACATCACCGCCGCCCGCGACATACTCCTGCCCGGCGGCATCGTCGTCCTCGACGACTTCCGCTCGGAGCACACCCCGGGTGTCTCCATCGCCGCGTGGGAGGCCGTCCTCAACCGCGGTCTCAACCCCATCTGCATCAGCACCCAGAAGCTCTACGGCACCTGGGACGACCCCGAGCCCATCCAGGACGCCCTCCTGTCGATGATCGCCGAACGCGACGACTGCCACCTCAGCAACCAGCAGGCCGCCGGCCACCGCATCATCCGCCTCAAGTCCAAGGGCATGAAGGCCCCCGCCTTCCCGAAGTCCCGCCACTGGACCGAGCCGGAGCCCCCTGCCCCGACCCCGCCCCCGGAGGCCCCCAAGCCCCAGGCCCGCCCCCGCCCGGCACGGCCCCCGCAGAGCGGCGCCCGCAAGCTGGCCATCGACCTGCTGCCGCCCGTGGTGACGAGGGCGATCAGGAAGGCGCGGGCGGGAAAGAAGCCCGTGGGCAGGTGACGTCGGGCGAAGAGGCCCGCGAGCAGTGACGTGACGCCGGGCGAGACCGGCGACGGGAGCTTCTGAAGGGGCCGCACCCCCTCAGAAGCGCCTACGCGCCGCTGGCCAGCGACAGCTTCACCGCGAACCCCAGGAACAGCGCCCCCGCCGCCGAGGTGGCCCCCGCCGACAGCCGCTTCCGGCGGCGGAAGGTGGCGGCCAGCCTGGTGCCGCTGAATATCAGCGCGCTCAGGTAGAGGAAACTGGCGAGCTGGGCGAAGGCGCCGAGCACGACGAAGGAGAGGGCCGGGTAGGCGTACGCCGGGTCCACGAACTGCACGAAGAAGGCGACGAAGAAAAGGATCGCCTTCGGGTTCAGCAGACTGATCACCAACGCCCGGCGGAACGGCCGCTCCCCCTCGGCGACCTCGCCCCCCGGCTCCTGCGCGACCCGCTCACGCCGACTCCGCCACATCGCCCACGCGGCCCGCAGCATGCCCACGGCCAGCCACGACAGATACCCCGCCCCGGCGTACTTCACGATGCCGAACAGCACGGCGTTCGCCTGCAACAGCGAGGCCACCCCCGCCGCCGACAGGGTCATCAGGACGGTGTCCCCGCACCACACCCCGGCGGCGGCCCGGTACCCGGTCCGTATTCCGCGGCGGGCGGCCACGGACAGCACGTAGAGCGAGTTGGGGCCGGGCAGGAGGACGATCAGGACGAGGCCTGCCAGATAGGTGGGAAGGTCGATGACACCGAACATGAGAAGGAGTGTCGCACGGGGGTAGGACATTCCGGCAGGTCAGGCAGAAAGCGTCGCCGCTGGTCAGAACGCGTCGCCGCCGGTCAGAAAGCGTCACTGGGGACGTACGTCCCCCAGACCTCCCGCAGCGCGTCGCACACCTCGCCCACCGTCGCGCGGGCCTTCAGGGCGTCGCGCATCGGGTAGAGGACGTTGCCCTCTCCCTCGGCGGCCTTCTTCAGGGCGGCCAGGGCCGAGTCCACCGCCGGCTGGTCGCGTCCGGCGCGGAGCGCGGCCAGCCGCTCCGCCTGCTGGGCCTCGATCGCCGGGTCCACGCGGAGCGGCTCGTACGGCTCCTCCTCGTCGAGCTGGAAGCGGTTGACGCCGACCACGACGCGCTCGCCGGAGTCGGTCTCCTGGGCGATGCGGTAGGCGGAGTGTTCGATCTCGTTCTTCTGGAAGCCGTGTTCGATGGCGGAGACGGCGCCGCCCAGGTCCTCGACCTTCCGCATCAGCTCGACGGCCGCCGCCTCCACGTCGTCGGTCATCTTCTCGACGACGTAGGAGCCCGCGAAGGGGTCGACCGTCGCCGTCACGTCCGTCTCGTAGGCCAGCACCTGCTGCGTACGGAGGGCGAGGCGCGCGCTCTTGTCGGTCGGCAGGGCGATCGCCTCGTCGAAGGAGTTGGTGTGCAGGGACTGAGTGCCGCCCAGCACCGCCGCCAGGCCCTGAACGGCGACCCGGACCAGGTTCACCTCGGGCTGCTGGGCGGTCAGCTGGACCCCGGCCGTCTGGGTGTGGAAGCGCAGCATCAGGGACTTGGGGTTCCTCGCGCCGAACTCGTCCCTCATCACCCGGGCCCAGATCCTGCGCGCCGCACGGAACTTGGCCACCTCCTCCAGGATCGTCGTACGGGCGACGAAGAAGAAGGACAGACGGGGGGCGAAGTCGTCGACGTCCATGCCCGCCGCGACCGCCGTACGGACGTACTCGATACCGTCCGCGAGGGTGAACGCGATCTCCTGCGCGGGGGAGGCGCCCGCCTCGGCCATGTGGTAGCCGGAGATCGAGATGGTGTTCCACTTCGGGATCTCGGCCTTGCAGTACTTGAAGATGTCGGCGATGAGGCGGAGGGACGGCTTGGGCGGGAAGATGTACGTCCCGCGTGCGATGTACTCCTTCAGCACGTCGTTCTGGATCGTGCCCGTCAGCTCGTCCGCGCTGACGCCCTGCTCCTCGGCCACCAGTTGGTACAGCAGGAGCAGCAGCGCGGCGGGGGCGTTGATCGTCATCGACGTCGAGACCTTGTCCAGCGGGATGCCGTCGAACAGCACCCGCATGTCGTCGACGGAGTCGATCGCGACGCCCACCTTGCCGACCTCGCCGTGGGCGATCGGGGCGTCGGAGTCGTGGCCCATCTGGGTGGGCAGGTCGAAGGCGACCGACAGCCCCGTCGTGCCGTTGGCGATGAGCTGCTTGTAGCGGGCGTTGGACTCCACCGCCGTACCGAAGCCGGCGTACTGGCGCATGGTCCAGGGGCGGCCGGTGTACATCGACGAGTACACGCCCCGGGTGAAGGGGTACCCGCCGGGCTCGCCCAGCTTCTCGGCCGGGTCCCAGCCCTCCAGCGCCTCCGGCCCGTACACCGGCTCGATGGGCAGTCCGGACTCCGACTCGCGCGCCATGGTGTGTGCCCTCCGTGCTGCTAGGTTGGTCGATCGCCTGCTTGTTACTCGCCAGTACTCCGGCCTCGCGACGGAATCTAGCGGCGGCCGTGCGTCCAATGGAGTGCTCCGTGCTGGGACCTTGCTCACAACCATGCCCCTTTGTGCGCGACAGGTCACATTTGTTCGTGACGGGTCACGTCCGGGAAACCTCTCCGGGAGAGCGACCGGACGGCGGATCATGAGACGACGGGGGCCCTGATTGCGTACCAAGGACATGCGGAGATCGGTGGCCGCGCTCGCGGCACTCGTCGTGGCCGGCGCCTGCACGGCCCAGGGGGTCGAGGTGCACGGCGGCCAGCGCCAGCCCGTGCGCATCGACGTGACCGCCACACCGAGCGGCGACCCGAAGCAGGACGACGACGGCGACAAGGCCGACGACGGCGAGGCCGGTGGGGCCGATGAGGACAGCGGGGATCGCGGGGACGGCGACGGCGACGGCAAGAGGGGGCGCGAGAAGTCCGCGACGACCGCGCCGCCCTCCCCCACGCCCCCTCCCACCCCCGCTCCGGTTCTCTGGGCCGAGGGCGACGAAGGGCTGGACGTACGCGAGTTGCAGGCGCGGCTGCGGCAGGTCGCCTGGCTCTTCGCCGGGCCCACGGGGACGTACGACGATCTGACGGTCCGGGCGGTCAAGGGCTTCCAGGGCAAGCGGGG
This sequence comes from Streptomyces sp. NPDC002787, assembly GCF_053592095.1. NCBI lineage: Bacteria > Bacillati > Actinomycetota > Actinomycetes > Kitasatosporales > Streptomycetaceae > Streptomyces > Streptomyces sp. NPDC002787. Next base: position 357,218 of record NZ_JBSFVC010000005.1, on the reverse strand, counting down.
GCTGCCGCGGACCGGCAAGACGGACAGCGTCACCTGGGCGCGGCTGCTGACGATGACGCGGGAGCCCGGCAAGTGGGACCTGTACGCGTACGGCGGGCAGCCGGCCGCGTCGCCGGACCCACGCTGCCTGACGGGCCGGGTGCTGTGCATCAGCAAGACGAGCCGCACGCTGCGCTGGATGGTGGACGGCAGGACGCTGTCGACGGTCGAGGTGCGGTTCGGCTCGCAGTACACACCGACACGCGAGGGCCTGTTCCACGTCTACTTCAAGTCCCGCGACCACTGGTCGACCCTGTACGACACCCCCATGCCGTACGCGATGTTCTTCAGCGGCGGCCAGGCGGTCCACTTCTCGTCGGACTTCGCGGCCCGCGGCTACTACGGGGCCTCACACGGCTGCGTCAACGTCCGGGACGAGGCGAAGATCGCACAGCTGTTCGCGCAGGTCAGAAATGGCGACAAGGTCGTCGTGTACTGGTGACGGGACCCCGGACGGATCACCCGCCGGGCTCACCGGACAGGCAAGTGGAGTGACGTGCGTCACGTGACGCATAGCGGGGAGGGGGTCCGGCGCGTCAGGAGGAGTACGGGGTCACGGGGACCACGGGGGGTATGGGGCGCGGGCGGGACCGGGGGAACGTGTCCCGCCCGCGCCGAGGTGCACAAGCCGTAGGTACGGGGGGAACCCCGGCTCTGTGCGACGGCCGATGACCAGTCGGCTCACTCATTACTGCGCCCAGACGGCCGAAAGTGTTACCCGTCCCGCGAAAGAATTCGTGCCGGACAGGAAAGCGCAGGTCAGAGTGGGTGCGGAGCACCGGTCAGGACGGGTGGGTGAGCACCGGCCGCGAGCGCGGTCAGAGCGCGCGGGACAGCGGGGGCTCTGAGACGGGAGAGACGTCCGGGCCGTCGGCGCCGGCGACGACCGGGGTCACGGCCGCGATCTGACCGCGGTGGCCACCGCCACCGATACCCTTGCCGCCCTTATCACCTTTGCCGCCTTTGCCGCCTTGGTGATGGCCGCCCTTGTCGCCTTTGTGGTTGCCGCTCTCGTTCTTGCCGTTCCAGCGGCCGTTTCCGTGGCCCTTGCCGTTGCCGTCTCCGCTGCGGCCCCAGCCGCGGTCCGAGTCGTCGTCCTCGTCGGAGTCGTTGCCGGACCGCGTGTCCTTGGCCCGGCCGCCGGAGGGACCGGTGGAGTCGCCGGAGTCGGACGTGCCGGTCCCGTTGCCCGCCCCCGTTCCGGGGCGCTTGGCCTTGCCGGGGTTGTCACCGTCGAGGAGGCCTGCGCAGTACCGCTTCAGATGTCCCTCGCCCTTGCCGCCCGCCGCGCCCTCCAGGCCGCGCCGTCGGTCCGGGTCGAGGTCCTTGCCGTCACGGACGTCACGGCAGGCGGAGAGCACGCCGTTCCACCACTCCTGGGTGCCCTCGTCCTGCCCGGTGTCACCGGGCTGTCCCTTCTCGTCCGCGCCGCCGGTGCCGTCACCGGAGGGGGCGTCGCCCTTCGAGGAGTCGTCCGGAGACGCCTCGGGCGTCGCGTCGCCCCATGCCCCCCGCCCGCCGTCACCGCGCTCGGCGTTCGGCGACGGCGACAGCAGCGGCCGGTCCGGCGTCTGCCCGGCGGAGGTGGAGGGCTTCGGTTCGTCGTCGCGGAACGCGCCCAGCGCGCCGCCGCCGACTGTGAGCGTGACACCGCCAAGCATGCCGGCGGTCAGCGCCGCGACCAGCCCGAACCGCACCGGCCTGCCCCAGCGGGCCCGACGGCCGTCCGACGCGGACGGCACGGACGGCGTGGGACGGCCGAGGCGCACGAGCCCGGCGTCCGCGGCGGAGGCCGTGATGCTGTGCGGACGACTGCCGCGGCCGGGTTCCGCCGCCTCGGCGTTCCCGGCGCTCCTGGCGCTCCTGGCGTCCTTCGGGCTCTTCGCGTTCTCTGCGGAGCGGGCGGTACGGGACGTACGGGCCGTACGGAAGGCAGCCAACGCCGCTTCTTCGCCCGGGAGTTCGGCACACTCAGGGGACACCGGCGCGGCCTCGGCGGCCAGGGCACCGAGTGCCTCGGCGAGCCGGTCGGCACAGGCCCGGGTGTCGGCGTCGACGGCTTCGAGCGGCTCCCCACGCAGCAGCCGCTCCGCGGCATCGCGGTTCAGCCACCTGTACTGCTCGTCGGCCATCACACATCCTTCTGCGTCCGCGAACGCGTATGCGTCACACCGGCGGACGTGGCCGCGCGGGCACGCGGTTCTCTCGGTGGGGGTACGGCGTCCAGTGGGTCACCGGATTCCGGTTCGGCCTCCGAAGCCGTCTCCGGATTCTCCCCGATCAGTTCGGCGAGCCGCTTCAGCCCCCGGTGCGCGGCCGTTCGTACGGCTCCGGCGCGCTTGCCCAGCGTCTGCGCGGCGGTCTTCGCGTCGAGTCCGACCACGACGCGCAGGACCACCGCCTCCGCCTGGTCCTGCGGCAGTTGGGCGATGAGCGACAGTGCCTGATCGGTCGCCAGGGCCTCCATGGCCTCGCCGGCCGTGTCGGACTCGGCGGCCTTGCTGGTCAGCTCGGTCTCGTCGCCGCCTATCGCGGGCCGACGGCCCCGCATGCGTATGTGGTCGAGGGCGCGGTTGCGGGCGATCCGGGCAGCCCAGCCGCGGAACCGGTCCGCGTCTCCGCTGAACCGCTCCAGGTCACGGGCTATCTGGAGCCAGGCCTCGGAGGTGACGTCCTCCGCGTCCGGATCGCCGACCAGCGTCCGCACGTACCCGAGCAGCCGTGGGTGCACCGAGCGGTACACAGTCCGGAACGCGGTCTCGTCCCCGTCCTGTGCCGCAAGCACCGCGGCGGTCAGCTCCGCGTCGTCCCCCAGCACCTACGCGCGCCCCTCTTTGCGCCTAAACCGGCGCCGCTCTCGCGGACCGGTTTCTCGCCGTCGTGGTTCCTCGATCAATGGTTGCGGTCTCAGGACCGCTGGATGGTTGCAGTGGTCTCCCGCCATCCGCGATCCGGCGCGAAAGGCACGTTACGGCCTGAAACCGCTGACCGTCCATGTCCATAGAACATGCAACTAACTCGTGATGCGGCGAGGTGTGACAGAAAGCGCGGGCTCGGCGCTGTAGGGAGTACGGGTCGCCGCGCGGCCCGTGCCGCGCGACGGTCGGGGCCTCTCCTGTGGGGGGTGGCGGCCCCGACCGTTGCCATCGGCGGAGTCGGCCGGGTGTCTTGCGAGTACGGGGGTCTTGCGAGCACGCCGGCCTCACTTCGTTCCCGGGCCCTGCTTCGTTCCCGAGCCCTACTTCGCTTCCCGGGTCTTGCCCGCCTGCCCCGACCGGGCCCCGGACGCGCCCGGCCGACTCGGCTCGTTCGGCCCCCTTGACTCCCCCGACTCACCCGATGTGTTCGGCTCTCCGCGTCCGGTGGCGCCCTCCGGCCTGTCGCCGTCGCCGTCGCCCTTGCCGTCGCCGCTACCGAGGCCATTGCCGTCGCCACCGCCTACGCCGTTGGTCGGCCGGTCGGTCTTCTCCGGCTCAGGGGTGGCGCGCTCCCTGCCCTTCTGCCGCTTCCCGGTGGCGTCGAGTCGCTCGGCGCAGTACGCCTGGACATCCGCGTCCGCCGTGCCGCCGGCCGCCTCCGTGAGCCGACGCCAGGCGGTGGAGTCCAGGGCGTTGCCGCGTCCCTCGGTCTTCTTCTCGTACGCGCGGCAGTGGGCCTCGGTGTCCTGGGCGGGGGCGGGCCGGTCGGTGGTGGAGGGGTTCGCGCGCGGGGCGTCCGAGGGGCCGGGCCGGGTGGGGGCGCTTTCCGTCGTCCGGGTACGCCGGTCCTGGTCGCCGAGGCCCGCGCCGGCGCCCTCGTGGTGGCGCGCGGCCGAGCCGATCGCCGCGAAGGCGACTCCGCCGAGGGTCAGGCTGGCCAGGAGTACGGCCAGGGTGGTGCGTATCGAGAGCTGGACGCGGCGCCGGGCGTTCGGCCGCCAGTCATCCCGGCGCCGGGTGCGCGCGGTACGCACCCCTCTCTCCCGCACCGCCAGAAAGGCAGCCACCGCCCGCGCCTCCCCGTCACTACCGACCTCGGTCCCACCGCGCACGGCGGAGGCGAGGAGGGCGTCGAGGGAAGGGGCGCCGAGGGTGAAGGGGCCGGGCGTGGGGGCGGCACGGTCGCCGGAAGCACGGTCATCGGCGAAGGCGTCGCCCGCGGACCGGCGGTGATCGTTCCGCCTCCCGCTGTCGCGCCCTTCGTCCATGTCCGACTCCGTCCCGCCCGACGGCATCTCGCGCCCTTCCTTGTCGTCGCCGTACTTCCTGTTGCTGTCACGGCCGCGATGGCCCCCACCGCTGCCACCCTCACGGCCGAGGCCGCGCCGGCCGTCGGCGCTGTACCTGCCTATGCCGCCGTCGCCGCTGTCGCCGCTGTCGGTCATCTCGACTCCCCCAGCGTCTGGGGGCCGTCATCCGTCACACCCTCGGTCCGCAGGAGCTGGGCGAGGCGCTTCAGGCCGCGGTGGGTGGCCGTACGGACCGCGCCGGGGCGCTTGCCGAGGACGCGGGCCGCGGCGGGGCCGTCGAGGCCGACGACCACGCGCAGCAGGACGGCCTCGGCCTGGTCGCGGGGCAGGCGCGCGACCAGCGCGAGGGCCTGTTCGGTGGAGAGGGACTCCAGGGCCTGGTCATGGGTGCTGTGGGTGCCCGGCAGTTCCAGCAGGTCGTTCTCCAGCGCGGTCGCCCGGGGCCGGACCTTCTGGCGCCGCAGATGGTCCAGGGCCCGGTGCCGGGCGATGGTCGCGGTCCAGCCCCGGAAGCCGGCCCCGTCGCCCTTGAACCGTCCGAGGTCCCGCGCGATCTCCAGCCAGGCGTCCGATGCGACGTCCTCCGCGTCGTCCCCGACGATGCCGCGCAGATACCCCAGCAGCCCGGGCTGCACGAGCCGGTACGCCACCGCGAACGCGGCCTCGTCCCCGTCCTGGGCCCGCGCTACGGCCGCGCCCAGTTCCCCGTCGTACGGCTGCACGCGCCGAGGTTCCCCTCCCTGGCCCCAAGCTGTCCGAGACAGTGCCACGTCAGTGCCGGGATCGCTTCTCGGGGGCCGTCCCGGCCGCCGCCAAGCCCCCACGCTCATCTGCGTCGGACCTCCCGGAAGTGTCACAGGGCGTCCAGCACCGGCCCCCAAGATCACCCGGAAGGGGAATTACCGGCCTCCCCCGTGACATGGGCCACACGAGCGCCCTCCGATGACGATGTTCACGGCGGCCTGTGTGCTGAATAGATGGCCACCCATGTGCCGGGTGGGGTCTTCGCGCTGTTCATCCAGGGGTGGGGAATTTGAGTCGCCGCAGGAACCATGTGTACGAGCCGCTGAGCCTGAAGCGCAGGGCGTGGCTGACGCTCGGCACCGTCGTGGCCGGTGGCGCGGGCGTGGTGTCGTACGCCGTGGCCGGGCCCGACGCCGCCAGGAGCACGTTCGACGCGCGGGCCGAGCGCTCCTCCGAGGTGCACGACCTGAAGCTCACCGGCGCCGACGGCGGCCGACGCGCCCTCGCGCGCACCACCACCGAGCCCTTCTCGCTCCTCGGCCTCTCCTGGGCCGGCTCCGACGCCCCGCTCGACGGCACCGCCCGGATACGCACGCGCAGCGCCGCCACCGGCGAGTGGACCGACTGGCGCACGCTCGCCACCCCGGCCACCGCCCGCACCGCCGGGGCCGCACGCGGCGCCTCCGAGCCCCTCTGGGTCGGCCCCAGCGACGGCGTGGAGGCCCGCGTCGTGGCGGCCGACGGGTCCCCAAGCACCGCGCTGCCGAAGGAACTTGAGATCAGTCTGGTCGATCCCGGGGTGACGGCGGAGGAGTCGGGGGACCGGATGCCGGCCGACGGCGGTATGAGCAATGCCGCGTTCGTCGCCGACGACGTGCCCACCCCCCTCGCCTCGACGGTCACGCGCCCGCCGATCGTCAGCCGGGCCCGTTGGGGCGCCGACGAATCGACCGTGACAGGTACGGCCGAGTACGTCGACAGGATCAGCGCGGTGTTCGTCCAGCACACGGGCGGCACCAACTCCTACAGCTGCGCCGAGTCCCCCTCCCTGATCCGCGCGCTCATGGCGTACGACATCCGGACGGCCGGCCGGGGCGACCTCGGCCCCAACTTCGTGGTGGACAAGTGCGGTCGGGTGTACGAAGGCCGGGCCGGCGGCACGAACCTGTCGGTGCGCGGCGAGCACACCCCCGGCTTCGACGGGGACTCGACGGGCATCGCCGTCCTCGGCGACTTCCAGAGCGGCGGCAGGGCGAGCCGGGCGGCCGTGGAGTCCGTGGCGCGGCTGGCGGCGTGGAAGCTCGGCCAGTACGCCGGTGACCCGACCGGGAAGGTGACGCTGACCGCGGCCGAGGACACCGGCGTGTACGCGCGGGGCGAGTCGGCCGAGCTGGACGTGATCTCCGGCGGCCGGGACGCGGCGACCACCACGTCCCCGGGCGCGAACCTCTACACGAAACTCCCCGAGATACGCCGCTACGCCGCCTCCCCCGGTCGTAGCTCCGCGATCCCGACCGCCGACCACACCGGCGACGGCGTCAGCGACCTCGTGGCACCGACGCACCGGACCGGCAGCGGCTCGATCACCCTGGTCCCGGGCGGTGCGAACGGTCCCGTCTCCGCGTCCAGGCTGCGCCTCGACCAGGCGAGCACGGGTGTGCCGGGCGCCGCCGAGTCCGGCGACGAGTGGGGCGCGGCCACCGCGTGGGGCGACATCGACGGCGACGGTTACGCGGACCTCGCGGTCGGCGCGCCCGGCGAGGACGACACGACCGGGCACGCGGACCGGGGCGCGGTGACGATCCTCTACGGGCCCTCGTTCACCGCCGGCGCCGACACGATGGCCCTCGGCGACGACTACGAGCCGAGCGGGGCGCGGTTCGGCGCGACGGTGGCGGTCGGGGACTTCAACGCCGACGGCAGGGCGGACGTGTTCACCGCGGCCACCGGTACGGGCGGGAACTGGGCGGCCCGTTTCGACGACGGCCACGAGGTCGCCGGTGACCTCACCACCGCGACGGGCACGCTGGCGTACGCGGACGCCGCGACCGGCGACTTCAACCGGGACGGCTACGCGGACGTGGCCCTCAACTACCGTGACGCCTCCGGCGTGGGCAAGGTGACCTGGTTCAAGGGCTCCAGGTCGCTGGGGCTGACGAAGGTCGCGACGCTGACCGTCAAGGGCGGCCGGTCCATCGCCGCGGGCGACGTCAACGGCAACGGCTACGACGACATCGTCATCGGCCAGCCGTACGCCTCCGAGTCCGGCGGCAACGCGGGCGGCCAGGTCACCCTGGTCCCCGGCACGTCCACCGGCTTCACCACCACCGGCATGACGACGGTCCACCAGGCCTCGGCCAACGTCGAGGGCGCGTCGGAGACGTCCGACGGCTTCGGTTCCTCCGTCTCCGTCGGCGATGTCGACGGAGACGGCCACGCCGACGTCCTCACCGGCGCGCCCAACGAGGACATCACCCGTGCCGGGAGGAACCGGGCCAACGCGGGCTCGGTATGGCTCCTCAAGGGCACGGCCTCCGGGCTGACCGGCACCGGCTCCCTCGCCCTCTCCCAGGACGCCCCCGACGTGCCCGGCTCCACCGAGACGGACGACAGGTTCGGCTCCGCCGCCTCCCTCACCGACGTCACGGGCGACGGCCACGCCGACCTCCTCACCGGCACGGAGGGCGAGGACACGGGCAACGGCACGATCCTGTACGTCCCGTCCCCGAACGGCACCCCGGCCCCGACGAGGTCGTCGTACTACGGCCTCCCCCAACTGGCCACACCCACGGGCGCCCGCCTGGGCCAACTCCTGACCCCGTAGAGGAGGTTCGGTGCGCCGGCGGGTACGGGTGGTGTTGTGGTTGCTCGCGCCCCTGAACAGCACGGGGCGCAGCCCCTGCTGTTCAGGGGCGCGGGGAACTGCGCGACCAGCCCCCACCGGACCCGCGGCTGGGGGTCGAAGGGGCGCAGCCCTTGGTGGGGGCACCTCCCGCTCGAGCGAAGCCGAGAGTGGGGGAGGGACGGGTAGGGCGGCGGGGGCGAGAAAAAGCCAGGCCTCACCCGGAGGCCATCGCATCGCGGCACAGCAACCGCAGCGACCCGTCACTCACAAAACACCGCCGAGCCTCGTCGAAGGGATCCCAGAAGCGCCCGTCCCCGGCCCGCACCCAGTACCCCCCGCCCGACTCGACCCACTCACCTCCGGCCCACCGCACGACGACCTCACCCCCGTACGCCCCGAACCCCCGCAAGACACCCTCCACCGCGGCGTACGGCGCCCCCTCCCGCCGTATCTCCTCGATCATCCGGTCCACCCGCCACAGACTCTGCGTGGAGTAGTCGAGGCGCACCCGCGCCCCCTCCCGCATCATCGCCACCGCGTCGGCCGCCCACCGAACGGGCTTCGCCGCACTCCCGGACCGGTTCCCGAAGCTCCCGAAAGCACCGGACGCGGCACGGGACTCGGTACCGGACGCGGTTCCGGTCGTACGGGACGTGCTGACCGAACTGAATGTCTGCTGTGCGCTCACACTCGGAGAAGCGCCCGACCCCCACGAGACGTTTCGCGATTTCGGCGCGTGCGCGACACCGGTGCAGGACCACCACACCCCGCCCCAGGACACCCACAGGACCCGCTCAGAAAGCGGGGTTTACCGCCCGCGCTCAGCGCCGAGCCCCACGCGCCCGCCGCGACACGACCGCCCGCAACACCCGTCGCCCCTCCGTGGACACACCGAGCGCCTGCCGGACCCCCGCCGCACCGTGCTGCGCGAGCAGCTCCAACACCACGACCTGACGACGCAGTTCGGCGGCGACGAGATGGGAGGCGCCCTCGGTACGGCCCGCACGACAGGCCGCCACGGAGTCCTCACCACCGCGGTCCAACGGGTCGAGCAACTGATGGATCCGCAGGGCCGAGACGGAACACACGTCGGCCCACTCCCGCAGCCCGTCACCGGACCGCTCCGTAGGAACCGCGTCGAGCATCCGGCGGGCGAGCAGGACGACCTCTTCCTCCTCGCCGGAGGACGACGAAGCCGCGGCCCCCAACTCACCGCGTACCTTCGCCACCTTCTCCCCCCACCCCGCCCCGTCGTCCACCAGCCCCGCCCACAGCGGACGCAGCACCTCGTCGTCGCCTCCGAGAAGCGGTACGCAGCGGTCCAAACAAGCCAACCCGCTTGCCGCCAGACCGCGTTCGTCGGCCTGGACGATCAGCTCCACCAGGCTCATCACGCCTCCCCTAGATCCCGCTCGACCACGCCCCGGATATACGGAGCCCACACTTCCCCTTACTGCGTGCGACGACACGGGAGTGTCACAGAGGGACGACCCCGAGCCGGTCGAGCAACCGGAAGAGAATGTTTTCAGCCAGGGGGTCCGCCGGTCCAGGCTCCGAGGCCAACACATCGGCCAGCGACTGCTCGACGACGACCCGCCCCGCCTCCGCCGCCCAGGCGGCGGCCCGTTCGGCCGCGTCGCGCGGTTCGAGGAAGTAGTCCTCGACGGTGAGTCCCTCACCGTCGCCCAGGTACGCGGCCATGGCACGCCGCGCGAGGCAGGTGGTCCACGCCCCGCTCTCCGGCCCGGCGGCCTCCACGACCACGCAGTCACTGCCCATGACGTACCCGAACAGCGCGGGCGCCCCCGTCTCCAGGGCGAGCGCGTTCATGTTCCCGACGTCCCCGGCGCCTTCCTCACCGGCGGCGCCGGTCGGGTACTCCCACACCTGCCACCCCTCGGCGGCCGTCGCCCGCAGGGCCATGCCCTCCGCCCCGGCCAACGCGCCCAGCTCCACGAGCGGCCGCTCGCTCCGGCCCACGACGTAGTACCCCCAGTACCCCATGCCGGGAATACACCACATCCGCACGGCAGTTCGCGCCCGGAATCGGGCAATCCGGGCTACCGGTCTCAGACGGCGACCGGCTCCGGCTCACGCGGGCCGCTCCGCGCCATGTCGTCCTGCATCCGCGTGAGTGCCAGGACGAAGAGGATGGCGAGCACGGCGGTGGGGACCTCGAAGGCGTCGGCGAACAGCACCTGCTCGGTGGCCGTATGCATGTCCTCGGCCGTCTCGGCCCGGCGGTAGGTGGCCACGCTCGCCTGGCTCGCGAACCCGCCGATGATCCACATCGTCCACCAGGCGTTGACGAGCCCGTGCGAGCGGGGCCTGCCTCCCGGGCTGCTGGCGTCCCAGCTGTCGAGGGCGATCCGGCGCGGGAACCAGAGGTTCACGATCGGCACGATCCAACCGGCGATCGCCCAGCCCCGCTTCTTCCGGTGCCCGAACGGTTCGAACACCTCGGCGTTGACCCGCACCCGGTGGAACCAGATCAGGAAGACGACGACGGTGGCGAGATAGGCGGTCATCTGCGCGCTGCCGGCCAGGCCGGAGAACCGGTCGGCCCGCTCGATCTCCGCGTCGAGGGCGAGCCCGCCCTCGCCGTCCCGCATCCTGCCCAGCACGTCGAGCACCGCGAGGTCCGCCCACACCGCGACCAGGTCGGTCACGATGACCACACCCAGCAGGACGGCCACCGCCCGGCCGAGCCCCACCGGCGACCGCAGCCAGGCGGGACCGTGCGGCGACTGAATGGGCAGCGCCGTGCTCGCGGGCGAAAGCCCCGGTGCGGCCGGGTGCAGGTCAGCCGCCTCGCACTGCCGGCACACCTCACCGCCGGGTGCCGCCGCATAGTTCCCGCAGCGCGCACAGTTCATCGTCCAGCCCCCGTGAAATCGAACCCGCCGAACGCGGTCCTCCCCAGACCCTCACGCTCGGCAATCAGAACACGCGGAACATACGGTTCACCCGCCCCACCCGTCCACCCGTTTCGGTCTCCGGCTCCCGTTTTCCCGGCCGCCCGGGAACTCAGCTCACCTTCCCCGCCAGGTCCCGGAACTCCGCCCAGCTCATCCCCGGCTTCACCGGATCCCAGAGCTTCTGCGACAGCGCCCGCAGCGGCATCCGGACACCCGCGGCGACCTGCGCCTCGGTCTGCCGGTTCGCCAGGTCGCACCAGACGGCGAAGACACCGCCCAGGATCTGGTCGTCGTACTGGGCGGGGACGGCGGTCGTACCGCGCAGCACCCGTGGGGTCCAGGACTCGTAGATGCGCTGCCCGGTCGGGTAGAAGAACTGGTTGGGCTCGCCGAGGACGTAGTACAGGTACTCGTCGTTGTAGTTGATCACCTGCCGCCCGGCGCTCAGATACTCGACCGGCGGCCGGGCCCCGATCTCCTTGCCGGTCCAGTAGGCGACCTGGATCGCCTTGTCCGCCTGGACCGACCCGCCCCGGAAGATCCCGTCGTTCCAGGCCCGCACGGTCCGCTCGTGCCCGCGCATCACCTTGGCGCGGTCGTTCAGCCACCCGGTCGCGAGGTCGGCGACGGTCGCGCCGGCGCCGTACTTCTGCCGCGCGGCGGCGGCCAGCTGCGGATACGAGGCCTCGGGGTTCGACACCATCAGCGCCCGGTACTCGTCGGCGCCGAGATGCCAGTACGCGCCGTCGAAGAGGCCGGCGTACTCGTCGAGCAGTTCGTCGACGACCTCGGCGGCGGCCGGCTTGGAGATGTCCACGGCCCCGCGGGCGGCGACACCCTGCGCGTTGACCAGCTGGAGCGCGGGATTCGCGGCGATCACGGCCCCCAGATGCCCGGGCGAGTCGATCTCCGGGACGACCTCGATGTGCCGGCTCTTCGCGAGGTCCAGGATCTTTCGCACCTGGGCCTTGGTGAGGTGCTGCTCCGACACCACCTCGGGGTGGGACGTGGACTCGATCCGGAAGCCCTGGTCGTCCGAGAAGTGCAGACCGAGCTCGTTGTACTTGAGGTCGCCCAGCTCACGGATGCGGTCCTCGATCCAGCCCGCCGTGAAGTGCTTGCGCGCGATGTCGAGCATGAACCCGCGCCGCGGCTTGGCCGGCTCGTCCCGTACGACGCCCTCCGGAGCCGTACCGCCGCCGCGCACCTCCTGTTTCAGTGTGCGGGTCCCGTAGAAGACGCCCGCCTCGGCGGGCGCGGCTATCCGCACCCGCCGGTCCTTCACCGTCAGCGTGTACGCCTCCGACCTCGGCTCGTCCGACCCGGTCAGCGCCAGCTCCACGTCCCCGTCCCGGGGTGCCGAGTCCCCCGCGTACGCCAGCCCCAGCTCGTCGGCGGTCAGCCGCCCCTCGTCCGCCAGCGCCGCGTTCCGTACGACGACCCGCCCGCCGTCGGCGGGCTTCCAGCCGGGACCACGGGCGGCCTCGTGCTGCCGTACGGCCGGGACGGTCCGCGGTTTCTGGGACAGCGGATACGAGCGCGAGGGCGACGGGGAGGGTGAGCTCTCGGCGGCGCTCACGGACGACCCGGGCGGCGACGGCTGCGACCCGCTCGGCGTCCGCGTCTCACCGCCCGGCCACACGGTCACGGCCACCGCGACCGCACCGCCCGCCAGAACCACTCCCGTGCCCAGGAGCAACCCTTTCGACGTGATCGCCGTCTTCCTGCGGGGTGCCCTGCGCCGACCACGGTTCACGCCGCGCCCTCGGTCCCGATCCCGGTCACCGTTCACGACCTCTCACACACCTCTCGCCCGCGACTTGCCCCCGCCTCTCTCCCGGCTCTCTTCCGAGCCCCTTATCGAACCTACGACGTCCAGCCGCCCCACCCGTCCACCACAGCTTCCGAAACTCTCCCGTTCGGGTGAATTTCGGGCATCGAACGGACAGCCCATGACCCGCCTCGATAACGTGGTGGCGCATCTCTCACAGCCTGACCCGCCACCCCCTACGCACCGCCGAGGACCCACGCTGCCTCCGCACCGCCTCCCCCACCTCCCCGGCCAGGTCGCCATACCGGAGCAGGCTCACACCCCGAGCCCGTCGGCCCTGGAGCGGTTCAACCACGCGCCCGCCGAGACCGCCCGCCAGGCCCTGCTCACCTGCCTCCGCAGCCTCCGCTGGGCCCACCGCCTCGCCGACCACCGCCCCTACCCCGACCTCGACGCCCTCCTGGCCGCCTCCGACGAGGCCGCGTACGACCTCACGGCCACGGACCTGGCGGAGGCCCTGGCCGGCGAAACCCTCCCCGCCCTCCCCCCGGACACCTACGGCATCGCCCACACCGCCCTGAACGCCGCCCACGCCGCCTACGAGGCCCGCTTCGGCCATGTCTTCGTCATCGCCCTGGACGGCACCGACCCCGGCGAACTCCTCGACCGGGCCCTGGAGGGCATCCGCACCCGCCTGGCGAACGACCCGGAGGAGGAACGGGTCGTGGTGGCGGAGGAGCTGCGCCGCCTGGCCCGACACCGCCTGGCACGCCTGCTGGGGAACTTTCCGACCCCCGCCCCGCATTAAGAAGGGCGCCGGGAACTGCGCGTCTTTCAGGGGCGCGCGGAACCGCGCGACCAGCCACACCACACCCGCACCCGGCACTTCACAGGGCACCCCCTCCCCGGAAGCCGCCCGCTACTCACCCTTACGTGCACCTTTGTATGCCAGTTTGATCACACCAACCCTCCCGGCTTAAGCCAAGTGCAACGACGTCGCTACCATGGCCGGGGCCGGTGGACCGTACCCGGCCGGGTCAGACCGACAAGCAAGCCGGCCGGCCCCAATCCCCGCTCCCGGAGGGTTCTTCCGTGCCGGCTGGAACGCTGTACCGCGGCCGGGAAGGAATGTGGTCCTGGGTGGCTCATCGAGTCACCGGCGTCCTCATCTTCTTCTTCCTGTTCGTACACGTGCTGGACACCGCTCTCGTCCGTGTGTCCCCCGACGCCTACGACAAGGTCGTGGCCACGTACAAGACGCCGATCGTCGCGCTGCTGGAGTACGGCCTCGTCGCCGCCATCCTCTTCCACGCGCTGAACGGTCTTCGGGTCATCGCCGTCGACTTCTGGTCGAACGGCCCCCGTCACCAGAAGACGATGCTCTGGTCGGTCGTCGGTATCTGGCTCGTGCTGATGATCGGGGCCCTGTACCCCGTCCTCGGGCACGCCGCTCGTGAAGTCTTCGGGAGCTGAGGCAGATGTCCACCACTGAGACCACCGCATCCGGTATCGGCCCGGTCGAGGGCGCGGGCGAGCTGTCGGGCTACAGCCCCGAGCACCCGGCCCCGCTCATCGAGCCGCCCCGCAAGCGCACCAAGAAGACCCCCAAGACGACCCGCGGCAACTTCGAGATGGTCGCGTGGCTCTTCATGCGACTGTCCGGGATCGTCCTGGTCGTCCTGGTCATCGGCCACCTGCTCATCCAGCTCGTCCTCGACGGCGGCGTCTCCAAGATCGGCTTCGCGTTCGTCGCGGGCCGCTGGGCGTCCCCGTTCTGGCAGGTCTGGGACCTGCTGATGCTGTGGCTGGCGATGCTGCACGGCGCCAACGGCCTGCGCACGGTCATCAACGACTACGCGGAGCGCGCGAACACCCGCCTGTGGCTGAAGGGCCTGCTCTACACCGCCACGGTGTTCACCATCCTGCTGGGCACGCTGGTGATCTTCACCTTCGACCCGAACATCCGCTAGGCACGGGGCTGAGGCAACCGATCATGAAGATCCACAAGTACGACACCGTCATCGTCGGCGCCGGCGGCGCCGGAATGCGCGCGGCCATCGAGTCCACGCAGCGCAGCCGTACCGCCGTGCTGACCAAGCTGTACCCCACCCGCTCCCACACGGGCGCCGCGCAGGGCGGCATGGCCGCCGCGCTCGCCAACGTGGAGGAGGACAACTGGGAGTGGCACACCTTCGACACGGTCAAGGGCGGTGACTACCTGGTCGACCAGGACGCCGCCGAGATCCTGGCGAAGGAGGCCATCGACTCCGTCCTCGACCTGGAGAAGATGGGCCTGCCGTTCAACCGCACGCCCAACGGCACGATCGACCAGCGCCGCTTCGGCGGTCACAGCCGGAACCACGGCGAGGCCCCGGTCCGCCGCTCCTGCTACGCGGCCGACCGCACCGGCCACATGATCCTCCAGACGCTGTACCAGAACTGCGTCAAGCACGGCGTGGAGTTCTTCAACGAGTTCTACGTCCTGGACCAGCTGATCACCGAGGTCGACGGCGTCAAGAAGTCCGCCGGTGTCGTCGCGTACGAGCTGGCGACCGGAGAGATCCACATCTTCCAGGCGAAGGCCGTGATCTACGCCTCCGGCGGCTGCGGCAAGTTCTTCAAGGTGACGTCCAACGCGCACACCCTGACCGGTGACGGCCAGGCGGCCGTGTACCGCCGGGGTCTGCCGCTGGAGGACATGGAGTTCTTCCAGTTCCACCCGACCGGCATCTGGCGCATGGGCATCCTGCTGACGGAGGGCGCCCGCGGTGAGGGCGGCATCCTCCGCAACAAGGACGGCGAGCGCTTCATGGAGAAGTACGCGCCGGTGATGAAGGACCTCGCGTCGCGAGACGTGGTGTCGAGGTCGATCTACACGGAGATCCGTGAGGGCCGCGGCTGTGGCCCCGAGGGTGACCACGTCTACCTCGACCTCACCCACCTCCCGCCGGAGCAGCTCGACGCCAAGCTCCCGGACATCACCGAGTTCGCGCGGACTTACCTCGGCATCGAGCCCTACACGGACCCGATCCCGATCCAGCCGACCGCGCACTACGCCATGGGCGGCATCCCGACGAACGTCGAGGGTGAGGTCCTGGCGGACAACACCACCGTCGTCCCGGGTCTGTACGCCGCCGGTGAGGTCGCCTGTGTCTCCGTGCACGGCGCCAACCGTCTCGGCACCAACTCGCTGCTCGACATCAACGTGTTCGGGCGCCGGGCGGGCATCGCGGCCGCCGACTACTCCCAGAAGGCCGACTTCGTCGAGCTGCCGGAGAACCCGGAGTCCCTGGTCGTCGAGCAGATCGAGCGGCTGCGCGCCTCCACGGGCAACGAGCGCGTGGCGGAGCTGCGGCGTGAGCTGCAGGAGACCATGGACGCCAACGTCATGGTGTTCCGCACCGAGCAGACGATCAAGACGGCCGTCGAGAAGATCGCCGAGCTGCGCGAGCGCTACAAGAACGTGGCGATCCAGGACAAGGGCAAGCGGTTCAACACCGACCTCCTGGAGGCCGTCGAGCTGGGCAACCTGCTCGACCTCGCCGAGGTCATGGCCGTGTCGGCGCTGGCCCGCAAGGAGTCCCGCGGTGGTCACTACCGCGAGGACTACCCGAACCGCGACGACGTCAACTTCATGCGTCACACCATGGCGTACCGCGAGGTCGGCGACGACGGCTCCGAGACCGTCCGCCTCGACTACAAGCCGGTCGTCCAGACCCGCTACCAGCCGATGGAGCGTAAGTACTGATGGCAACCCCGACCCTGGACAAGGCGGACGCGGCCGGCAGCCCCGAGCCCGGCTTCGCCGACTCCCCGTACATCACGGTCACCTTCCGTATCCGTCGCTTCAACTCCGAAGTCTCGGCCGAGGCGACCTGGGAAGACTTCCAGCTGGAGATCGACCCCAAGGAGCGCGTCCTCGACGGTCTGCACAAGATCAAGTGGGACGTGGACGGCACCCTGACCTTCCGCCGCTCCTGCGCGCACGGCATCTGCGGCTCGGACGCCATGCGGATCAACGGCAAGAACCGTCTGGCCTGCAAGACGCTGATCAAGGACATCAACCCCGAGAAGCCGATCACGGTCGAGCCCATAAAGGGCCTCACGGTCCTCAAGGACCTGGTCGTGGACATGGAGCCGTTCTTCCAGGCGTACCGGGACGTGATGCCCTTCCTGATCACGAAGGACACCAACGAGCCGACGCGTGAGCGCTTCCAGACCGCCGAGGACCGCGAGCGCTTCGACGACACCACGAAGTGCATCCTCTGCGCCGCGTGCACGTCCTCGTGCCCGGTGTTCTGGAACGACGGCCAGTACTTCGGTCCGGCCGCGATCGTCAACGCCCACCGTTTCATCTTCGACTCGCGTGACGAGGCCGGTGAGACGCGCCTGGAGATCCTCAACGACCGGGACGGCGTGTGGCGTTGCCGTACGACGTTCAACTGCACGGACGCCTGCCCGCGCGGTATCGAGGTCACCAAGGCGATCCAGGAGGTGAAGCGGGCGCTCATCACGCGCCGCTTCTAGGCTTCCGGGCCGTACGACGCTGAGGGCCCCGCTCCGGGATCGGAGCGGGGCCCTCAGCGTGATGGAACCGGAGCGACGTCAGCCGCGCAGGACACGGCCCTGCGCGTCGGTGCGGTCGTTGCTCGTGAGGAACAGGATGCCGTCGATCAGGGACCAGAAGCCGAGACCACCGCAGGTGAGGAGCTGGGCGACGCCCACGCCGACGGAACCGACGTAGAACCGACCGATGCCGAGCGTGCCGAGGAAGAGCTGCAGAATGCCGGCGACGATCTTCGACTTGTCGGAGTACGGGCGACCCTGCGGGTCGTGGCCGAAGGGAGCGTCAGGGGTGGGGACGGTCATGGAAGTAACTCCTGGATGTACTGACTGAAAAACCGAAGCGGATGCTCCGGGGGGAATCGCAGGAGAGAAGGCGCGGCCAATACCGGCAGCAATCGGGCACGGCGAATACCGGCCAACGATCGAGACACGACGTAATCCCCCGTCATCCCCCCTGTCGCCGTTGCAGCCTAGTGAGACTCAGGGGACGGGCGGGAGGGGGGCCAAGCGATCGTTCCGATTCCGTGATCCGATTCCAGCCAACTTGCGACAACTGGGCAACATAAAGCGGGCGTAAGGGATTTACGGGGGCCCGGAGAGGGAAGAACCCAGGATTCGGCTGCGCCGGCGCCGTGAAGGCGGCTCAGCGGAGGTTACGGACGATCGTCCATGTCACGGCGATGCCCAGGATCAAGGCCTGGGTGCGGGGCTTCAGTCGGGGGCGCCAGCGGCGGCCCCGCAGGCCCTCGACGAACCAGCGGCCCAGCAGTGCCAGCGCGAAGGGCGCGGCGAGCAGCAGGACGCGGTTGTCGTGCCAGGCCGCGTTGAACTGGCCGTGCATCAGGTCGTACGCCATGCGGGTGCCACCGCAGGCGGGGCAGAGCAGCCCCGTGACATAGCGGAACGGGCACTGGGGCAGCACATGGCCGGGCTCGTGCGGGTTGGTGCCGTACAGGTACGCGGCGCCCGCCAGGCCGGCGGCGGCCACCGCGAGGGGGGCCGCCGCCGGGTGCCGGAGGGCGTGGAGGCCGCGCTCAGCCACGCAGGACACGTCCGTTGGAGTCCGTGGTGTTGCTGCTCGTCAGCAGGATGATGCCGTCGACCAGGGCCCAGATTCCGAGGCCGCCGCAGGTGAAGAGCTGCGCGAGGCCGAGGCCGACGTGACCGATGTAGAACCGGCCGACGCCGAAGGACCCCAGGAACAGCGAGAGGATGCCCGCGACGATCTTCGACTTGTCGGAGTACGGGCGGCCGTACGGGTCGTACCCGTACGGGGCGTTGGGGTCGCCCGTGTACGCGCCGCCCGGCGTCGGGGGCACCTGGTATCCGCCCTGCGGGTAGCCGCCCTGCTGCGGGTAGCCGTAACCGGGCTGGCCCGCACCCGGCTGCTGGTAGCCGCCCTGCGGGGCGCCGTAGGGGTCGCCGGCCTTCGAGGCGCCGTACGGGTTGGCGCCCGGCGCCTGCCCCGGAGCCTGGTTGGGGTAGCCGTATCCGGGCTGCGGCGGCTGCGGGGGCTGAGCGGGCTGCTGAGGCTGCTCGGTCACGGTGCTGACTCCTGCGTGTTGATTGCTTGAGCGGCTGAATAGCTGAATATGGGCTGTCCGTCATATTGCAGGAGGGAAGGGCCCGGAGAGAAGTTGTTACTTCGACCGGCCCCCACCCGACTCCCGCATGTGGGCGGAGTCACAGCCCTGCGATCACAGTTGGCTGAAGATCGTGTGGTCCGTGATCTCCGTGTCCTTGGCGAGCAGCATCGCCTTGCTGAGGATGACTGCGAGCATACGGTCGCCCTCGAAGGGGAGATAGCCGGTCTGCGTGGTTCCGTTCCCGTCGGTGACGGCCGACTTGGGAACGACGCACAGATAGCGGTCGTTCGGGGACATCGAGATGTTGCCGGACCCGAGATGGATCCGATACGTGTGCAGTTGGCCCTCGACCTGGAGGAACCGCCCTTCCGGCGTGCACCGGTCGCCGATCGCGAGCCGCGGCACGAACCGCTCCAGCAGCGCACGGCCGGACCGACAGTCAGCCCGCAACGCCGGACGACAGTCAGGCGGCGCCTCCGGACGACAGTCAGGCCGCGCTTCCGGACCGACGGTCAGTCCAGGTCCTCCGACATGGGCCCGTACTCCTCCCACCCCTCCAGGTCCTTCTCCACGGCGTCGAGCAGCCGGCCGAACGCCACCTCCTCGTAGAGGACGCCGGAGTAGGCCTCACGGGCGCGGTTCCCGTTGATGTCGGCGGTGGGCGTGCCGGAGGCCACACGATCGAAGGCCTTCTGGGACCTCGCCACGAAGTCGCGGTACTTCATGGTCCTGACGGCGGAGTCGAACGCCGGACCGCGCAGCCCCTTCACCTCGGCGGCGAGTTCGAGCAGATACGCGTCGGTGAAGCCGTCGACGATCTCCTCCGGCTGGTTGGCGTAGAGCAGCGACGGCCACCACGGCCGTCATCCGTCTTCTCCGCGTACCCACCATCGACGCACGCCCCTTCCCCGTTCACCGAAGGGCCGGATCACAGCCTGCGCGGCTCCCCTCCCTCGACATCCGTCGCCCTCGCCTCGAACCCCCTGGGGCCTGACATGTCCGCGTACTGTACGACACAGGGCGGTGACCTGGAACAATCAAAAAAGATTCCTCCCCCGTGCGTACAACCCTCACGACACCCAACAGGTCTTCTCCGTACGCCTGTTCGGCGCATCGCGATAGGGCCGTTCCTCTCGGCGTCACCTCGCGGACGCGTGCACCTGTGTGCAGATACCGGGCAAGGCACCCACAGCAGCGCGGGGCCGTCCAGCAGGCCCCGGTGCACACCGCAGGAGACGCATGTTCACGCGCAGGAAATCCCGCCTGGTTCTCGGGACGGCCGCGGCCGTGTCACTGACCGGCGGACTGCTCAGCCTCTCGGCAGGCGCCTCGAGCGCCGCCCCCGCGAAGTACGCCGACGACTTCAACGGCGACGGGTACCGGGACTACGCGACCACCGACTGGGGGTCGTTCACGGTGACGTACGGGACGGCGACCGGTCCCGGCACCCGGACCAAGAGGTTCACCCAGAACAGCGCGGGCGTGCCGGGCAAGTCCGGTGACGCCGGCGGCTACGTGGACGGTTTCGGCGAGGATCTCGCCGCCGCCGATCTCAACCGCGACGGCTACGCCGACCTGGCGGTCGCCGACCGCAGCGAGAAGGTGGGCGGGAAGGTCAGCGCGGGCGCGGTCACCATCATGTGGGGAGCCAAGTCCGGTCTCGGGACCAAGGCGACCAGGCTCCCCCTCAAGGCCAAGTCCCACCTGAGCTTCGGCAACGAGCTGGAGACCGGCGACTTCGACGGCGACGGCAAGGCGGACCTGGCGGTCGCCGACGGCCTCGACACCGTCTACGTCTACCGAGAAGGTTTCACCAAGACAGGCAAGACAGGCAAGGTCACGAGGCACACCCGCTCGAACCACGCCCGCACCCTCGAACCCACCGGGCTCGTCGCCGGAAAGGTCACCAAGGACAAGGCCACCGACCTGTACGTCCTCGGCCAGGGATACCGCAAGAACAAGATGACCCAGGACGCCTGGTTGCTGCGCGGCGGCAAGACGGTCACGTGGAGCAGCAAGCTGGTCGCGATCAACGACACGGAGCCGGACTACGACCCGAGCGGCATCATCGCCGACTTCGACAGGGACGGTTACGGGGACCTGGCGGTCGGCGACACGTCGTACAACAAGGGTGCGGGCTCGGTGGTCGTCGTACGCGGCGGCAAGACCGGCCCCACCACCAAGTACCGCCTCACGCAGGCCACTTCGGGAGTCGCCACGGCCGCGTCGAAGGGTGACTGCTTCGGGTACGCCCTCTCCGCCGGCGACACCGACCGGGACGGTTACCCGGATCTCGCGGTCGGAGTCTGCGGGGAGAAGGTCGGCTCCGCGGGGGACGCGGGCGGCGTCCACGTCCTGCGCGGCGGCAAAAAGGGCGTGACCGGCACCGACTCCAAGTGGTTCAGCCGGGCCACTGCGGGAGTTCCGGGCAACCCCCGGGAGTACGAGATGTTCGGCTCCGCGATCCGCCTGCGCGACCTCGACGGCGACGGAGACAAGGACCTCCTGGCCGCGAGCGTGAACGGCGCCACGAGCGTGTTCCTCCGGGCGAGCGCGTCGGGGATCACGACCGACGGGGTGACGGAGTCGAGCCTGCACCCGAGCTTCCCGCAGTAGCACCGGCCCAGCAGGCGCCAAGCGGCGCCCCTTGGCTGGATCGCGCCCAACTCCCGTGACGGATGGGGCGGTTGATCACACACTGACCCCATGAACCTCCTGAGGAAAGCCGCGGCCGCCTTTACGGCCGCGGCCGCGATCCTGATCGCGACACCCCCCACAGCCTCGGCGACGCCCGCCCCGCACGACACGTCCGACCGCACATACGGCGGCGCATACGGCGGCACACTCGTCCGGGAGAACTTCGACCGCCTCCCCCTCGGCCCGGTGACGCGTGGCCGGGGTTGGACCACGGATACCTCCGACGGCACTATGACCGTCGCATCCAGCGCCGACGGCCACGGCCGGGAACTCCACCTCCGCACCGAGGGCAACGGCCGCGCCTTCATGGTCCTGTCCGACCTCGCCCCGCGCGGCAACAGCTTCTGGGCCCGGATGCGGCTGCGCGTGACCGAGTTCCCCACGGCCCCCGACTGGGCCCACTGGACCCTGGCCGAAGCCTCGGGCCCCGACTCCCCCACCCTGGTCCGCCCCCTCGGCGGCCAGTACGCCCCCACCGACAAGGGCAACTTCTGGGGCGTCGGCTCGGACCTGGGCCCGACGGGCGACTGGACGAACTGGAAGACGTCGGCCCCGGCGGTGGCCGGGAAGTGGAGTTGCGTGGAGTTCCACCTGGACGCCACAGACAACCGGGTCACGGTCTACCTGGACGGCACCGAACAGCGCGACCTGACCGTCTCCACCAAGAACCACGGAGGCACGGCGGACGACTTCGCCTTTCCCACCTTCGACAAGCTGAAGCTGGGCTGGCAGCTGTACCAGGCGAACCCTGCTCCGCCGGCGTTCGAGATGCGCATGGACGACATCGCGGTGAGCAGCCACCGCGTGGGCGGCTGCAAGGCCTGAACGAGAGGGCCGCACCACGCTTCTGCTGTCCTCGAAGCCGAAGCCGCCCCCAAGGGGGCCGCCCGTTCTCCGCGAACTGACGGCCCCGCTCACCTATACGCCCGGGAAACGCCACTCCGCCCACACCTCCTTGCCACCGCCGCTAGTCCGCCCGTTGACGACGAGGTGGTGCCCCCACTCGTCGGCGCAAGCCCGCGACAGCCACAGCCCCCGTCCGCTTTCGGCATCGAGCCCCGGTCCCGGCCTCTCTCGCGGCAGATACGGGCTGCTGTCCCACACGCTCAGCCGTAGCCGCCCATCGGCGCGTAGAAGCCGTACAGCGACCGAATCCCCCGTATGAGCAAGGGAGTTCGTGACCAACTCGGAGGCGACGAGTTGGGCGTTGTCGAGGACGGTGAGGTCGGCTTGGTAGCGGGTGAGTACGGCTCGCACATGGGCGCGGACGATGCCAGGGCCGAGAGGCGTGTGGGGGATTCGGAGGGCGTACTCCCAGTCGTTGGCCAATGGGGCGCCTACGAAGGGTGCCCTGCGGGCGAGTTCGGTCATGGATGCAACTCCTCTGTGAGGTACGAAGGGGATGAATGACATGTACGGAGGGGGCACAAGCGGGCCGAGATGGACGGATGACTCGGGTGACGTGGGCGGTGGCTCTGCCGCCATACGCTGCGCTCGGCGCGGGCAAGGCGGTGCACTTCCTGAAACCCATCGCCACGTTAAGTAGCTGCCGCAACACTGAAAGTAGAGGCTCAGGAGTAGGGTTACTACCTACTTCGGAAAACCATTACCCCAATGAGTGAAAGGCGGGCAGCATGCCGCCAAGGGCAGCAGCGACCGAACGACAGCAGCGTCTAGGCGCTGAGCTGCGCAAACTGAGGCAACGTGCCGGCCTGAACTCCCGCGAGGCAGGCGAGTTGCTCAACGTCAACGCGGCGCGCATCAGCTCCATCGAAGCAGGGCGCTTCGGGGTCAGCGCGGACCGGGTCCGCATGTTCGCCCACAGCTACGGCTGCTCGGACGAGACATACATTGAGGCCCTGGCTGCAATGACCGCAGGCCGGGCCCGCAACTGGTGGGACGAGTACCGCGACACCCTCCCGTCCGGCCTGCTCGACCTGGCCGAGCTCGAACACCACGCGACGGCGATCCGCACCGCCCAAGTTGCCCACATCCCAGGCCTGTTCCAGACCGTCGACTACGCGCGCCTGATCTTCCGGCAGTCCATCCCGCAACTGTCCCCACCAGAGATCGAGTACCGCGTCTCCCACCGCATCAAGCGCCAGGGCATCCTCTTTGCGGCCAACCCGACCCCGTACATCGCAGTCATCCACGAGGCAGCTCTGCGCATGAGATTCGGCGACCGAGACGTGACGAGCGAACAGTTGGAACACGTCATCAAAATGAGCGAGCTGAACCATGTGACCGTGCTGGCCATCCCGTACGCCGCCGGCATCTTCCCCGGTGCCGGGCAGACCGTCCTGTACGCCGACGGCCCTGTCCCACAGCTGGACACCGTGCAACTCGACGCCGAACATGGGTCCGTATTCCTCCACGCCGACCTCCAGCTGGAGAAGTACCGCACGTTCATGACCCGCTTCGAGGCGGTCGCCCTCAAGGAGTCCGCCTCCCGAGACCTGATCCGCGAGATCATCAACAACCTCTGAAAGGCTCCGAAGTGCCCACCCTCCACTGGCAGAAGTCGTCCTACAGCAGCGAGGGAAACAACTGCCTCGAACTGGCCACCAGCAACGACGGAGCCATCCACCTCCGCGAGTCCGACGACCCCACTGTCGCTCTGACCTTCCAGCCCCGGGAACTCACCGCCCTGCTGCACACGACGCGGAGAGGCATATCTCCAGTGGCAGGTTCCATGGCCGTCCCTTGAAAACGGGGTCTGCGCCCTCGCGTCGTAACGCAGTGATCAGCGTGCCGAACTGCCGCGGGCTCAGTCCGCTGATCGGGGCCACTCAGGAGGGCTCCGACGCCGTGATCACGCCAGTCACTTGCCTGATCATTCCACGGCTTCAGGTGCTCCCTGCTCGAACGCGAGACGGCAGCGTTCAACCTGCTCGGCCACCTGTTCCATGAACCAGCTCATGATCGCGTAGGGGATGACGTGCTCGTCGTGGCTGTGGATGTGGACGGCCGGCTCCTGGCTTGGGTCCTCGTCGGGTATCACGGCCACCGCGAAAGCAGTTCCGGGGAGGTGAGTCTCTGCATTAGGAATGTCAGCCCACGCAGCCGGCGCCGGTACGGCCTCGCTCAGCTCCACGCACCAGGCGTCGTCCGGCAAGGCGTAGTGGAACTGAATGGCGTAGTGGCGGCCTGCATGAACGCGCAGCTCTGGCATGTCCGCAGGCTGCCACAGATGCCACGTCGGAGTCTCGCGAGTATCCGCTCACCACCTGGTGAGGCGCCCCACCGACCATTTGCGGGACAGCTCTCAGGTGCGGCTTCTCATGCTGTTCCAGGCTTATCGATCTCTTCCGGCGGCACGAACCGGAGTTCGGCGAACTCGTCGGAGATCTCCAGCCGGCCCCCGGTGATGCTGGCGATGAAGCAGACGTTGAACTGGCACCGGACCTCACCGTCGTTGTAGGCGATGATGTGTTTCGGGTTGGTGTAAGTGCCGACCAGGGCCGTGATCTCCACGTCGAGGTCGGGCCTCCTTTTTGACCTCACGGACGGCCGTGCCAAGGCAGGGAGTCGGAGTGGTTCATGCCGCCTCCGGTCAGGGCCCACAGGTCGTCGTCGCGGCGGCACTGGAGAAGGATGCGCCCGTGGTCGTGGTCATCGGTAACGACGGCGGAGGCGGCGACGACCATGCTGTTCGGCTTGGGCGCATTCGGCTCGTCGTACTACTCGGTTTGCGCCACGGTCAGCCCTCCTCTCGTACGGGGGTTGCCGTCGTCCACGCAGCGTCGAAGCTCTCGGCGTAGGTGTCGAACATGCTGCCTGTCTCGTGTCGGCGTAGATGCCATACGGGGGCGGCGTAGGCGTTGATGCCCCAGACCTGGGCGTTGACGAGTTGCTGGTCGTCGACGCCAGACGGTGGCGATGGTGACCTTGCCGGTCTTGCGGTCGGGGCGGCGGCGCTTGATCTGGACCGCCTGGCAGGCCCCCGGGGAAGAGCAGGTTACTGACGGTGGCGACCTTGATCCGGCGGATCTCGGAGCGGCCGTGGCCGCTGCCCCGGGTGCGGCCCTGGAGCGGAATCTCCTGCCAGGGCGAGGACTTGAGCGGCTTGCGCAGCTTCTTCTGGTTGCCCTTGACGATCGCGATGTAGTGGGCCCGGCAGCCCAGGAATATCCGGCCTGCTCGCGCTGGGTGCGGAGCGCGTGGCTGGTGACCACGGTTCCGGCCAGGTCGGCGACAGTGTCCAACAGCGGCTGGAAGCAGGTGGTCTCGCCGGTCTTCTCGCCCACGTCGAGCTGGGCCAGGACCAAGCCGGACGTGTGCTCCAGAGCGGCGAGCAGATGGACCTTGCGGCCGCGGGCCTTGGCCGCGCCGCGCAGGCTCTTCCCGTCCACTGACAGCCCGCGCAGTCCGGCGCTCTCGGGGCGGCGGTCGGCGAGCCAGCTGCCCACGGCCCGGTCCAGCGCGTCGCCGTCGATGCGGGTCAGCAGCCGGCGGACCGTCGCCTCTGCTGGCACCAGCCGCCGCGGCAGTACCGGATCAGGCTGCACGCCGAGCTGTTCCAGCACTGCGGTGGTGCGTCCGCGATCCACTCGCCGACCGCGAGCAGTGAGGTGGCCCCGGCCAACACCGCACACGCGGCCAGCGCGAGCACGACGGCCAGGGCGTGCCGAACCCCGCGCGGATCGCGAGGATCTGGCACGTCGGCCAGCCGTTCCAGCAGACCCGGCACCTCCCCTGGTCAACCTGGGGCCGCTCGCGGAGCTCAAGGGCAGGTGGTATCAGCGATGATGCGTCGGCAGGCACGGTCTTCCAGGCAGGTCACAGGGCGTAGAGAACTCCATGATCTTGGAAGCCGTGCCTGTCCTATTCGCCAGGAGCCGTCAAACCGGCAGAGCGAGGATTCCCTGGTCGCCCGTCGGTTCTGCAGAGGGCCTAACCGAGTGGCAGTTCGACACGTCGTCCGAGGCCGATCTCCTCCGCCTCATCGTTCGTGACCATCGCGAACACTCCGCTCGGGATGCCCGCAAGCCCAGCCGTGCCAGACGCCACAGCCAGGAGAACCTCCTCAGTGGCCCCGGTGATGAAGAAGACGTACACCCCGTCGTACTCCTCGCCATCGTCATACACCTCCGCTGCGTCCTGCTCAACGAGGAAGTCCTCGATTGGTCAATCACGGGAAGGGATAGGAACCTTCCGGAGCGCCCGGGGCTTCCCTGAGGGGCACATGGATCTCAACGACAATGTCCATGAGGATCATTGTCGCTGGTCAAGGCCATGCCCCCATCCACTCTCGGAGCACCGCGAGGTGTGGCAAATCAGCGTGAACCGGACAGCACCCGACTACGCCGAAGCCTTGCCTCACTTCCCACTGATCAGTCTTCACCGAGAAGACCAATAGCTTCCGGAAGCCCCAGAATTGCCCTCCTGCGCTCCGGATTCTCTTCCAGTTCGGCGCACTCAAGAATCAGGGAAGTAACTTTCCGACGCCCCTCTTCCGAGAGATCACGAAACAGGGCGACAGCAGGCTCAAGAATGTCTGTTGCGATATCCGGATCGATATCTTCATCGTCCGTCAAATCGATCGAAACGACGACGCTTACAAATGCGCGAACCAGGACCTTGTTGACATCCATCAGGGTACGACCCTCACTCGAATGTTGGTGATCAGGAGGCCGCCGAGGACTTTGCGAGCCCGCGCGGCCTCAGCCGCAGTGGGGACTTCCCACCGGCCGCTGTAACCGTTCTGTTGAAGCGCTAGAGATTGATTCATAGCTTGCCGGTAGGTCTTATTGAAGGTTGTGACGCTCACCTTTCGGTCAATCATCACGCCGCTGGCCGCATCAAACCCATCGAACTTGATCTGAGAAAGGCTCTTTCCGTCAGCCTTGTAATACTGCAGCGCCGGAGCCACACCAGCCCTAGAACCCACCGCCCCAGCATCATAAGCCCGCGCCATGGAACTCATATTTGCGTTCTCATTGACCCAATTGACGTCGCCATCGCAGTTGTGAACCAGGACTGGTGTGCCCCCCGCCTGCACATAGTACGTGTGCACGTCGGCAACCGAGAGGTTGTATGTGCGAGCTCGCCTCGTGAAGGCGCGATTCCCTGTGACGATGACCGTGTCACCCGTGTTGGCGAGCAGGGTCATGCCTGATTTAAGATCGGACGCCTCGACCCAGTGGCCTTCTGATGGGGACCAAAACGGATGCTCATGGGTGGCCGTCAGCTTCTCAATGCCATCCGGCGTGGCTATGGACAGCTCGTTGAACCGCTTGTCGTCATCGGTGATGATGAGGCGAGTGACCTTGCGGGGGCCGGACTCACCCGACACTGGGTTGGTGGCCTCCACTTCGTCACCGGGTTCGACGTCCTCGATGTCCTTGGTTGTACCGTCAGCCATGAGGACATCCGTGCCCGCCAAAAAGCACTTGGTACAATCGCCGTTCAGCTTCTTAAGCCCTCGTGCAGCACTGACTCCCCCAGTGACTCCAAAGGCCACGGTGGCCGCCCCATCCCGGGCGATCGCTTTTGCCTTGCCGTCGGGGCAAATCCCGGTTTCTATGCAGGCTCTCAAGTGCAGGCCGGTCAGAGCCTTGGTGTAGGCCGGATTACCGATGTGGTCCTCGGTGGGCGGGGTGTAGAAGAGATTCCGGTCATCGGCATCCTGTCGGATGAACCTCGCGTATTCCTCGGCTCCGGGGTAGTTCTTCTTGATGGTCAGGCCAGGGAAGATCGTGATGACGTTCTTGACCTGCTGTTTCGGTTTAATCGAGTTCCAGTAGCCAAGGCCTATCTGATAGGCCCTGTATGGGTCCGTGCCCTGGCTCTTCTCGTAGTTGTAGATGACACTGGTGACTACCTTCTCCGACGCTGGCCCCGAGCTCCCCACATCCGCGTTCATCAACCCGGTCGGGTCGCTCTTGCTCACAGGGCTGTTGTTGCTGTACGCGTAGCCGTTCATCTGCAGCGGATCCGCGATGTCCATGAGCGGGTCCGCGGAAACGAAGCGGCCGGAGTTCTGGTCGTACTCCCGAGCGCCGATGTGAGTCAGGCCCGTGGCCGAGTCGTCGATGCCCACGCCCAGGTAGCCACGTTTGTTGGGCCACGACGCCGGCTTCGGTCCGCGAAGTTCGCCGTATGGCTTGAGGGCGCGGCGAGTCACCGGCTGACCACTCGACAACTCCACCGAGGTGTCCGCCGTGCCGAGGTGGTCGACCAGGAGAGCGGTGAGCTTGTGGCCGGTCGTGGCGCTGGTTGCCGTCGTACGCACCACCGCCGGAGCAGCCGACTGCGCGTACGTACGGGAGGCCCGAGTGATCAGGCCCACGGAATCCGTCGTCACCTCCGTCTCTCCCAGGTAAAGCGTCGAGCCCGTGGGCGAGTTCTCCAGGAGGCGGTTACCTGCGGCGTCGTAGATGTACGTCGTCTTCTTGCCGCCGACTGTGATCGTGTCGAGCTTGTCCTCAGTCGTCCAGTCCAGGTCCTGGTTCCCGGACACCACGTCACGTGTATCCGTGTTGCCCACCGCGTCATACGTGTACGTACTCCCCTGCCCCGCCGGGTTGGAGCCGATCGACGTCATCGTGTGCGGTTGCTTGGGGTTGTAGCCGTATGTGAACGTGACGTTCTTGGTCGCGTCCGTCGGGTCGGCCTCCGTCAGGGTCGCCCGGTTGCCCAGCCAGTCGAAGGTGAAGGACTGGTGGTAGGCGGTGGCGCCGGTGCTGACCGTGTTCGCCGCCGGGGCCGTGGCCGTCAGCGTCGACTTCAGCGAGGTGTCCGGGCTGGACGCGTCCGTCACGCTGTCCGGGGCGTCGGCCACCGGGCCCGACGAGGCCGCGTAATCCGTCCGCGGGCCCCACGTCGTCCCGTCCGCCGACTTGCAGCCCGTGCCGTTGCCGGTGGGCGCGATGTTCGACGTCCAGGCGTTGACCAGCTCACCCATCACGTCGTACGTGAAGCACTGGGTGTCCCAGGTGTCGCCCGAAGCGTCCGACAGCTGACGGGCGTTCGACGTGATGATGCCGGACTTGTCGTACGCGTAGTAGCTGTCCGAGATACGGTGCGGGCCCGCCGTCTCCCGGTCCGCGACCGTGCGCTGGAGACGGCCGGTGTACGGGTCGACGAAGTTGGTCGTCCAGACGCGGTTCGGCTGGGAGCCGGACACCGTGCGAAGGGGTTCGCCGTACGGGGAGTAGGTGACGTCGGACGTGTACCAGGCGAGACCCGAGGTCGACTCGGTCAGGCCGTCGCTGTTGTAGCGGGTGACGACCTTCTCCTGGGCCAGCCCGCCCACGGACGGCAGCGTGACCGTCTGCGGCTTTCCGGTGGGCGTGTACGTGTACTTGTACGCGTACGTCCCGGAGACCCCCGTCGTCATGGTGTTGGCCGGGATCACCGTCTCGGTACCCGTCGGGCGGTACTCGGTGTCGTAACCCGTGACACGGCTGATGTAGTCGCCGTTCACGGTGTGCCGGGTCGAGGCGACCGGCTGTCCGAGTGCGCCCGAGAGGGAGTCGTACGTGAACGACTTGACCGGCGTGCCGGTCTCGGAGTTCTCGCGGACGAACTTGATCCGGCCCAGTTCGTCGTACTCCGTGTATGTCGTCCGCTTTTTCGCGTCCGTGACCTTGTACGGCCGGTCGGCCTCGTCGTACCAGGTCTCCGTCTTGCCCACGTCCGGGTCGGTCGTGGAGACGACGCGCCCGCGGGCGTCGTACGTGTACGTCCACTCGTTGCCGGCGGGATCCTTGACGCTGGTGCGCTTACCACGGGCGTCGTACCCATAGGTCGTCGTGCGTCCGGCGGTCGCGCTGTCGTCCTTGTAGTGGACGATCGAGCTGACTCGGCCGAGGGCGTCCGTGTGTGTCCGGGTCCGCGGCGACGTCGAACCGGCCGCGTCGACGTAGGTGCTGGTGTCGCCGTACTCCGTCTTGGTCGCGTGCACCACCTTCTCGTCGTGGTATTTCGACTCGCTCACCGGCCGTTCGAGGCCGTCGTACCGGAACTTGACCCGGCTCGGGACGAGCGACTTCGACTTGGGGGCGAAGAGTTCGGCGGCCGGTTCGTTCTTCGCGAGGTAGGCGCTGGTCTGCTCGTCGACCAGGCCGTGATCGTTGTAGGTGGTGTCCGTGACTACGCGGCCAGGGCCGTGCGCCTCCGCCTGGGTCTGGACCTGGCGCATCAGGCCGTCGTAGATCGTCACCTGACGGCTGTAAGTGCCGTCGTCCTTCAGCGTCTTGGTGGTGACGGCGGCGGGTCGGGACTCGTCCGAGGTGGCGATAGCCGGCTGGTACTCGATCTCGACGTTCGGTGACTTGCCGCCCGAGGAGCGGGACGGGGACCAGCCCTTCACGAATCGGCCGAGTGCGTCGTACTCGTTCCGGATGACCCGGCGGTTGGGGTCGGTGACCGTCAGCGCGAGGCTGCGGCCCGGGTCGAAGGTCGTGATGACGGAGTGGCCCTTTGCGTTGATCGCCGTCACGGACGTGACGGGGCCACCCGTGTCCCCGGGGGTGTACTGCATCTCCGTCGTGCCCGCGCCCGGCTTCGCGACGGTACGGACCCGGCCCAGCGGGTCGTACGTCGTCTTCGTGACGACCGAGTACGAGGTCCCGGCGCCGTCCACACCGGCAGCGGCCGTCACCAGCCCCTTCGTCGGAGCGTCACCGTACGACTGGTTGTCGTAGGTGGTGCGGGTCGCGCTGATCAGCTTCGTGGCCGGGTCGGCGATGTCATGGGCCGCGCAGGTGGTGCCCGTGGTGCGCTGTTGCTTGGGCAGGCCGATGAGCCAGGCCGTTGTGTTGTGCACGTACGACGTCTTCGTGCAGATCTGGTCGGAGAGGGTCTCGCCGGGTCCGTCAGGCTTGACCACCGCCGTCTCGACCTGGATCGGGATGCCGTAGGTGTCGTCGACGGTCGTCAGGGTTCGGACGGTCTGCCAACTGTCGCCGACCGTCTGGATCTCGTCGGTGCGCTTCACACCACTGCGGTGGGCCAGGAGCGGATCCATGTCCGCGCCGTCCTCAGCCTCACGGAACCGGGACGCGGTCTGCTTCGACCAGGGGTAGTTGAGGGTGCGTTTCTTCGGCGTCCCCTTGTCCGAGTTGAGGTAGGTGAGGCTCTCCGCCGTCAGGCCCGCGTACTGCGGCTCGTCGTCGGAGACGAGCGTGTACTTGCCCGTGGAGTCCTTGACCTCGCCGCCGACGCCCTGGAAGTAGCGCGTCTCGGAGTACGACTGTGCCTGCGGCGTCGCTCCTGTGGAGGAGGTGGTCTTGCTGCCCTTGGTGACCGCCACCTGGCGGTAGCCGCGCCAGACGTTGTACGTACGCAGCGACGGGCGGGTGAACTCGTCGTCGGACTTCGCCCAGGCCGGGTCCGTGTAGTCGTACGTGGTACGGATGAGCTTGCCCCGCGGGGTGACCTTGTCGTTCTCGGTCACGGAGTCCACGACGTACTTGTTGAACCAGGACTTCGCGGGCTTCTTCTCGTCCCCGTCCGGGGACCAACGGAGCGGGTAGCAGGTTCCGTTGCTCTTGCCCTTGTCCTCCGACGGCTCGCTCGCGCAGCCGCCCTTGTACTCGATCTCGATGTCACCGCCGTGTTCGGTGGCGACCGTGCCGATGCGGGGGCGGGTGAAGGGTGGGCGTTGATCCTTCGGGCCGCTCGCGACCAGGTTGGGGAGCTGGCGGTCCTTGAGGCGGTTCCGCAGGGGCGAGGAGGAGCCGACCGTGTACTCGCCGAAGCTGACGCCGTCCTTGTGCTGGAGGGTGCCGGTGGTGTCACCGGGAGCGAAGCCGCGACGGGTGATCGAGTTCAGCCAGAGGCCTGGGGACGAGTAGTACCAGTCGGCGGGGAAGGACTGGTGGAGTTCGTACGTGTCCACCTTGCCCAGCCCGGTCTGGCCGGCGCGTGCCGCCTTCGTCGTCACCGAGTCGAGGCGCAGCTGGGTCCAGAAGGACGGGAAGGCCGGGCACAGCTTCGACGTCGACTTGCAGTTGAGGTTGCCGGGGGTGTCCCACCAGGGGCGGTACGCGCCCGGGTCGGACGTCTTGGCGAAGTTCGCCGCGTCGCAGGCCGTGGCCGACTTCAGGCAGCGCTGCGCCACGCCGAACTCGACGGTCGCCGACGGCTTGGAGAGGTCCGAGCGCATGCCGTACTCGATGGTCTTCGGGTATGCGTAACGGTCGTACTGCTCAGGCGACTTGAACTTCTTCTTGACGGCGTAGTAGTTGCTCTCCTGCTTCCAGGTGACGACCAGGGTGTTGCCGTGCACGTCGACGACCTTGTCCAGGCCCCAGCGCCAGGCCTGCTTCTTGCCCGTGCCACAGCGGGAGTCGGCGAAGGAGGTGGCGTGGCACGGCTCGCCCGGGTGGTTGCCGAAGACGGGGACGGTGGAGACGGAGTCGGTGTCGGCGTGGCCGCCGCCGACCTGGTTGAGGCCGTAGTAGTACTTGGTGCCGTCCGTGGTCGTGACGATCCAGTACTCGCCGTTGTTGTCGCCGTTGGTGCCGCCGACGCGGTGCTCGATCCGGGTGCCGTCGTCGCTCTCGGAGCGGTAGATCTCGGTGTCTGTCTCCGGGTTGCTGCCGGAGGCGGCGTCCCGCACCAGCTCGGTCGTCTTGCCGCCCAGGGTCATCACCGCGTTGTGCGACACCCAGCACAGGTCGGACGTCTTGTCCTTCTTGGCGGTGTTGTTGGCGGTGCCGGACTTCATCTTCTTGCGGTCGTCCTGGCAGGCGCGGTAACGGCGCTCGATGTGACCGGCGTCGTAGTCCCAGCCCTCGCCGATCCAGGAGGCCTGGGGAGAGGCGACGGCGGTACGGCCGTCCACGCTCTGGGAGTTGTAGGTGAACTCGATGTTCGGAGCCGGGCCGGCGGGGGCCGCCGGGACCGTCAGCGGGTACGTCCAGGTGAACGCGCCGGACGAGCCGCCCGCCGACCACTTGCCGCTGGAGGCCAGCGGCGTGGCCTTGAACGTGCCACCGGCACCGCCGCCGGAGTCGACCGCCCCGACGACCGCCGAGTCGCCGGTCGCGGCGACCGGAGTGACCCCGGCGCCCGAAGTGCGATAGGCCGCCTGGGCGATCGACGGTCCGTCGCTCGGCGTCGTCTTCGCCGAAGCCGGGGTGCCGGTGACGGTTCCGTCCGCCGCCGTGTCGACCGTGGCGGTGATCGACTGGGACTGGATGTCGTTGGTCGTCTCCAGTTCCTCGTACTCCTGGCAGGCCTCGTCGTCGGGCGTGGTCAGGTAGCACTCGGGAAACTGGACGAAGCGCAGGCGAGAGGCCCAGTCGGCGCCGTAGAGGTTCTTGAACTTCGCGTAGTCGAGCTTGACCGCGATCGGCACGGAGCCGGTGGCCGGCGCCTGTACCTTCACGACCGTGCCGTCGACGCCCTGTGACACGGCGGCCGCGCGGTCGTAGACCTGCACCTGCCAGGTACCGGTGGGGGCGGCCTGTTCCGGAGCCTGCCCGAGGCTGACGGGAAGGTTCGCGACAGGGGTCAGGGCGACCTGTCGGGCGGCCGTGGTCGTACGGGCCGATGCGGGGGCCGTGCTCGCGGCCGAGCCGAAGTCGACCGCCCCCGTGCCCGCGTCCGGTGTGGTGACCGTGCCCGTCGGGGCCTGCTGCTGGTCCGGGGGGACGTCGACCTTCAGGGTCTCCAGGTCGGGCTCGGAGGTTGCCCCGGCGACGGTCTCTTCCTGGTCGAGGGTCTCCAGATCGAGGGTCTCGCGGCCCTTCTCTGCGGTGGCCGGGTCGGGTGGCAACGCGAACGACTGCGCCGGTAGAAGGCCTACGAGCAGCGCCGCCCCGAGAGTGGGCACCAGGGCTGCGCGCACCCGGCGCAGCCGACGCGAGCGGACAGGCAAGAAGCGACCGAACACGGCGAGGTCCCCCCGGACCATTCGAGGCGGGACCAGGAACGGACCACGCGTGATGGCGTATCAGATGCGGGAGATTCTGTGTCGGCCTTGTGGAGTTCCGCTAGATCGTCTGTGTGGATGTGATGATCGACACGGTACGTAGCGCAACGTAACGGTAGGTGAAGTTTCAATCTTCATTTACCTGAGGTACCGGAATCCGTCACCCCTCTACCATGAAGCGCGCAATTCACCGGCTCCCCTCGCAAATACGCACCTATGCATGATAGTTGATGCGCGATCTGCTGCCCTTTATCCCAATAGGGCATATCCAAAAGGCAGTTACGGTCTCCAGCTTTCAACCACCTTTACGTGTCCTCGCTTTGCCCGACTCAATCGATCCCCTCCGCTTGCGAAGCGTGACGGCAGCCTTCTGTTGAGCCATCATCGGCTGGCCCGGCCGAGCTCTGTCCCGCGCCGGTTCCAAGGGGGGAAGGGGAACTCGCCCGATGACGCGCAAGGAGCGGAACCGGAGTCGCGTGCCCGGCGGACGGACGACCGCCGCCGTACTCACCACGGTGCTCGCGGCCACCGGCATCACGTTCGTCGGACTGGGCCTCGACGAACCCGGTTCACGTGGCAAGTCGACCGACAGCCGGAAGGCGAAGCCGGTCACCGAAGCCACCGCGCTCACGCGGGCCACGAAGACCGGGAAGTCCGTCGAGGTCACGGCACTGCGCACCACGCGGTCCACCACCTGGGCACGCCCCGACGGCAAGATGGCCAAGAAGCTCTACGCCTCTCCCATCCGGGCCAAGGTGGACGGTGAGTGGAAGGACATCGACTACGACCTCCACCGCACCGACAAGGGCTGGGAACCGAAGGCCACCAACACCGAGATGGTGTTCTCGGCCGGTTCCGGGGCGACGCGCGACGGCAAGCAGCGCGCCTCCCGGTCCACCGTGCACCGGGTCTCCCTGCTCAAGGGACTCAAAGCGGCTGCCGCCGAGTCGAGCACCCTCGTCACCCTCACCGTCGACGGACACGACATCCACCTCACCTGGCCCGGCGCGGTACCCGCACCGATCATCGACGGCTCCCGCGCCCTGTACCCGGAGATCTTCCCGGGTGCCGATCTGGTCCTCACGGCCGACGACGACGGCTTCGCGCAGTTGCTCGTCCTCAAGAACCGGCAGGCCGCGGCCGACCCGCGCGCCAAGCAGCTCACCTACGGGATCACTTCGGCGGACCTGTCGTTCCGGCTGAACCCGGTCACGGGCATCCTCGCCGCCGAGGACGCGGACGGCGAGGAGGTCGCGCTGTCGCCGACACCGCTGATGTGGGACAGCAGCGGCACTCCGGCGGTCACCGACGGCTCGGTCGGCGCCTCCGCCCAGCCGACCGACGACGAGAGCCCGGATCCCGTCGACTCGTCCAGCCCCACGCCGAGCGACGACGCAAGTCCCACCGAGGAAGAACTCGTCGAGACGGACGAGCAGATCGACCCCGACCCGGAAGAACTCCCGGTCGCCACCGACGGCCCCGCGCCCACCCCTTCGGCCTCCCCGCCACCGTCCGCGCCGGCCGAGCCGACGCCCGAACCCACCCGGACCGGCTCGGCCGCCACCCTCAGCCTGCCCGGTCTCGACGGCCCCTCCCCCGACTCCCGCGGCGAGCTGGTCGAGGCCGACCTGTCCGGAGCGGACTGGCTCCTCACTCCCGACCAGGACTTCCTCCGCGACTCGGCCACCACGTACCCGGTCTTCATCGACCCGTCGGTCACGAAGGACATTCAGGACTGGACCACCGCGTACAGCCGGCACCCCAACGCCACGTTCTACAACGGCCGGGGCTTCAACAAGGGCGGTACGCACGAGGCCCGGGTCGGGTTCGAGTCGGACACCTGGGGCACCTCGCGCTCGTACTTCAACATGGACTTCGACAAGGACCTCAAGGGCACGAAGATCGAGTCGGCGACGCTGTACATGCTGGAGACGTACTCCTGGTCGTGCAGCGCCCGCTCGATGAGCGTGCACCTCACCGGCAAGGTCAACGGACGCACCAACTGGAAGAACGCGCCGAAGTTGCACGACGGCAACAAGATCACCACCAAGAGCTTCGCGCACGGCTACAAGTCCGGTTGCCGGGACGCGTGGGAAGGCTTCAACGTCCGTAAGGCGGCACAGAAGAAGGCTGACGAAGGCCGGGACACCATCACGTTCGGAATGCGTGCCCGGGACGAGAACTCCCAGTACGCATGGAAGAAGTTCCAGGCCAACGGCCAACACCCGCCTGCGCTCGAACTCGTCTACAACCGCAAGCCCACCGCTCCCACTTCTCTCGACCTCGGCCCCGACGCCAAATGCACCACCACCCAGCCCTACGCCCGGATGGGATCGGGAGGTCTGACGTTCACCGCGAAGGCGTCCGACAAGGACAAGAACCTCGATTTCCTCGACTTCGACCTGTGGCCGCACGGCAAGTGGGCGACGACGGGTGATCTTCTCGGCGCGACCGGCAAAGTGTCCGTGGGATCGGACAAGGACACGGCGCTCAGGACGACGAAGGAGTTCTCCACCAGCAAACTGACCAACGGCACCCTCTACTCCTGGCGGGTGCGCGCCTGGGACGACGCGGAGGCGTCCTCCCGGTTCTCCCCGGCCAAGACACCGTGCCGCTTCGTCCTCGACACGGCCGCGCCGAAGTCGCCCAAGGTCAGCTCCACCGACTTCCCCAACGCCGACACCGACGAGAACGGCTTCGGCAGTGGTGCCGACGACTCGAAGTGGAGCACCAAGAAGTTCGGTACGGCGGGCACCTTCACCGTGCGTGCTCTCAACTCGGATGTCGTGCGGTACGAATACGGGTTCAACGCGCCCAACTACCCCTTCCGCCTGGACCGGAAGGCCGGTACCGCAACCACAGTCAGCGCGACGCTGACGAACGCCAAGCCGCCCACCGCCGGTCCCAACGTCCTCTACGTGCGAACCGTGGACGGCGCGGGCAACGTGTCGCAGCCGTCGAAGTACTTCTTCTACGTCAGCCCCCGCGACCAGGCCGACTCACCCGGTGACTTCACCGGGGACAAGCTTCCGGATTTGATGGTCGTCACCGACGCGGGCAACCTGGCCCTCTACCCCTCCCAGGCCACCGACGACCTCACCAAGGGCTCCGGCGACCTGGACTACTCGATGGCCGGCGCCTACCGGTCCAACCCGGCCAAGGATCCGAACGGCGACGACCTGCCGCCGTATGTCGCCGCGCCCTCCGGTCACTTCAAGGGCGCCCTGATCACCCACAACGGGGACATCTACGGCGGTGACGGTCTCCAGGACCTGGTGGTGCGCGTCGGCGGCAGGCTGTGGGTGTACCCCGGCGACGGCTACGGCGCCGTCAACATCGACAAACGCGTGGAGATCCTGCTGCCCGAGGGGGCCCCGACCCCCGCCTCGCTGACGCAGATCGTGTCCACGGGTGACGCCACCGGCGACGGCCGTACCGACTTCTTCGCCACCGCGGGCGACGAACTCTGGGCTCTCACCGGCTACCACGGCGCCACCATCGACCAGGCGATCCGTCTGTCGGGCTCCGCCTGGACCGAGCGCGACATCGTCACCGTCCTGGACATCACCGGCGACGGTGTGACGGACATGGTGTACCGCACGGACGTCCACGCCCAGCTCATGCTCCGCAAGGGCAAGGCCGCGAGCGGCGGCGGCACCGACCTGGACTCCCTGTCCTCCGGCGCCGACTCCTCCGGTGGCACCGACCTCGAATACGGTTCCGCCGGCTGGTCCAACGCCAACATCCCGCTGCTGATCGGGACCCCGGACGCGAACGGGGACGCCATTCCCGACGTCTGGACGGTGCGTTCGGACGGTTCGGTCCGCTTCTACGCCGGCGGCAAGACCGTCCTGGCGGGCTCGGGCACGGAGATCGTGGCTCCCGCGAGCTATTGGAAGACCCGGATCGCCATCGGCTGACAGCGCCGTCGATGAGGGGGCCGACCGCAGGAGGGGCTGCGGTCGGCCCCCTCGCCTGTCACCTCTGGCGGTCGCCCTGGGAGGCGCCCGGGCGTTTGTTGATGGCGGTCAGGTCGATTTCGATGTCGAAGGGCACGGTGATCTTGAGGTGGTCGTGATGAATGCCCGTGAGGCCGTACGACTTGGTAGCCGGGTCGAGTTCGTAGACGTAGATCACCGGCAGCCCGTTGTCGTCGTCCTTCTCCACCCGCCAGAAGTGCCGGACACCCGCGGCGGCGTATTTACGCGGCTTCACCTCTCGGTCTCGCTCGCGTGAGTCGGGCAACACCACTTCCACGGCCAGGAGGACGTCCTCGGGCCTGTGCCAGGTCTGGTCGGGTCCTGAGTCAGCCGCCGCGCGCGTAACGAGGAGATCCGGTTCGGGTCTGTTCCTGTCATCCAGTTTGACAGTGAATTCGCGGTCTACTTCCAGATGTTCCGGGGCCTGGCCCAGCAAGCTGTACTCCAGCAGACGCAGGCATCGGAAATGGAACCGGGTCTGCGGACTCAGGAAGACGAGACTTCCGTCGATCAACTCCGTGTGGGGCGGGAGGCCCGGAATCCGGTCGAGGTCGTCCGCGGTCCAGCCCTCGGCGGGCGGAATCGGCCAGCGGTACTCCGGCTCGTCGTCGTGTCGACCGTCCAGATCGTCGTTGGATGCGGCGCACATGATTGCTCCCATGGGGCGGAGTCTCGCCTCTTCTCTCAGCGTACCCAGCGGGAATCGCGGCGCCGTCGGCTTGACGAGCGACCAGATCACGGGACGTTTGTTCGATACTGGACAGCCTGCCCGAGCGCCGCGCCCCGCCACCACCAGACGCCCCCTTCGAGGCTCCCGCACCCCGAGCCCTCCCGGCCTTAATCTGACGACATGTCAGACAATGGATCGTACGAACTGCTCGGCTTCGACAACGTACTCCTCCCGGTCGGCGACCTCGGCGAGGCCGTCTCCTTCTACGAGCGGGCCGGGTTCGACGTGGCCTTCCGGCTGGACGAGGCCGGGATCGCGGGGCTGAAGGTCGGCAAGGAGACGCCCGGGCTGCTGCTCCGCGTGGAGGAGGAGCTGCGGCACCGGCCGCCCGTGTGGGGGTCGGCCCGGGTGTGGCTGGAGGTGCGGGACGCGCGAGCCGCCGCGCGGGCCCTCTCGGCGGCGGGGTTGCCACCCCTCGACGCACCGTTCTCCGTCGCCACCGGGTGGACCGTCGAGTTCACGGACCCCTGGGGCAACGTCATCGGCCTCACGGACTACAGCAGGCGGCCGGAGCTGGGGCGCACCGGATGACTCGTTAGGCTCTGCCCGTGCCCGCAGAGAACGACGACACCCCCACCAGCCCAGCGTCCTCGCCGGGGGCGGACCAGCCCGGGTCCAAGAGCACCGCCAAGTCCGAGCAGACCCGGGCGCTGATCCTGGAGACCGCGTTGCGGCTGTTCCGGGAGCGGGGGTACGACCGGACGACGATGCGGGCGATCGCCACGGAGGCCGGGGTCTCCGTCGGGAACGCGTACTACTACTTCGCCGGCAAGGAGCACCTGATCCAGGGGTTCTACGACCGGATCGGCGCGGAGCACCTGGCGGCGGTGCGGCCGGTGCTGGAGCGGGAGACGGAGCTGGAGGCGCGGATCGCCGGGGTGCTGAAGGCGTGGCTGGACGTGGCGGAGCCGTACCACGAGTTCGCGGCGCAGTTCTTCAAGAACGCGGCCGATCCGGACAGCCCGCTCAGCCCCTTCTCCCCCGAGTCGGAGGGGCCGCGCGAGGAGTCCATGGCCATCCATCGCGAGGTGCTGGCCGGGTCGAGGGCCAAGGTTCCGGAGGAGCTCCGGGAAGCCCTCCCCGAGCTGATGTGGCTCTCCCTGATGGGGCTCGTCATGTACTGGGTCTTCGACCGGAGCGAGGGGCGCGCGCGCAGCTACCGGCTCGCCGAGCGCGGTGCCCGGCTGACCGCCCGAGGCGTCTCGCTCGCCCGCTTCCGGGCGCTGCGGCCGCTCGTCCGCGAGGTGCACGAGCTGTTCGTCGACTTTCTGCCGGGGATGACGAAGGGCGTACCGGATCCGAGGGTCAGAGGGCGGGCCGCCGGGTGATCACTTTCGGGTGAACGGGATCGAACGGGACACCTGGCTCCGCTCCTGCCTACAACGATGGTCTCGACACCAGCCCACAGGAGGCACGGGATGTCCGCGGCAGTGGGCCGTCGCGGGGCGGGGGTGACCACGGCCCTGGGTGATGGCTTGAAAGTGACGGTCACACCGGGGAACCCGAAGGGCGCGGGGCAGCACTGAGCATGCGGCTACGGCCGCGCGGGCGCGAGCAATCACGACGAACCCGCAGCCGCCGACCCAGGAGCACGCCCTCTCGGACCGCGTCATCAAGCGCCCACCGATGCCCAGACCGTCTTCCCGTGCCGCCCCCGGCTCCACACCCCCCACGCCGCCGCGACGTGCTCCACGAGCCACAGCCCCCGCCCCGTCTCCTCCCACTCCCCCGCCTCCCTGAGCCGAGGCACGGCCATCCCCTCGTCCGACACCTCGATGAAGCAGGACCCGTCCGCCAACGCGGTCACCGCGACCTCGAACTCCCGCTCCAGCAGGGGCCCGTGGCGT
This sequence comes from Streptomyces sp. NPDC002787, assembly GCF_053592095.1. Lineage (NCBI taxonomy): Bacteria > Bacillati > Actinomycetota > Actinomycetes > Kitasatosporales > Streptomycetaceae > Streptomyces > Streptomyces sp. NPDC002787. Next base: position 316,381 of record NZ_JBSFVC010000005.1, on the reverse strand, counting down.
ACGGCATTGGTCGCGAGCTCGGAGACGACGAGCACGACGTCCTCCAGGGCCGGTGAGTCCTCCCCGTGCCCCCAGTCGACCAGATGTTCCCGTACGCGCCGCCGGGCGAGCCCCACGGACGCCGGGTGGCGGGGAAGCCGGAAGGAGTTGCGTCTCAACACGTTTGCTCCTCACCCCGAACACCTCCCCGACACAAGAAGATGCGTGGTGCGAGCGCGTCCTGTCACTTCCGCGAAGATCCAGCCCGCCAGTTCGCGTCAGCTGTCACGCGGCGTCTGTCATATCCATTCCAGCTGCCACAGCCGGAAGACACCGGTCCCGTCGGACAGGTACTGTGCCCCGCCGACCTCGTCGGTGCTGAGCACGTACTCCTTGCGCTGCCACAGGGGGATCACCGGAATGTCCCGGGCCACGACCTCCTGCAGTTCCTTGAAGTCCGCGACGGCCCGGCTGCGGTCCTCGTAGCGCCGGCTCTCCTGGACGAGACGGTCGGCCTGCTCGCTGCTGTAGCCGTTGTTCAGGGAGCCGCCGGTGCCGACGAGGGGCCCGCCGAAGGTGTCCGGGTCGGGGTAGTCGGCGACCCAGCCGACCCCGTACGCGTCCAGCTTGCCGTCGGAGTACCGCCGTTGGAAGGCGGTCCACTCGTACGCCTTGGTCGTCACATAGAACAGCCCGCTCGCCTCCAGCTGCTGCTTCAGCTCGGCGGCCTCGGCGGCGGAGGAGCCCCGGCCCTCGGCGTACCCGTAGGTGAAGCGCACGGGCATGCTCACGCCCGCCTCGTCGAGGAGTGCGCGGGCCCGCAGCGGGTCGGGCTTGGGGTACGTGTCGAAGAACGAGGTGGTGTGGCCGGTGACGCCGGCCGGGATGAGCGAGTAGAGCGGGTCGGTGGTGCCCTGGTGGACCTCGGCGACCAGCTTCTCGCGGTTGACCAGCGCGGCCAGCGCCTGCCGTACCCGGCGGTCGTGGAAGGGGGAGTTCGCGCGCACGTTGAGGACGAGGTTGCGGGTCTCGGTGCTGTCGGCCTCCGTGACCCGCTGGTCCGGGTCGCCGGGCGACAGCCCGGCGAGCGCCGAGGGCGACAGCGCGCGCGTGACGACGTCGACCTGGCGCGCCTGCCACGCCTGCTCCAGCGCCGCCGAGTCCTTGTAGTAGCGCATGAGGACGGGGCTGCCGGTGTCCTGACCGGCCCCCTGGTAGTCGTCGTTCGGTCTCAGGCGGGCCTGCTCGGCGGTGTACGAGGTCAGCAGGTACGGCCCGGTGCCGTCGGCGCCGCCGTCGGTGCGCAGCCGGTCCGTCGGGTACGCCGTGCGGTCGACGATCGCCCCGACGCCGGTGGCCACCTTGAACGGGAAGGTGGCGTCCGGCGCGGAGAGGCGGAAGCTGACGTTGAGCCCGCTCGCGCTCACCGACTGGAGGGTGTCGAGCAGCGCGGCGGGGCCGACGTCCGCGTTGATGCGCCTGACCCGGTCGAACGAGAACTTCACGTCCCTCCCGTCCATCGCGCGCCCGCTGGGGAACGTCAGGCCCGGGCGCAGCGTGCAGCGGTAGACGGTGAGCGCGTTCCCGACGAACTCACAGCTCCGGGCGGCGTCCGGGACGGGTGCGGCACCACCCGGCGGGAAGGTCAGCAGCGACTGGAACACATTGCCGAACAAAGCCCAGGACCCGGCGTCGTACGCCCCCGCCGGGTCGAGCGAGCTGACCGTGTCGGTCGTCCCGACGGTGATCGTCCTGTTCTCGTCCCGCTGGGCCGGCAGCAACTGCCAGCCACCCATCGCCGCCGTCGCCAGCACCAGCAGCGACGCGAGTATCCGCCAGCGAACCGACCGCATCGGCGCCCCTTCCAAGGACCCCACCCGGCCCACTACGCACAGTGGTTCCTCGGTGGCGCGGATCACCTAACCACAGTCGCCTGTGTTGACGGAAGACAGGTTTTGTTGACTTGAGAAAGAACTCGGCAAACGTGTTTCGGCGGGTGTCCGAAAGGTTTCTGACGCCCTGTCATGCCTGTTTCGACGCCAGTTCCACGACCGTGATGTCCGACGGCGCGCCCACCCGCACGGGCGGCCCCCACGCGCCCGCACCCCGGCTGACGTAGAGCTGGGTGTCGCCGTAGCGCTCCAGGCCCGCGAGGGTGGGGTTGGCGGCGGCGGCGACGTAGGTCATGGGCCACATCTGGCCGCCGTGTGTGTGGCCGGAGAGCTGGAGGTCGACGCCGTGGTCGACGGCGTCGTGGATCTGGACGGGCTGGTGGGCGAGGAGGACGACGGCCCGCGAGGTGTCCCGGTCGCCGAGCGCCTTGGCGTAGTCGGGGCCCATGCCCTCGTCCTCGCCCGACACGTCGTTGACCCCGGCGAGATCGAGGTACGGCAGCTCGCGGCGGGCGTTCTCCAGGGGGGTCATGCCCAGTCGCCGTACCTCCTCCACCCACTGCTCGGCGCCGGAGAAGTACTCGTGGTTGCCGGTGACGAAGTAGCTGCCGTGCCGCGCCTTCAGGCCCGCGAGCGGTGCCGCCGCCGGGCCCAGGTCCGCCACGCTGCCGTCGACGAGGTCGCCGACCACCGCGATCAGGTCGGGCTGGGTCGAGTTGATCGTGTCGACGACCTTCTGCGCGAAGCCCCGGCCGAGCAGCGGCCCGAGGTGGATGTCGCTGACCACCGCGATCCGGAAACCGTGGGCCGCGCGGGGGAGCTTCGCCAGCGGCACGGTGACGCGCTTGACCTTGGGCCCGCGTACGACGCCGTAGGTGCCGTAGCCGACGGTGCCGAGCGCCGCCGCGGCGGCGGCACCGCCGACCACACGGGAGACGAAGAGGCGGCGGGAGGGGCCGGCCGGGGTTGATGCGGGGGGTTCCGACCCGCCGGACGCGTCCGGCGCGGTGGGCCCTCCCGGCGCGGTGGGTACTTCCGGCGTGGCGGGCAGCGTCGGCTGCGCGGCCTCGGCGGGCTGAGCACCTGCCGGGACCGGCTCCGGCTCCGGCTCGGGCTCGGGCTCGCGGACCACCGGCTCCGGCTGCCGTGCGGGCGCCGGGGCACGCCGCTCGACCAGACGGCGTACGACGGGACGTACGAGCTCCCCCGCCAGCAGGGCCAGCAGCAGGTACAGCGAGAGGGCGAGCCACATGAAGCCCGGCCAGGTCAGCGTCTGCTGCAGCCAGAAGGGGGCGCCACCGCGCTCGGCCGCGAAGCCGGCGAACATCAGCACGGGCCCGGCGATGAACACCACCGTGCCCGCGCGTCTGGCGAGACCCGGCCCGCGTGTCGTGTCGCGCACCAGGCGGCGCCACGCGTACCAGTGCAGGGCCCCGAAGGCGCCCAGCACCAGCAGGGCGACAAGGACGAAGACGATGATCATCACGTCGTACTCCAGGTCACGCGGTCCGGCGAAGGGCACGCACTCCGCGCAACCCGATGACGCCGATGGCCGTCCCAAGAGCCAGGGAGACGACGGCGAGCGTCAGATGCACCCAGAAGTACGCCGTCGGATCGCCCGCGTCGTCGAACGCGAGCCCGCTGCCGTCCTGCCATAGGTTTTTGATGAAAGTGGTCCAGATGACCCAGCTCCACACCCCGAAGGCGAGCAGGAACCAGGAGAGGGGGCGGCTGAGCTTCATGCGTTCAGTATCGCCGCCGACGGTACGGCTCTCGCGCCGGGGTGCGAGCGGGGGCGTGAGCAGCGAAGAGCGCGCCACCGGGGGCGGTAGTGGGATTTACCGGTCGGAGCCATGTACTTTCTCGATCGTGTCCGCCTCCAAGAAGACCGCCAGGCGCCCCCTGTTGGTCACCTCAGCCACCCTGTTGTCCCTCTCACTGACGTCACTGTCGACGCTGACGGCCGCACCGGCCTTCGCGGCCAAGCCGTCACCGAGTCCGAGCGCCACGCCGTCCGCGACTCCCCCGGCGACCATGTCGACCGTCGGCGGCGAACTCCTGGGCAAGCCGGGCACACAGGCCAGTCTGGGCAGCGAGGCGCCCGTGCTGCCCAAGGACATCAGCGCGCGGTCGTGGATCGTCGCGGACGCCGAGACCGGTGATGTGCTGGCCGCGCACAACGCGCACTGGCGGCTGGCCCCGGCGAGCACGCTGAAGATGCTGTTCGCGGACACCCTGCTGCCGAAGTTCAACAAGGACGACAAGCACAAGGTCGCTCCCGCCGATCTGGCGGGCGTGGGCTCGGGCTCCAGCATGGTCGGGATAAAGGAGGACGAGACCTACACCGTCCACGACCTGTGGCTCGGTGTCTTCCTTCGCTCCGGCAACGACGCGGTGCACGTCCTGTCCGCGAAGAACGGCGGTGTGAAGCAGACCGTCGCCGACATGAACGCCCACGCCGAGGAGCTCCAGGCCCTCGACACCCACGCGGTCAGCCCGGACGGCTACGACGCCAAGGGGCAGGTGTCGTCCGCCTACGACCTGACGCTGATCGCCCGGTCGGGGCTGCAGAAGAAGGACTTCCGGGAGTACTGCTCCACCGTGCGGGCGAAGTTCCCGGGTGAGACCAAGAAGGGCAAGAACGGGAAGGAGACCCGGTCGTCCTTCGAGATCCAGAACACCAACCGGCTGCTCACGGGTGCCGGCGGTATCGACGCCTATCAGGGCATCGCGGGTGTGAAGAACGGCAACACGACGAACGCGGGCGCCACGTTCACGGGGGTCGCGGAGCGAAACGGCAAGGTGCTGCTCGTCACCGTCATGCACCCGGAGAAGGACGAGCCCAACCAGGTCTACAAGGAGACGGCGAGCCTCCTCGACTGGGGGTTCAAGGCGGCGGGCAAGGTCACGCCGGTGGGGGAGCTGGTGCCGCCCAAGGGTGTGGACACCTCCGATGAGGACGCCGCCGAGCCGAGCGCGCAGGCGGGGGCCACGGCGTCGGCGTCCGCCTCCGGTGGAGCGGGGGGCAAGTCCGTGGCCGCGAGCGCCTCCGGCGGGGCGGGGGGAGCCGGAGTCGCGCTAGGGATCATGGGCGGCGTGTTGGTGTTGGTGGCCGGTGCGGTGTTCCTGGTGAATCGGAAGTGGCCTCTGCGGCGGAAGTAGGCGGCGGAGCCGCACATCGAGGACGGCCCCGCACCCCTTAGGGGGCGATGCCCTCGACCGGTGGACCAAGATCATCCCCACCGGCTTCACTGCCACCGTCTTCGCTGTCACTGTCTGAGCTGCCACTGCCTTTGCTGCCCTCCGCTGTCCATGACGCGCAGTACAGAAGGAGCTTGGTGGTGAGGTTGATCCAGAGGAGGAGGGCGATGGGGACGCCGAAGGCGCCGTACATGCTCTTCGAGGCCACGCCCTGCATGTAGCCGCTGAGCAGGAGCTTGAGCAGTTCGAAGCCGATGGCTCCTATGAGGGCGGCCACGACGAGGCGGCGGCGGGGTGGCTGGACGCCGGGCAGCAGGGTGAGGGCGTAGAGCAGGAGCAGGAAGTCGGCGAGGACGGCTACGGCGAACGCGGCGACACGCAGGAGGATGCCGCCCCAGCCGTCCCGGTCGATACCGAGCTGGTCGGCGATCCGGCCCACGGCTGAGGAGGCGACGGTGGAGGCGGCCAGGGAGACGAGGACCGTCCCGCCGAGGCCGACCAGCACGCCCGTGTCCTTGGCCTTGGCGAGGACGGGGTTCTCGTCGGGGGCCGGCTTCTCCCAGACCGCGCGCAGACAGCCCCGCATCTCGCTGACCCAGCCGATGCCGGTGAAGAGCAGCAGCGCGCCGGCGATGACCCCGACCGTGCCGGCGTTGTCGACGAGACCCGCGATGTCGAGCTGGTCGGAGATGCCGGGCACCTGTTCGGCGATCCGGTCCTCCAGGTCCTGCTGCCGCTCCTTGCCCAAGGTCGCCGCCGCGATGGCGGCGGCCATGGTCAGCAGCGGGAACAGCGCCAGGAAGCTGATGAAGGTCATCGCCGCGGCCAGCCGCGTCCACTTCACCCGCTCCAGCCGCTCGTACGAGCGCCACGCGTGCGTGGTCATCAGGCGCTCGACCAGGGGACCGACCCCGGGGATTTTTTTCAGCCAGTCCATGATCCGAACTCTGCCCCGGTTGCCGCCGACCGATACCGCGTACCCGCACACGGGCGCCGAGATCCACCCCCTGCGTGTCGGTGCCCTCCGCCGAAGTCACCGGCGTGCCCGAGCCCTCCTGCCTCACCGCGGCCCGGGAGCCGTACTCGTACGTCACCGTTGCCGTGACCGTGACCGTGTCCGTTGCCGTCGCCGTCGCCGTCGCCGTCGCCGTCGCCTACGCGGAACTCGTCACGGCACCGGCGGAGTTGCCCCCCTCTCCGGCCGTCCGGCAGTGCGGACGAGGGGCGCGACACCCATTGATCACCCATTTCGGTGAGGTGCCAGAGCAGCCGCGCCGACGCGCCCGGCTCCTTCGCATACGCGGCGATACGGTCGCGAGCATGCCAGCCGACGCCGACGCCCCATCAGCCTCCCCCGCTCCTCCTCTCCCGTCCCCGTCCCCCGGCCGCACCACCCCCGTCACCAGCTGGGGCCGCACCGCCCCGACCGCCGCCCGGCTGATCCGCCCGCGTACGTACGAGGAGGTCGCGGCCGCCGTACGGGCGTGCGGGTCGCGCGGCGCGGTCGCCCGGGGGCCGGGGCGGGCGTACGGGGACGCGGCGCAGCGGGAGTTGGACCCAGGCGGGTCTTCGTGTCCGGCCTGGCCCGCCGCCTGGGCCCTGTGAGCGCCATGGAGCCCCCCTCCCCCCACCACACTCAGGAGCTGTCATGAAGGACGCCTTCGGCACCCCCCAGTCCCTGCTGATCCTCGGCGGTACGTCGGACATCGCGCTCGCCACCGCGCGCCGCCTGATCGTCCGCCGCACCCGGACGGTGTGGCTGGCGGGCCGCCCCTCGCCCGATCTGGAGAAGGCGGCCGTCCACCTGCGCCGCCTCGGCGCCGAGACCCACACGATCGCCTTCGACGCGCTCGACCCCACGTCCCACGAGGCGATCCTCGGCAAGGTCTTCGCCGAGGGCGACATCAACATGGTCCTCCTCGCCTTCGGCGTACTCGGCGACCAGGCGAACGACGAACGCGACCCGGTGTCCGCCGCGCGCGTCGCCCAGACCAACTACACGGGCGCCGTCTCGTCCGCCCTGGTCTGCGCCCGGGCGCTCCAGACGCAGGGCCACGGCTCCCTGGTCGTCCTGTCCTCCGTCGCCGCCGAGCGCGCCCGCCGCTCCGACTTCATCTACGGCTCCAGCAAGGCGGGCCTCGACACCTTCACCCAGGGCCTCGGCGACGCCCTCCACGGCACCGGCGTCCACGTCATGCTCGTACGCCCCGGTTTCGTCCGTACGAGCATGACCGCCGGCCTGCCGGAGACCCCTCTCGCGACGACCCCGGAGGCGGTGGCGGCCGCCATCGAACTGGGCCTGCGCCGACGCTCGGAGACGGTGTGGGTACCGGGTTCGCTGCGCCTGGTGATGAGCGCCCTGAGGCACGTACCGAGGTCGGTCTTCCGCCGCCTGCCGCTGTAGGAGGGCCGGGCACCTCTCTTTGAAGCGCGGGGAACTGCGTGAGAGACCCCCACCTGTCCGCACCCGCCGAACAGTCCGAACCCCCGAGCTGTCAGGCGCCCGGCCCGCCCAGCGGCAACGTCACCGTGTCCCCCGCCGGCGGCCCCGCCTGCGGCGGAACGACGGACCCCCCGAACGCGAACTCGCACAGCTTGCGCCAGACCCCGTCGGCGCCCTGCTCGTAGAGCGCGAAGCCGGTGCAGGGCCACTGGGCCTCGTAGTCGGCGAGCTCCTCGAACGCCCGGTCCATCGCCTCCTCGGCGATGCCGTGCGCCACCGTGACATGCGGGTGGTAGGGGAAGTTCAGCTCGCGGGCGACCGGACCCGAGGCGTCCCGGACCTGCTTCTGCAGCCAGGTACAGGCCTCGGCCCCCTCGACGACCTGAACGAACACGACGGGCGACAGCGGGCGGAAGGTGCCCGTGCCGCACAGTCGCATCGGGAAGGGCCGTCCGGCCGCCGCGACTTCGATGAGGTGGGCCTCGATCGCCGGCAGGTCGGTGTCCTCGACCTCCGTCGGCGGCAGCAGCGTGACATGCGTGGGGATGCCGTGAGCCGCGGCGTCGCCGAAGCCCGCGCGCCGCTCCTGGAGCTGGCTGCCGTGGGGCTCCGGGACCGCGATCGACACACCGATCGTTACGGTCCCCACGTCGTCTCCTGTCGTCGTGTCATGCGAGTCGTCGTATGTCCTTGTTGGTCGCGTCCGTCGCACCGGCTATCGACTGTACGGCCACGGCGGTGTTCCGGGCAGGCGCAGCGGGAGTGATGTGCGGCGCTGTCGGTGGTGCGAACGGTGGTGCGATCGGCGCTCGGGTGCCCAGGGGGGCGCGGTTCAGTGCTTGGCGGGCAGGAAGCCCACCTTGTCGTACGCCTGGGAGAGCGTCTCCGCGGCGACGGCGCGCGCCTTCTCGGCTCCCTTGGCCAGGATCGAGTCGAGCGTCTCCGGGTCGTCCAGATACTGCTGGGTGCGCTCCCGGAAGGGCGTCACGAACTCGACCACGACCTCGGCGAGGTCCGTCTTGAGCGCACCGTAGCCCTTGCCGACGTACTTCTGCTCCAGTTCCGCGATACCCGCCCCGGTGAGGGTCGAGTAGATGGACAGCAGGTTGCTGACGCCCGGCTTCTCGGCGGTGTCGAAGCGGATCACCGTGTCGGTGTCGGTGACCGCGCTCTTGACCTTCTTGGCGGTGGCCTTCGGGTCGTCGAGCAGGTTGATCAACCCCTTCGGGGTCGACGCCGACTTGCTCATCTTGATCGCCGGGTCCTGGAGGTCGTAGATCTTCGCCGTCTCCTTGAGGATGTACGGCTTCGGGATCGTGAAGGTCTCGCCGAAGCGGCCGTTGAAGCGCTCGGCGAGGTCACGGGTGAGCTCGATGTGCTGCCGCTGGTCCTCGCCGACCGGGACCTCGTTCGCCTGGTACAGCAGGATGTCCGCGACCTGGAGGATCGGGTACGTGAAGAGGCCGACGCTCGCGCGGTCGGCGCCGTGCTTGGTGGACTTGTCCTTGAACTGGGTCATGCGGGAGGCCTCGCCGAAGCCGGTGAGGCAGTTCATGACCCAGGCGAGCTGGGAGTGCTCGGGGACGTGGCTCTGCACGAAGAGCGTGCACCGCTCGGGGTCGAGACCGGCGGCGAGCAGCTGGGCGGCGGCGAGCCGGGTGTTGGCGCGCAGGTCAGCCGGGTCCTGCGGGAGGGTGATCGCGTGCAGGTCGACGACCACGTAGAACGCGTCGTGGGACTCCTGCAGGGCCACCCACTGGCGGACGGCGCCGAGGTAGTTGCCGAGGTGGAACGAGCCGGCGGTGGGCTGGATGCCGGAGAGCACACGGGGTCGATCAGAGGCCATGTTCACCATTCTCTCAGGTGTGACGGCCCGTTCCGGAACCGACCGGAAACAGATGTGGCACGGGTGGGAACCGATCCGGGCCGGGCGGTGTACCCATTTTGTGAGAACGCGGGAGGGGGGCCGCATCGTCGATGAGGCCGCGGTGATCGCACGCGTACGCGCCGGTGAGCCGGAGGCGTACGCGGAGCTGGTGCGCGCCCACACGGGCATCGCGCTCAGGGCGGCCCGGGCGCTCGGCGCCGGTGCGGACGCGGAGGACGTGGTGCAGCAGGCCTTCTTCAAGGCGTACTGCTCCCTGGGCCGCTTCCGGGACGGCGCCGTGTTCCGGCCGTGGCTTTTGTCGATCGTGGCCAATGAGACGAGGAACACAGTGCGGACAGCGGGGCGTCAGCGGTCCCTGGCCGACCGCGAGGCGGCCTTGGCGGAGGCCGAGCCGCTGATACCGCCCTCGGCCGACCCGGCGGTGGCCGCGCTGGCGATAGAGCGCCGCGTCGCCCTCCTGACTGCCCTGGAGAAGCTGAGCGAGGAGCACCGGCTGGTCGTCACCTACCGCTATCTGCTGGAGATGGACGAGCCGGAGACGGCGGCCGCCCTGGGCTGGCCCCGAGGCACGGTGAAGTCCCGCCTGAGCCGGGCACTGCGCAAGCTGGGCCGGTTGCTGCCGGAGTTCGAGCCGGGGGATGCGATGGGGAGGGGAGGAGGTGAGGGGGATGAGTGAGCCGGACGAGGACCGGGGACGGGACCGGGCACGGGAGGGTGGGATCACGGAGGGTGATGCTCGTGATGTCCGGTTGCCCGAGGAGCTGCGGTCGCTCGGGCGGGCGCTGGACCGGCCGGGGGCCGATGGGGACGAGACCATGGTCGAGCGGGTCCTGCAGCAGATACTCGCCGAGCGGGTGCCTACGCCCGTGGTGGAGCCGCCGGCGTCCGGGGAGCGACTGCGGGCGTTGCGCCGCTGGGTCCGGCTGCGCCGGCGTGCGCTGACCGCCGCGCTGTGCGGGCTCCTCACCGTCCTCGTCCTCACGCCTCCGGTGCGGGCGGCGGTGGCCGACTGGTTCCACTTCGGCGGGGTCGAGGTGCGGTACGACCCGTCGGCGACGCCTTCGCCCGGCGCGAGGGTGCCCGGCTGCCCGGACCCGGTCTCGCTCACCGAGGCCGGGCGGCGGGCGGGCTTCGCTCCCCTCGTGCCGGGCGCGCTGGGCACTCCGGACGCCGTGTCCGTGACCCGCGTGCCGAAGGACCGCTTCGTGATCACCCTCTGCTGGGACGAGCGCGGCGAGACCGTCCGGCTCGACGAGTACGCGGCCCGGCTGGCACCCGAGTACGGCAAGCTCGTGGCCGGTGAGCGGGCGCTGGAGTGGGTCGAGCTGAGCGGGGGCCCCTCCGACGCGTTGTGGTTCCCCGAGCCGCATCTTCTGCGCTTCTGGATGACCTCCGCCGACGGCACCCGCCTCACCCGCTCCGAGCGCACGGCGGGGCCCACGCTGCTGTGGGTGCACGAGGACGAGTTCACGCTGCGGCTGGAGGGCGTGGAGTCGAAGGCGCGGGCGCGGGAGATCGCGGAGTCGTTGGGGCAGGACGAGCAGAGTGAGTAGGGCGCTTCCGCCTCGGCGCACCGACGGTGTCGGCGGGCCGATGGTGTCGGCGGGTGCCGATGGTGTCGGCGGGCCTCGAAATCGGTCCCGCCGGGGTGGGAACCCCGACGGTTCGAGCGGTGTACCAGGAATGACACCGCGAGTGCGGGAGGACCGCACCGGGATCGATCGGGGGGTGTCGGATGCGTGGACCGCGACACATGGCGGCGCTGATGGGCGCGTTGCTGACGGCTTTCGCCCTGCTCCTGCTGGGAGCACCGCCCTCGGCGGCCGGAGGGCCGACCAGCGTGCTGCTGGCCTCGCCGACCGCCCAGCGGACGGCGTCGCTGTACGGCACACAGGAGGAATACGGCCGCCTGGAGAAGCTCCTCGCCCCCGCGGGCTCCGAGCTCGACCGGAGCCGGGAGGAGACCCCGGAGTGGGGGATGGAGGACATATGGGGAGAGGGGATCGGCGACATGGTCAGCGTGACGTGGATGATGCACGACGTGTCGCCCTGGCGGCTGGACCGGGTGTACACGGCCGTGCCGGACACACGGGACGTCTGGGTCCATACGACACTGACCACCGGTGAGGAAGCCATGGGTGCTCCGGGCAGCGGCGTCTGGCACAGGGCGAAGCAGCCGGAGCAGCTGCGGAAGCTGCTCTCCGGCCTCGGAGTCCTGGGCACGTCCTCCGGCGACCCGGCGCGGGGCGAGCTGCCGTCGGCCGGCTCATCGGCCGAGGCCCCGGCCGGCACCGACGGGACGCCCGCCGACGTCGGGGCCGTGACGAGCACACCCGACCTGACCGACCGGGCCCGGTGGGCGATACCCGCCCTGGTCCTGGGCGTGCTCCTCGGCTCCGGTGCCATGCTCCTGCTGCGCCGCGTGGCGGCCCGACGCGAGTCCGGACCGCCACGAGAGCCACGTCGGCAGCTGATCGACGTGTGAGGGCTGACGAGGGTCAGCCGAGGTCGATCTCCGGGTAGAGCGGGAAGCCGGCGACGAGGTCGGTGGCCCGGCGGGAGATCTCGTCGGCGACCTTCGCGTCGAGGACGTGCTGGGCCTTGGAGGGGGCGCCCGACTTGGTGGTGCCGGCCTCGGTGGTGGTGAGGACACGGTCGATGAGGCCGGCGACCTCGTCCATCTCGGCGGTGCCCAGACCACGCGTGGTCAGCGCGGGCGTGCCGATACGGATGCCGGAGGTGTACCAGGCGCCGTTCGGGTCGGCCGGGATGGCGTTGCGGTTGGTGACGATGCCGGAGTCGAGCAGTGCGGCCTCGGCCTGGCGGCCGGTGAGGCCGTAGGAGGTGGCGACGTCGATCAGGTTGAGGTGGTTGTCGGTGCCGCCGGTGACCAGGGTGGCGCCACGGCGCATCAGGCCCTCGGCGAGGGCGCGGGAGTTGTCGACGATGCGCTGCGCGTAGTCCTGGAAGGCGGGCTGCCGGGCCTCGGCGAGGGCCACGGCCTTGGCGGCCATGACGTGCGGGAGGGGGCCGCCGAGGACCATCGGGCAGCCGCGGTCGACCTGGTCCTTGAGGGAGTCGTCGCACAGGACCATGCCGCCGCGCGGGCCGCGCAGCGACTTGTGGGTGGTCGTGGTGACGATCTGGGCGTGCGGCACCGGGTCGAAGTCGCCGGTGAGGACCTTGCCGGCGACGAGGCCCGCGAAGTGCGCCATGTCCACCATGAGCGTGGCGCCGACCTCGTCGGCGATCTCGCGCATGATCCGGAAGTTCACGAGACGGGGGTAGGCGGAGTAGCCGGCGACGATGATCAGCGGCTTGAAGTCACGGGCGGAGGCGCGCAGGGCCTCGTAGTCGATGAGGCCGGTGGCGGGGTCGGTGCCGTAGGAGCGCTGGTCGAACATCTTGCCGGAGATGTTCGGGCGGAAGCCGTGGGTGAGGTGGCCGCCGGCGTCCAGGGACATACCGAGCATGCGCTGGTTGCCGAAGGCCTGGCGCAGCTCGGCCCAGTCGGCCTCGGAGAGGTCGTTGACCTGGCGGGCGCCGGTCTTCTCCAGGAAGGGGGCCTCGACTCGGTCGGCGAGGACGGACCAGAAGGCGACGAGGTTGGCGTCGATACCGGAGTGCGGCTGGACGTAGGCGTGGCGTGCGCCGAAGAGTTCCTTGGCGTGCTCGGCGGCGAGGGACTCGACGGTGTCGACGTTGCGACAGCCGGCGTAGAAGCGACGGCCGACGGTGCCCTCGGCGTACTTGTCGCTGAACCAGTTGCCCATCGCGAGGAGGGTGGCCGGGGAGGCGTAGTTCTCGGAGGCGATCAATTTGAGCATCTCGCGCTGGTCGCCGACCTCCTGGCCGATGGCGTCGGCCACGCGCGGCTCGACGGCGCGAATCACATCGAGGGCGGCACGGAAGGCGGTGGACTCGTTGGAGAGGGGCTCGGGCGACATGGGGACCTCCGGACGTTGCGTTCAGCGTTCACGGTACGGCCCAGGCGCACGGCACTCATCTTCCCCGGGCCGCTCCCCGATGGTCCATCCCATCCCAGCACGCCAGTCACGGCCCACCGGCAACCCTATCGGGCGGGTCGGAGCAGCGGGCCCGGACGTCCACCATTCGAACGACGGGAGGAGACGGCGCGCGTCAGAGGATCACGTGCGGCAGGAAGCGGGCGTACTCGTCCGTGACCAGGCCCGAGGACTCGCGGATGCCGAGGCCCGCCGACTCGTTCTCGACGACCCAGGCGCCGAGGACGACGTGGTTGTCGTCGAAGGTCGGGAGGGGTGCCAACTCCTGGTAGCAGCAGGGTTCTTCGCGGAGGACGGGGTCGGTGCCCGGGTCGTGGACGGTGACGCCGGCACCCTCGCGGCCGAGGAGGGGCTTGGACACGTAGCCGGTGGTGCCGGCCAGTTCGCGGGGGCCGTCGAGATAGGCCGGGAGGAGGTGGGGGTGGCCGGGGTAGAGCTCCCAGAGGATCGCGAGGAGGGCCTTGTTGCTGAGGAGCATCTTCCAGGCGGGCTCGATCCACATCGTGGTCCCGGTGCCGCCGCCGTTGTCGAGGGTGGCGAGGACGTGCGGGGCGAAGCGGTCGGTGGTGAGCCACTCCCAGGGGTAGAGCTTGAAGATGCTGCGGATGAAGCGGAGCTTCTTGTCGACGAAGCGGTCGGAGAGCCGGTCCCAGCCGATGTCCTCCATGGAGATCCAGTCGGTGTCGAGGCCTGCCTGTTCGGCGGTCTCCTTCAGATAGGCGACCGTCATCAGGTCCTCGCCGAGCTCGTCACCGGCGGAGTGCGCGAAGTAGAGGGGGCTGCCCGGAGGGAGGAGAGGGGACTGCTTCTTCCAGGCGGCGACGAGGCGTTCGTGGAGGGAGTTCCACTGGTCGGCGCCCGGGAAGCGTTCCTCCATCCAGAACCACTGGGGGCTGGCCGCTTCGACGAGCGAGGTCGGGGTGTCGGCGTTGTACTCCAGCAGCTTGGCCGGGCCGGTCCCGTCGTAGCGGAGGTCGAAGCGGCCGTAGACGGAGGGCAGTTCGGCGCGCCGGCGCCATGCCTCGGCGACGAGGCCGGCGAGGCGCGGATCGGTGATGCCGAGGTCGGCGAAGCGGTCCCGCTCGACGATGTGCGCGGCCGCGGCCAGGCACATGCCGTGCAGTTCCTCGACGACCTCCTCCAGCGCCTCGACCTCGGGGAGCGAGAAGACGTAGTACGCGCTCTCGTCCCAGTACGGGCGCAGGGAACCGTCCGGGTGGCGGGTCAGGGGATAGATGAGCCCCTGTTCCTCGACGGTCTCCTGCCAGCCCGGCCGGGGTTCGATGGTGCGGCGTTCCATGGTTCTGCCTCGTCCGCCGGGTCAGCCGCCGCTGGAACCGGAGCCGTCGCCGTCACCGTCGCCCGAACAGCCGAAGCCGTCGCGGTCGACGGCCTCGCTGCGGCTGAAGGTGCCGTAGTCGGCGTAGCCGCGGCTGACGTCCGCGTCGTAGTACCAGGCCGCGTCGACCGAGTCGGTCCGGCTCCTGTTGCCGCTGCTGTTGCTCTTGCGGTTCTTGCCGTACGACGACGAGCTGGAACCCGAGTTGCAGTTCTTGTCGGCGATGACCTTGTAGCCGTTGGCGTAGTCGTAGCTGTCGCGGTCCACGCAGCGGCGGTCCGGATCGGAGCCGCAGGAGGTGAGGGCCGCCGCGACGACGCCCATCCCACCGAGTACGACCGTGCTGGACCGCAGTCGCCTGCGCTGTTCTCCCATGTGTGCTCCCCCGTCGGGCTCATAGGCCCCGCTGTACCGGGGCCGGTTCGCGATACGACGCGCGATGCGGTTCTCGACGTCCGGCCGCCGTCTTATGTGCGCTTTATCGGCGCTCAGACTAGTGATCGAGTCTCTGGAGGGGCCAATCGGGTACGGAGGGGCGGCTACGGACGGGTGATCGCCTCCCACGCGCGGATCGCCTCCAGCGAGCGGATCGCCTGGGCGCGGAGGGCGTCGGCGAGTTCGGGTGGGGCGGAGTCGTCGAGGGTGAAGTCGGTGTCCACCGAGGTGATCATCCAGGCGAGGTCCCGGGGCGTCTCGGCGCCCAGGTACAACAGGCAGCGGTGGTCGTCGAGGGGTTCGAGGACACCCATGCCGGGCCATACCCGGTCGGCGGCCGAGTCGGCGGACTCGTGCAGGGTGACGGTGGCCCGGAAGGGCCAGGCCCGGGAGGAGAGGCGGTGCGCGAGATACGTCGCCGCGTCTGCGTCGGGGAGTCGGCGCGGGGTGAAGCGCGGGCCCGTCGGGGTGCGCGGGACGAGACGGTCGACACGGAAGGTCCGCCAGTCCGCGCGGTCGGTGTCCCAGGCGACGAGGTACCAGTGGCGGTCGAAGCTGACGAGGCTGTGCGGCTCGACGGTGCGGAGGGCGGGGGCGGGGTGGGGGCGTTCGGGTGGAGGGCTTGTGGGGGCGGCAGCGCTGGTTTGGCCGGGCGTGGTGGGGAGCTGGTTGTCGGGGTGGGGGGCCGTGGGGTGTGGAGTGGCGGGGTGGGGGGTGGTGTAGTCGAAGCGGAGGCGTTCGTGGCGGCGGCAGGCTTCGGCGATGGTCATCAGGGTGTCCGGTGAGACCTTGGGGGCCGGAGCCGCGCCGGCTCGTACGGTGGCGGTGTGCAGGGTGGTCACCCGGTGCCGCAGCCGGGAGGGCAGCACCTGCTCCAGCTTGGTGAGGGCGCGCAGCGATGCCTCCTCCATGCCGGCGACGGTGCCGTCGGCGGCGGTGCGGAGCCCCACCACGACCGCGACGGCCTCCTCGTCGTCGAGCAGCAGGGGCGGCAGGCTCGCCCCGGCGCCGAGCCGGTAGCCGGCGGCGCCTCGGGCGGCGTGCACGGGGTAGCCGAGTTCGCGCAGTCGGTCGATGTCCCGGCGCAGGGTCCGTCGGCTGACGCCGAGGTGCTCCGCGAGTTCGGCGCCGGAGCGGTCGCGGTCGCGGTGGGTCTGCAGCAGGGCGAGCAGTTTCAGCAGTCGCCCGGAGGTCTCCAGCATGGGTGTGAGAGTGCCGCAGTGTTAGGACCGTAGGTGACCTAACCGGTTCGTAGCGTCGGGGCATGACGAAGCCGACACCTGAAGTCCATCCGGTACCGCCCGTTCAGCCCGTACCGCCGGCACCGCCGGCACCGCCGGCACCGCCGGTTCAGCCGGTTCAGCCGGTTCAGCCGGTTCAGCCGGTTCAGCCGGTTCAGCCGGTTCAGTCCCTCCGTCCCGAACAGCTTGATCCGGGTGCCATGGGCGACGGTAGCGGGCCGATTCGCCCCTTCCGGATCGACGTCCCGCAGGATCGGCTCGACGATCTGCGCAGGCGGCTGGCCGAGACGCGGTGGCCGGACGAACTGCCCGGCGTCGGCTGGAGTCGGGGCGTGCCGGTGGGCTATCTCAAGGGACTCGCCGAGTACTGGCGTACCGGCTACGACTGGCGGGCGCAGGAGGCCGCGGTCAACGCGTACGCCCAGTACACGACGGAGATCGACAGGCAGAACGTCCACTTCCTTCATGTGCGTTCGCCGGAGGCGGGGGCGACGCCGTTGTTGCTGCTGCACGGCTGGCCGGGCTCGGTGGTGGATTTCCTCGATGTCATCGGGCCGTTGTCCGATCCACGGGCACACGGGGGCGACCCGGGAGACGCGTTTCACGTGGTCGTCCCGTCGCTGCCGGGGTTCGGTTTCTCCACTCCGCTGGCGGGGCCCGGCATGGGCGCGGCCCGTACGGCCACGGTGCTCACGGAGCTGATGTCCCGTCTGGGGTACGGGCGTTACGGGGTTCAGGGATATGACACCGGTTCGTGGATCGCTCCCGAGATGGGGAAGCAGGCGCCGGAGCGGGTCATCGGGGTCCACGTCAACGGAATGATCACCTTTCCCGTCGGGGCGGAGGGTGAGCTGGACGGCCTCAGCGAGGTCGAGCAGCGGCGCTGGCAGGCCATGCAGGACTTCAACGACGGCTATCTCCAGTGCAATGCGAAGCGGCCACAGACGGTGGCGTACGGTCTCACGGACTCTCCCGTCGGCCAGCTGGCCTGGATCGTGGAGAAGTTCAAGGAGCTCACCGATCCGGAGGAGGGGCTGCCCGAGGACAGCGTCGACCTGGACCGGATGCTGACGAATGTCTCGCTGTACTGGTTCACCGGCACGGCCGCGTCTGCCGCCCAGATCTACTACGAGGAGATCTCCGCGAGTTCCTGGGGTGGAGATGCGGACGCCGGGGGTGACTGGGGCGGTGAGACGGGCGGTGGGCGCGGGGAAGTGCCCACCGCCCGGCCCACCGCTCCGCCCACCGCCGTGCTCGTCTCCACGCACGATGTGACGATCCGGCGTTGGGCGGAGCGGGACCATGACGTCGTGCGGTGGACGGAACTCGACCGCGGGGGTCACTTCCTGGCCATGGAGGCTCCGGATTCGCTCGTCCGGGACCTCCGTGAGTTCTTCCGCGAGGTGCGGTGACGGGGGTGCGGTGACGCCGGGTGCGGTGAGGGGAATTCGAGGGGGGTCAGGGCAGGACGGCGCAGAGGGCGTCGAGGGCGCCTGCCCATGCGTGGTCCGGTGGGGCTGCGGACTGCTGGCGATTGTCTGCGTACAAGCGATTCTGGTGCACATGAGTGAGTACCCAGGCCGTGGCAGGTGCGATCTGTTGGGGCGGAACAAAGTTCCGACGGGCTCGCACAAGTGACCGCGACGAACTCTCGGGAGGCGGCCGCGATGGGCACGACGGGCAAGGTCGACGCCTTTCGCGCACTGCACCAAAGGCGCGCCAAGGACGACCCGTTGATTTTGCCCGGCCCGTGGGACGTCGTCAGTGCACGCGTGTTCGCGGAGGCCGGCTTCCCGGCGCTGGCGACGCCGAGCGCCGGGGTCTCGGCCTCGCTCGGTTACGCGGACGGGGCCGCGCCGGCGAACGAGATGTTCGCGGCGGTCGCGCGGATCGCGCGAGCGGTGGACGTCCCCGTGTCGGCGGACGTGGAGGGCGGTTACGGGCTCCCGCCGAAGGAGTTGGTGGAGCGCCTGCTGGAGGCCGGCGCCGTCGGCTGCAACCTGGAGGACTCGGAGAGCGGCGTCCTCAAGGACCCGTCCCGGCACGCCGACCGGCTGGCGGAGGTACGGGCGGCCGCGGGCACGAGCCTGTTCGTCAACGCGCGCGTGGACGTCTTCAAGTACGGCACGCCGTCGGCGGCACCCGACCGCGCAGTACGCGAGCGAGCGGCGCCCGACCGAGCAGCACCCGAGCAAGCGGCGCCCGAGCGAGCGGTGCCCGAGCGAGCGGTGCGTGAGGCCGCGGAACAGGCGATCGAGCGGGCCGGGCTGTACGTCGCCGCCGGCGCCGACTGCGTGTACCCGATCGGCGCCCCGGCTGACGTACTCCCGCTGCTGAGGGCTGAGATCCCGGGCCCGATCAATGTGTTCGCGCACTTGGACGGCCTGGCCCCGCGGCGGCTCGGCGAACTGGGGGCCACGCGGATCACGTTCGGGCCGGGCCTGCAGCGCCGGACGGCGGAACTGCTGACGGCCCTGGCAGGGGGCTTGAGGAGGAAATGGCAGGGCGGGATCCCCGACTGAGCCGCCTGCACTCCGCCGAGCCACGCGCGCGATGCCCCGCCCCGTCGACATCCGAGATTCCCTTGACTAAAGTCAAAGAAATATGGAGGCCAAGCAGCAGTCCGAGCCGGTCGCCACGCGGGATGTACGGAGCCTGCGGCGGTTCAACCGGTACTTCACTCGTCGTATCGGGGCACTGGACGATCACTACCTCGGGCAGGACCGGCCACTTGGGGTGGCACGGCTGCTCTTCGAGATCGGGGAGGTCGGCGGAGACGACGAGGGTGCTTCGCTGCGTGAGCTGCGGGCGCGGCTCGGGCTGGACGCCGGGTATCTGAGTCGGATGGTCAGGGCTCTGGAGGGGCAGGGGCTGGTCCGGGTCGGCGTGCATGGTGGGGACAGCCGCGTGCGGGTCGCCCGGTTGACGCCGGCGGGACGCGCCGAGGTCGACGAGCAGAACCGGCGGGCCGACGCGCTGGCCGAGGGGCTGCTGCGGGGGCTGAGTCCGGCACAGCGGGGCGAGTTGACCGATGCGCTGGGGGCGGCGCGGCGGCTGCTGCGGCTCGCCGCGATCCGGGTCGAGGCCGTGGACGGCGGGTCGGAGGACGCCCGCGCCTGCCTCGACGCCTACGCCGCCGACATCGACGAGCGGTTTCCCGAGGGGTACGACCCGGCCACCCTCGTGCCGGCCCATGAGGTCTCGGGGGACTCCGGGGTCTTCCTCATCGCCTACGAGGAGGAGCGTGCCGTGGGCTGCGGTGCGCTGCGGACGCTCGATCCCGGGGCCGGGATCGGGGAGATCAAGCATGTGTGGGTGCACCCCGGCGCCCGGCGGCTCGGCCTCGCCCGGCGACTGCTCGGCGAGCTGGAGCGGGCGGCCGCCGAGCGCGGTCTCGGCGTCGTACGGCTCGACACGCACGCCTCGCTGACGGAGGCCCAGGCGATGTACCGGGCGTGCGGCTACACGGAGATCCCCCGTTACAACGACGACGTGTACGGGGCCCACTTCTTCGAGAAGCGGCTCCGGCTCGACGGTGACACGCGGCTCGTCTAGCGGGGAGGCCGACGATAAGCGCGTGGCGGCGATGAGCGCATGGCGGCGATAGGCCCGTAGCGCGATGAGCGCGTGGCGGCGATAGGCCCGTAGCGCGGCAAGCGTGTGGCAACGACAGGCGTGTACGCCGAACAGGCCCCGTCCGGTCGAGACCGGGACGGGGCCTGCGTGCATGTGTACCCGCGTGAGCGAGCCGGGGGTTACTGGATGAGGCCGAGCGCGCGGACCGCGTCGCGCTCCTCCGCCAGCTCCTGGACCGAGGCGTCGATACGGGCACGGGAGAACTCGTTGATCTCCAGGCCCTGGACGATCTCGTACTTGCCGTCCTTCACGGTGACCGGGAAGGAGGAGATGAGGCCCTCGGCCACACCGTAGGAACCGTCGGACGGAATGCCCATGGAGGCCCAGTCGCCCTCGGCGGTGCCGTTGACCCAGGTGTAGATGTGGTCGATGGCGGCGTTGGCGGCGGAGGCGGCGGACGAGGCGCCACGGGCCTCGATGATCGCGGCGCCGCGCTTGGCGACGGTCGGGATGAAGTCCTCGGCAAGCCACTTCTCGTCGTTCACGACCTCGGCGGCGTTCTTGCCGGCGACCGTGGCGTGGAAGATGTCCGGGTACTGGGTGGCGGAGTGGTTGCCCCAGATCGTGAGCTTCTTGATCTCGGCGACCGGGACGCCCGTCTTCTTCGACAGCTGGGTCAGCGCGCGGTTGTGGTCCAGGCGGGTCATCGCGGTGAAGCGCTCGGCCGGGACGTCCGGCGCGGCGGCCTGGGCGATGAGGGCGTTGGTGTTGGCCGGGTTGCCGACGACCAGGACCTTGATGTCGTCCGCGGCGTGGTCGTTGATGGCCTTGCCCTGCGGCTTGAAGATGCCGCCGTTGGCCTCGAGGAGGTCGCCGCGCTCCATGCCCTTGGTGCGGGGGCGGGCGCCGACGAGCAGGCCTACGTTGGCGCCGTCGAAGGCCACGTTCGGGTCGTCCGTGATGTCGATGCCCTGAAGGAGCGGGAAGGCGCAGTCGTCGAGCTCCATGGCGGTGCCCTCGGCGGCCTTCAGCGCCGGCGTGATCTCCAGCAGGCGGAGCTTGACCGGCACGTCCGCGCCGAGCAGCTGGCCGGAGGCGATGCGGAAGAGCAGGGCGTAACCGATCTGGCCGGCCGCGCCGGTGACGGTGACGTTCACGGGAGTGCGGGTCATGGCGTTCTCCGTATGACAGCTGGCGGTGGGGCGTCCCTGCCCCTGGTGGGACGTACAGATGATCGATCTCTTGGCGTCAAGAGAGATCGTTGGTCAGGCTATCGCGCATCCGGGATCCCGGACGGCCGGGGTTCGTGTGGCCCACCCCACAAGTCGCGCTGCCGGGCAGGAAGACATGAAGAGGCGGCCGCCGGTCCGGGAGAGGGGGACCAGGGCGGCCGCCATATGGGGGTGCCGGGCCGGGAGGGGGTGTCGTCTCCCGGGCGGGCCGGACTCCCGTGGGGGTACTGTCCGCATGCCCCGGAGTTCGGCGGGCATGCCACTTACACCAGGATTACTTTTTGGGTAGTAGGGATCACGGTGAGTCATGCGGGCGGGATGCTGCCAACGGCCCGGACTCCCCGTGGGACTCCCCTACCCCGTGCACCCCTTCTGCCCCGTGGCCAGCGTCGCGCATGCCGTGGCTTCGCCCGCGTCCTTCACGGCGACCATCTGGGTGTAGGCGATGTTGTCACCGGCCGCTTCGATGGCGGCGGTCTGCTTGGTCGTGCCGACCGCGACCTGGACCTCGTCCCCCTGGGCGGCGCCGGTGATGCGGGCCCAGGCGGCCTGGCAGGTCTTGCTGTAGCGGACCTCGACCCTCGTGGTGCCCACCGTGGCCTCGTCGGTGGTGCGTACGAGGTTGCCGATGCACCCCATGGTCTCCGGGTCCTTGCCGTCGCAGGTCTTGCCGCTGCACTTCACGCCGGCCGGAAGGTCGGGGTCGGCGCCGGTCGAGACCGACGGGGACACCGACTGCTTGCCCCCGGCATCGTTCCGGCCGTCACCGTTGGTGAGGAAGAAGGCCGCCGCGATCACGACGAGCGCGCCGACGGCTCCGGCGAGGAACATCGTCACGCGCCGCTTCGGCTGGGAATCACCGTCGTCGGGACGGCCGCCCCCGTCCGGCGGTGGACCGAAGACACCGGAGGGAGCCGAGGCGCCGCCGGAAGCCTGGAACCTCCCGGAAGCCTGTGCACTGTTGGGACCGGGCCCGCCGGCCGGTACGCGGGCCGACGACGCCGACGAGGACGAGGAGGCCGACGCCGGTGGGCTGCCCCCCGCCGTACCCGCGGGCGCCGAGGGCGACGGTGCAGGCGTCGCGGGCGATGACGGCGGCGCGGCTCCCCAGCTGACGCGTGGCGCGCCGGTGGCCGGGCCCCCGTACGGCGGGCGCGAGGTGCGCTCCTCGCCCGGCGAGCGCGGCTGCGGCGGGATCGTCGGCGAGACGCCCGCCGGGCCGGCCACACCCGGTGTGGCGGTCGCACTCCGGCTCCCCCGGCCGTTCCTGCCGCCCTTGACGGTCGACTGGCCCCCCGTCTCGCCCAGGGCGGCGCGCGCCTGGGAGATACGGATCGCTTCCATGGTCATGTCGTGGCGCATCTCCGAACGGCTCCAGGCACGCTCGGCCAGCTCCCACATGGTGGTCAGATGGACGGGATCGGTACCGGTCACCTCGGCCAACGCGACGATCGCGCCTTTCGGCGCGAGCAGTCTGCCGTTGAGATACCGCTCCCAGGACGTCTTGCTGTAGCCCGTGCGGTCGGCCACCGCGGCGATGCTCAGTCCACTGCGGTCGACGAGCCGGCGCAGCTGGCCCGCGAACTCCCTGACCTGTGGATCGAGTTCATCGGGCAAGGCCCTCCAACGAGGCATTGCTTCCCCCCTCTTCCCCCCGTACGTCTCTGAACTTTCCCCCCGTGCCCGCTGTCCCCGCACCCGCTATTCCCGGGCCCGCCATCCCCGTGCCGCTGCCGCGTCGCATGTCGCCCTCGCTGAATCCTGTTCCGGGGCCGAGTCCGAGGCCCTCTCGGAGCCCCGTTCTGGACTACCCACTGGGATGCGCCCGGCCGGGATGTCAGTTCCCTGGAAAGGGGCGTGCGGGAGCATTTCGGGCCGGAGCGCGCGCCGTTGCACACCCCCCAACGGCCTGTGGTCCCAGTGTCCCACCGGCTTCCCGGATTTCCGGGCGGAATCGCAGGTCCGCGCACGGGACGTCCCGGACCGTCCCAAATGCTCACGTTAGCCCTGGTGTTGAGCGAGTCGACGCCGAATCCTCGAACCTGTCAACACATCGACACAACGAGCACACATGCGCAGCCACATGAGTCGAACGAGGGCTCGCACGCTTCGTACGCTCGCACGACTCGCACACCTCGTCGAACGCCTCAGCGGGTCGGCGGGGGCTCGTGCGGATCGTGTGCGTCGGTGAATGTCGGAAGATCAACGGGGACCAGGGGGATCACATGCCACACAGGACCAGGCTGCTGCTCGCGGCCGTCGCCGTGACGGCCTCGGCCGGGCTCGCGCTCGGCGCCACCGCTCCGCTCGCCGCGGCCTCCGGACCGCACGTCGTCGACGGCTCCGGAGCCGCGTACAACGACTGGGGCGACGAGGGCACGCTGTCCGTCAAGAAGCACTCCAAGAGCAACGCGACGCGGCTGTGGCAGAGCGTGCTGTACGCCGACGGCGCCAAGTGGGAGGACTCCAGCGGGAATCAGCACACGTTCACCGCGTCGGACATCGACGGGATCTTCGGCTGGAAGACCCGCTCGGCGACCGAGTACTGGCAGGCGGAGGAGGAACTGGAGGACGTCGACGGGGTCGTCGGCAAGGAGACCTTCGGGCAGGCCGACGGCTTCCTGGACGGCCCGAACGGCGACGGCACCGTCACCTACTCCGGCCTGGTGAACAACGTGACCTTCAAGCGGATCGACGGGCAGTACTACGTCAAGATCGGCTCGAAGTGGAAGCTCGCCGCGTACAAGTGGCGCGGCTGAGGGAGCCCGCGGCCCCGGGCGCGTGAAGGGCTCCGGGGGTGAGTGCCTGGGCAGCCGGGATGCCTGGGTGGGGGCCGTCACGACAGTGTGACGGCCCCTATCAGCGCGGCGCCGACGAGAGCCAGGGCGACCAGGACGGCGAGCGCGGCGTAGAGGGCGATACGGCCGGGCGGGCGGGGCGTCGGCTCCTCGGCGAGAATGTCCCACCAAGGGAGCGTGGGGTCGTCCTCGTACGCCTCCGAGCCGGCCTCCGTCCCGGCCGTGGTGCTTGCCCCCGCCGTCGTTTGTGCCCCTGCGCCTGCTTCCGCACCCGGCTTCCCGGTGGCTTGCGGCGGGGTCGGGGGCACGGTCTGCGTCGCGGGGCGCGGCCAGGCCCGTACGGCCAGTTCCCAGCGCGCCCCGAAGCGTTCGGCGTCCTCCCCCGCGACCCGGCACAGGGCGACGACCGCCTGGCGGGGCGGTGGCTGGGTCGCGTTGAGGTACCGCTGCCAGGAGGACTTGCTGTACGCGGTGCGCGCGCCCAGCGCGACGAGGCTGAGCCCCGTGCGGTCCTTCAGCAGGCGCAGCTGCTCCACGAAGTGCTGTACCTCCGGGGGGAGTCCGTCGGGCAGCGGCTGCCAGGCACCCATCGGCTGCCTCCTGTGCTCAGTGTGGGGGTCTGAGCAGGTGACGAAGGGGGTGGGCGAGCCGGTTCCCGCCGGGCCGGGGGCGCACGGCGGCGTTGAGGTGGTGCGGAAGCGGGCGTCGGGTCACGCGGCTGACGGCGCACGGTGATGACGCCCGCCGTCGTCGTGGCCCGGTGCGGACACCTTGCCGGAATGGTCACTTCCGTGCCACAGCGGGCTGACAGGTGTTGAACAGGCCGTTCGCCGTGCAGGAGTGTGGAGCGCAGACGGCGGTCCGTCCTTACTCGGGGGAGGGGACGGGCCGCCGCCGTGTGTACGGAAGACCGGTGGGCCGGGTCCAGGGACATCAGCCTGCCTCGTCGCCCACGGTGAAGTGCAGGGTGTCCTTGAGGAACGGGATCTCCAGCAGCGGCTTGGGCTGCGCCATCAGCGCGAGAAGCACGATGGCGGTGCCCAGGACGATGTACGTGACCATGTCGGTGAAGCGGGAGCGGACGGCGAGCATGCCGACGTCCGGTACGGTCCAGCGCAGCACCGCGCCGGCGAGCAGCGCGGCCCCGATCAGGATGGTGCCGGCCCGGAAGACGTCCAGTGCGGTGAGCAGCAGCCCGAGCCCCACGGTGCTCAGCACGGCGAGGATCGGCCACTGCCGGACGGGGGCGGGCGCCTCCCGCGACGCCGCCCGGCCGCCGCCCTCGGGCCGCGCCGTGTCCCTGGTGAACATCGGGAACCGCCGAGTCGCCCGAACGGGCTTGCCGTCGGCGTCCGGAACACTGATGGGATCCCGAACCTCGATCTCCCCGACCGCGTCGGCCGCCCCTGCCGCACGGGCCGATGCCGCCGCGTCGGCCGACCGTGCGGCGCCGGTCGATGCCGCCGCGCCGGCCGACCTCGTGGCGCCGGTCGCCTCAGCCGTGTTCGCCGTACCGGCGGCCCCGGTCGCGTTAGCGGTCCCGGTCGCCTCGGTCGCCTTAGTGGTCCCGACCGAGCCGGGCGCGTCAGCGGTCCCGGCCGCCCCGGTCGCGTTAGTGGTTCCGGTCGCGCCGGTCGCGTTAGTGGTGCCGGTCGCCTCGGTCGCACTAACGGCCCCAGCCGAGCCGGTCGCGTTAGCGGCCTCGGCCGCCCTGGCGGTCCCTGTCGCCTCAGTCACCCTGGTCGTCTCAGTCGTCTCAGTCGTCTCAGTCGTCTCAGTCGTCTCAGTCGTCTCAGTCGTCTCAGTCGTCTTCGTCGTCTCAGTCGTCTTCGTCGTCCTCGACATTTCCGCCCTCTCCGACGCCGCCGACTTGTCCGACTTCCCCGCCCGGCCCGACGATCCCGTCCGCTCCGACATCCCGGGCTGGTCCGAGACCCCCGGCCGGTCAGAGGTGCCCTGCCGGCCCGAACCCCCCGGCCGGCCCGAAGCACCCCGCTGATCGGAAGCCCCCGGCCGACCCGAAGCGCCCCACCGACCCGAGGCCCCTTCCGCCTCGCCGTCAGCCGACACTGCGCTCCGCCGCCTCGACCACGTTGACGAGCAGCTGGGCGCGGGTCATGGGGCCGACGCCCCCGGGGTTGGGGGAGATCCAGCCGGCGACCTCGGCGACGCCGGGGTGGACGTCGCCGACGATCTTGCCCTCGGCGGAGCGGGAGACACCGACGTCGAGGACGGCGGCGCCCGGCTTCACGTCCTCGGGCCGGACGAGGTGGGCGGAGCCGGCCGCGGCGACGATGATGTCGGCCCGCTTCAGGTGCGCGGCCAGATCACGGGTACCGGTGTGGCACTGGGTCACCGTCGCGTTCTCGCTGCGCCGGGTGAGGAGCAAGGGCATCGGGCGGCCGATGGTGACACCGCGGCCGACGACCACGAC
Source organism: Streptomyces sp. NPDC002787 (assembly GCF_053592095.1). Classification (NCBI taxonomy): domain Bacteria; kingdom Bacillati; phylum Actinomycetota; class Actinomycetes; order Kitasatosporales; family Streptomycetaceae; genus Streptomyces; species Streptomyces sp. NPDC002787. Next base: position 289,898 of record NZ_JBSFVC010000005.1, on the reverse strand, counting down.
CTCGGCGCCCTTGATCTCGACGCCGTACTGGCGAAGGAGCGTGAGGACACCGTTGGGGGTGCACGGAAGCGGCGCGGGCTCGTTGAGGACCAGGCGCCCGAGGTTCATCGGGTGGAGGCCGTCCGCGTCCTTGTCGGGGTCCATCAGTTCGAGGATGCGATTCTCGTCGATGCCCTTGGGAAGCGGCAGCTGGACGATGTAGCCGGTGCAGGCGGGGTCCTCGTTGAGTTCCCGCACCGCCGCCTCGATCTCCTCCTGGGTGGCGGTCGCGGGCAGTTCACGCTGGATGGAGGCGATGCCGACCTGCGCGCAGTCACGGTGCTTTCCCGCGACGTACTTCTGGCTGCCGGGGTCGTCGCCGACCAGGATCGTGCCGAGTCCGGGCGTGACGCCCTTCTCCTTCAGCACCGCCACGCGGGCGGTCAGATCGGACTTGATCGCGGCTGCGGTGGCCTTGCCATCGAGAATCTGGGCGCTCATGGCCCCAATCTTCGCGGATGACCGGTGCCGGGTTCCAATCCGGTCACCTGCCGGACGCCTCCTCACGGCCTTCCCACGGACGTCCCACCGCCCGCCACCCCCTTCCCACCGCCGTCGCAGCCCCTTCGCACCGCCTTCCCCTCACCTTCCGGCCCCCGTTCCCGACAAGATCGGATGTGTTGCACTTGCACAACACCGGGGAATCGCCCTGGACATCCGGGCGGACATATAAAACGATTGGGGCACAGTGCCGCGGGCACTGCCGGGGGGCGTGACCACTTCAAGAGATCAGGGCATTCCTCCGACCCGTGCCGCGCGTCCCCGCACCAGGCAACGGAGGAAATCCCGCCATGAGCTTCGGCGACCCGAACAACCCGTACGGCCAGCCCCAGCAGCAGCCGCCCGCCCAGGGCTACGGCTACCCGCAGCAGAGCCAGCCCCAGCAGCCGGGGTACGGCTACCCGACCGCCCCACCGGTCTCCCAGGGGTACGGCGGCTACCCGAACGCCCCCGAGACCATGCCCAGCACGGTCAACGCGGCCCGCATCATGCTCTGGGTCATCGTCGGCCTGCAGGTGATCGGCGTGCTGCTGTACGGCATCGGCGCGGTCGGCGTGAGCGCGGCCAGCGACAGCACCGAGGACCCGGCTCTCGCGGAGGCACTGGGGAACATCCCCACCGGCCAGATGGTGGCGATCGCCATCTTCGCGGTGGCCTGGCTCGTCTACGCGATCATGCTGGCCGTGAAGTTCAAGTCCGGCGGCAACGGCGTACGCGTCGCCGCGCTGGTCTTCGGCATCATCACGGCCGTCCTGGGCATCTTCCCGTTCTTCCTGATCGGCCTGGTCCACCTGGTGCTGGGCGTCCTGATCGCCGTCTTCGTCGGCAACGCCAACGGCAAGGCGTGGTTCAACCGCCCGCGCTACTGAGCGACCGAGCGCCGCGCCCGAAGGGCCGTGCCCCCGCAGGAGGGGGTACGGCCCTTCGGGCGCGTTCAGGCCGCCGACACGCACGGGGGGGGGACGGCCACGGCGGCGGCCGGTACGCGGCGTACTACCACCAGCGGCATCCCGACCAGAGCCACCGCAAGCCGGTGCCAACCGCTGACCCGGCCCCGGGCCCGGGATCGGCCCGCCGGACCTTCTCCGGCGGCCCGATCCCGGCTTCGCCCGCACGGTAGTCTCTCGTCAACTCGCGTTGCCACTGGGACCGTTGAGGCAGCGCACGACAAGAGAGAACACCACCCGGGGGACCCATGTCAGACCAGCGGCCGAAGCCGCCTCCGTACTCCCCGGCGTCGGGTGACGCCGCGCTGGAGCAAACGGGCGCGACCCCGCTGAGACCGTCGGACCCCGGACGCCTCGGACCGTACGTGCCGCTCGGGCTGCTCGGCAGCGGCGGGATGGGCCGGGTGTATCTGGCACGGCCGGTCGACGAGACGCCGGGGCTGGCCGCGGTGAAGGTGATCCGCCCGGAGTACGCGGAGGACACGGAGTTCCGGCGCCGGTTCCAGCGTGAGGCGGGCGTGCACGACCGGGTCCGTACGCCGTACGCGCCACGCCTGCTCGGCACCGGCCTCGAACCCGCGGACGAGAACGGTCACGAACTGCTGTGGATGGCCACGCAGTACCTCCCGGGCCTCAACCTCGCGGACGCGGTGCGCGACTGCGGCACGCTGACTCCCGCCGCGGCCTGGCGCCTGGTGGGCGAACTGGGCCGCGCGTTGTCGGCACTGGCCGCCGCGGGAGTGGTCCACCGCGACCTCAAGCCCTCCAACGTCCTCCTCTCGTCCGACGGCGTCCACGTCATCGACTTCGGCATCTCGCAGGCGGTGGACAGCAGCGCGATCACGACCACCGGAAGCCGGGTCGGCACGCCCGCGTACATGTCACCGGAGTACCTCCGGGACGGCCGCTGCGACTCCGCGTCGGACGTCTTCTCCCTGGCCGGGACACTGGTGTACGCCGTCACCGGACACGCCCCGTTCGGCAACGGCACCGGCGTCGACGTCATGCACCGGGTCGCCTTCGAAGAACCCAAGCCGGCCCTGATGGCCGAAGTGGCCTCCGCCGACCCGGCCCTGGCCGCCCTCCTCACCACCTGCCTCGCCAAGGACCCGACCGGCCGCCCCACCGCGGCCCACCTCACCGAAGCAGCCGAGGCAGCCCCCGGCACCGCCCACCCCTGGCCCACCCCCCTCGACTCCCGCCTCCTCGCCCGCCAGGAGTCCTGCGCGTTACTGGCCCGCGCCACCACCCGAGAGACGGTCCACTTCCGCATCCCCACGCAACGCGCCACGCCACCGCCCCCACCCCAGGCCTTCGGACCGGCCACACCACCGAGGGCGTACGGGCCTCCGCCGCCCGCAGGGGCCTACGGGGTGCCCGCGTCGGCCGGGATGTACGGGCCGGCCGCGGCGTCGGCCGACGCGTACGCGCTGCCCTCGGGGGCGGGCGGGGGGCATGGGCCCACGGTCGTGTCGGGGAAGGCTCGGCGGAGGAAGCCGTACGTCGCGGTGGTCGCCGCGCTGGCCGTGGTGGCGGTGTGCGTGGTCGCTGCCGGGGCGTACTTCGCCACGCGGCCGGCGGGCGGGGACTCCGTGGCCACCCGGCCCACGGGCGGGGTGACGACGGTGCCGGACGGGGACGCTGCGTCGCCGCTTCCGGGGTCCTCAGGCTCGCCGTCCCCTTCCGTCAGCGAGGAGAAGAAGGACGAGGAGGGCGAGGAGAGCCCGTCCGCCGAGCCCACGCGCGGGGCCACCGGCCCCACCCCCAGCGGCGCGGCCGACCCCACCTCCGGCGGCGGTTCCTCGGGCGGCGACGACCCTGGCACAGCCGCGACACCCGCCCCCGCCCCCACCAAGACGGCGACGAAGCCCGCCACCCCGGCCTGGATCTCCCAGTGCACCTACTACTCCGGCACCGAACTCACCGACCGCGGCGACGAGGGCCAACGTGTCGTACAGGTGCAGTGCATGCTCGACAAACGCGGCTACAGCGTCGGCGGCTCCGGCGTGGACGGCAAGTTCGGCAAGGACACCGAGTCGGCGGTCAGACAGTTCCAGAGCGCGAAGGGGCTGGAGGTCGACGGTCAGGTCGGCCCCAACACCTGGGCGGCGCTGCGCGGCACGACGTAACGAGCCGCGCGGCACGACGAAGCGAGCACCCGCTGCGGAACCGTACGGCGAAGGGCTGTCGGACCCGTACGGCGAAGGGCCCGTCGGTGTGTCCGACGGGCCCTTCGTCCTACGTCATCAGCGGCGCGGCTCAGTGGAAGAAGTGCCGCGTCCCCGTGAAGTACATCGTGATCCCCGCCTTCTGCGCGGCCTCGACGACCTGCTCGTCACGGACCGAACCGCCGGGCTGCACGATGGCCTTGACGCCGGCCGCGCTCAGGACGTCGATGTTGTCCGGGAAGGGGAAGAACGCGTCCGAGGCGACGTACGAGCCCTCGGCCCGCTCGGCCCCGGCCCGCTCCACCGCCAGCTTGCAGGAGTCGACGCGGTTGACCTGCCCCATGCCAACGCCGACCGAGGCGCCGTCCTTGGCGAGGAGGATCGCGTTGGACTTGACCGCACGGCACGCCTTCCAGGCGAAGGCCAGCTCGGCCAGCTCGTCGGCGGAGAGGGCGTCACCGGTCGCGAGGGTCCAGTTGGCGGGGTCGTCACCGTCGGCCTGGAGCCGGTCGGTGACCTGGAGGAGCGCGCCGCCGTCGATCGGCTTGACGTCGACGGGGTGCGCGGGGCTGTCGGGGCAGCGCAGCACGCGGATGTTCTTCTTCTTGGCGAGGGCCTCCAGGGCCCCCTCCTCGTAGTCGGGCGCGACGATGACCTCGGTGAAGATCTCGGCGACCTGCTCGGCCATCTCCTTGCTGACCGGCCGGTTCACGGCGATGACGCCGCCGAACGCGGACAGCGGGTCACAGGCGTGCGCCTTGCGGTGCGCCTCGGCCACGTCGGCGCCGACCGCGATGCCGCACGGGTTGGCGTGCTTGATGATCGCGACGGCGGGCTCGTCGTGGTCGTACGCGGCACGGCGGGCGGCGTCCGTGTCCGTGTAGTTGTTGAACGACATCTCCTTGCCGTGCAGCTGCTCGGCCGACGCCAGGCCGCCCGTGCCGGCGGTGTAGAGCGCGGCGGGCTGGTGCGGGTTCTCGCCGTAGCGCAGGGTGTGCGCGCGCTCCAGGCTGGTGGCGAGGAAGGAGGGGAACTGCGAGTCGTCGGCGGGCGCGTAGGCGGAGGCGAACCAGGACGAGACCGCGATGTCGTACTCGGCCGTGTGCCGGAAGGCCTCACCGGCCAGCCGCTTGCGGGTGGCGAGGTCGAAACCGCCGCCCCGCACGGCCGCCAGGACGTCGGCGTACCGCGCCGGGCTGGTGACCACGGCGACCGACGGGTGGTTCTTGGCGGCGGCGCGGACCATGGAGGGGCCGCCGATGTCGATCTGCTCGACGCACTCGTCGGGGGTGGCGCCGGAGGCGACGGTCTCCCGGAACGGGTAGAGGTTCACGACGACGAGGTCGAACGGCTCCACGCCCAGCTCGGCGAGCTGCCGCCGGTGGTCCTCCAGACGGAGGTCGGCGAGGATGCCGGCGTGCACCTTGGGGTGCAGGGTCTTGACCCGGCCGTCCAGGCACTCGGGGAAGCCGGTCAGCTCCTCGACCTTGGTGACGGGAACGCCGGCAGCGGCGATGCGCCCGGCGGTGGACCCGGTCGAGACGAGTTCGACGCCCGCCTCGTGCAGGCCGCGCGCGAGGTCCTCGAGGCCCGTCTTGTCGTAGACGCTGACGAGCGCGCGACGGATGTCCCGCCTGCCGCTCGCGTTGTCGCTCCCGTTGTCGCTCTCGGCCGTGACAGTGCTGTCGGCGGTCACTGGATAACTACCTTTCGTCCCTCAATGCGATAGCCGTTGCGGGCGAGCCGCCCCACGACATCGACGAGCAGCCTTCGCTCGACTTCCTTGATGCGCTCGTGCAGAGCGCTCTCGTCGTCCTCGTCCCTGACCTCCACCACGCCCTGCGCGATGATCGGCCCGGTGTCGACGCCGTCGTCGACGAAGTGGACGGTGCAGCCGGTGACCCTGGCGCCGTACGCGAGCGCGTCCCGCACCCCGTGGGCCCCGGGGAAACTGGGGAGGAGGGCCGGGTGGGTGTTGACGAACCGTCCACCGAACCGGGCCAGGAACTCCTTCCCCACGATCTTCATGAACCCGGCGGAGACGACCAGATCGGGCTCGTACGCGGCCACGGCCTCGGCGAGCGCCGCGTCCCACTCCTCGCGGGTGGCGTAGTCCTTGACCCGGCACACGAAGGTCGGCAGTCCGGCGCGCTCGGCCCGGGCGAGCCCCTCGATGCCGCCGCGGTCGGCTCCGACGGCCACGATCTCGGCGCCGTAGGCCTCGACGCCGGTCGTCGCGATGGCGTCCAGCAGCGCCTGGAGGTTGGTGCCGGATCCGGAGACCAGCACGACGAGGCGCTTGGCCACGGGCTTGGCGGCCACGGTGGGGCCCTTTCTACGGGTTCTGCGGGGGACGTTCGGGTCTGCCATCGTGCACTTGCGTGCTTGTGCGTTCATACGAATGCTTCACGTCCCCCGATACGGGGAAGTCTACGAAGCGGCCGACCGTCAGCAACGATACCGGCACACCGGACGGCCCCCGTGGGACGGGGGCGTGGCCGGAAGGTAGCGTCTGCGACGAGCGGGCTCGGGAACGCGGTCGATGTGCGGGGCGTTCACGAAGTGACAGCTCATGCCCTACCAGTAGATTTCACCGTCGAGATCACTGCGAGATCACTGCCGAGATCGATGGTGGGACCGATGGGGCTCGTTGGTGGGTCGATGTTGGGATCACTTCGAGATCACGTCGAGATCACCGCCGGGGACCACCGTCGAGATCATCGTCAGGATCACGACGGGACGATCAAGATCATCACCGTATTCACCAAGGGGAAGACGCACTCCTGATGCCGGACCGCAGCCTCCGCCTTCCTTCGCTCCTGCTGCGCGAGCGGAGTTCCTCGCCCACGCCTCCGCGCGAGAGCGAGGACACCCCCGAGCAGTCCGGGCAGCCCGGGCGGGGCCAGGGCTCCGGCTCCTCGGACGACAATCCGTTCGCGCCGCCGCCCGAGGGCGCGCCCGAGAGGCCGTGGCAGCCGCGCCGGCCCGCGGGCGGACGGGGTTCCGACGACGGGACGGGCCGCGGTGGTGGTCATTCGCCGTGGGGCAGTCAGTGGAGCGACCGGCAGCCCGGCCGCTCGTCCGGCGGACCCTTCGGGGAGCGCCCCCGTGGCCAGGGCGGACCGGGCGGTCCCGGGCAGGGCCCCGAGGGCGGACCGGGCAGCGGGCTACGCTGGGACCCGACGGATCCCGCCCAGCGTCGCGCGCGGTACTCGTTGCTCTGCGGCATGTGGGCCTTCTTCTTCGCGCTCTTCGCCTGGCCGTACGTCGCCCTGCTGCTCGGCTCCCTGGCCGTGTACTGGGCGGTCAGCGCCCTGCGCGCCAAGCCACGTACGCCGGACCCGGACCGGCCGGCGGCGTCCCAGCCGAGCGGGCGGCCCCAGAGGTCCGCGGCCATCAGCGGCCTGGTGACCTCCACGATCGCCCTCGCCATCGTGGCTTTCACCTTCACGGCCCAGTTCGTCTACCAGGACTACTACACCTGCGTCAACGACTCCCTCACCACGGTCTCCGAGAAGTCCTGCAAGGAGCTTCTGCCGGAGGGGCCGGTGCGGGAGGTACTGGGCGCGAGCTAGAGGTGGCGGAGTAGAGCAACACGGAGGCCACGGAGGGGCGCCGCCGGTGATCAACCGGCGGCGCCCCTTTCATGCCGTCAGCCGGCTTCCTTGGGGGTGGGGGTCGGGTCGAGGTTGGGGGCGTGGCTGGGCCTGGGGTTGGGGCCGTGGGAGGCGTGGGGTGCGACGGTGGGGGTTGGGTTGGCGTTGGCGTCGTCGTGGGGGCAGATGAAGGCGGGGCCGGGCGTGGGGCCTGGGTTGGGCGCGGGGCCAGGCGTGACTGTGGGGGCATGGTTGACCGCGAGGCCAGGCGTGGCTTTGGGGTCGGGATCGGACGTGAGCCCGAGCCGGACTGTGGGGCGGCTGCCAGACGTCGGACTTGGGTCGGGCATGGACGCGGACATCGCCTGGGAGCCGGGGTCGGGAGTGAGCCCGAGCCGGACTGTGGGGCGGGAGCCAGACGTCGGGCCGGGGCTGGGCGTAAGCGCGGGTGGGACTGTGGGGGCGGGGGTGGAAGCGGCGTCAAAGGGGCGCTCGTAGCCGTTCCGCTCTGTCGCGGTCGCCTCGCGCAGGGCCGCCCAGCGGTCGGCGCTGGGGTCCGGGTCCCAGACGGGCGGGAGCGGATCCGGTGACTGCTCGGCGAGGCGGGGCGCGGTTGTGGGCTTGCCCGGGCTCCCGACCTTCCCCACACCCTGCCCGTCGGCGCGGGACCTGGATGCGGGCTCGCCCGGGCTCCCGACCTTCCCCACACCCTGCCCGTCGGCGCAGGGCTCGGACGCCAGCTCGCCCGGGCCCCCGCCCGTCCCCACACCCTGCCCGTCAGCGCGGGACACCGATCCGGACTCGCCCGACACCCCGTCCGCCGTCACGCCCTGCCGAGCAGTCCGGTGCTCGGCCCCCGGCTCGGCCGGCTTCCCGTCCACCGTCACCCCCTGCCCAGCGATCCGGCGCCCAGCCCCCCGCTCGCCCGTTGTGTCACCCTCCGTCACGGCCCGCCCGACCGACGCCGCTGGGAAGGCCTCCGCTGTCACCGCTCGCAGGTCGGGCGGGAGTTCCGGACGTGAGGTCGTCTTCGGGGTGGGGCGGGATGTCCCAGCCGTAGTGGTCGTCTTCTCCTCCTGTGGCCGCTTCCCCCGGCCCCGGCGGGGCACGCTCGTCGAGGTCGCCCGCTCTCTCACCCGGAGTCGCCACCCTCTCGCCACCAGGGCGACCGGCAGCCCGATCACGCTCAACCACACCCCGGCCGCACCCCCCGCCTGCCACCACACGGGGCCGAAATGGGCCAGGGTGGCCACGCCGAGGGGGCCGCCCGCGAGGAGGGCGAGGAGGGCGCAGGCCGCGGCGGACAGGAGGCCCGCGAGGAGGGCTGCGGTGGCCGTCCGCCACGCGGACCAGGGCGCCGCCCGGTCGGCGGCGGCCCGGGCCGCGGTGAACCAGCCGACGGTCGCGCCCGCGGCGAGTGGCACCGCGCCCACCGCCCAGTACACCGGCGTACCCCCACCCCCCGGGACGGCCGCGAGCAGGGGGAACGGGGGCAGGAAAGCGGCCGGGGCAGACGCGTACAGGGGGCCGACCGTGTGCCCGGCGCCCAGGACGACGCCGGGACCGAGGGCGTAGGCCGCGGCCCACAGCGCCGCGTTCGGCACGAGTGCGAGGCAGAGCAGCAGTACGGCGAACCGGCCGGACCACCCCTCGGTGAGCTGGAGGAACGAGCCGCGGACCGCGTCCCCGTGCCAGACCAGGGACACGACCACCAGCAGGGCACCCCCGCCGGTCAGCACGAGCACACCGGCCCCGGCGGCCCGCCCGGCGACGGCCGCGAGGTGCCGTCGGCCCTCCGTCTTCGGGGCACCCCCGAGGAGCGCGGGCAGGGGCAGCCGGGGGCGCCCACGCGCCGCCCACACCCCCGTGCCCGACGCGAGCGCCGCGAGCAGCGGTACGCACAGCGCGGACCACATCCACGACGGCCGCAGCGCGCCCCCCGAGGCGTACAGCGTGACCGCCCCGCCGACGGCCGCGTATCCGATGACGAGCCCGGCCCACGTCGTACGGGCGCTCGTCCCGGAATCGTCGTTCGCGTGGTCGCGGGCCGAACGGTGGAGCAGGACCGTCGGCAGCGCGAGCAGCAGGAGGGGGACGAGGCCGACCGGGGCGGGGGCGCCGGAGAGCGTGTCGACGCGGACGAGTTCCACGCCGTGGGAGAGCAGCCACAGCGCCGCCGCGACGTGCAGCGCCCCGGCGGGCCCGCTGTCCGGGTACGGCGAGCTGATCCACAGCACGGTCACCAGCGCGGCGAACGCCCCGAGCCCGAGCCCCGCCGCGAGGACCCCGCCCAGCGCCGCGGCGACGAGCTGGGACGACCGGCCGCGCAGTCGCCTGACCAGCGGAGCCAGCGGAGAGCGCCGCGACGAGTACAGGGATGCCGCCGGCGCCATGGGCCTCATGGGCGCCCCGGGCACCGAGAGGGAGGCCGACCGGTTGCGGTCGGCGGGGTGGTCCGGCCTCGCGGCCGGGTCGTTCGAGTCGGTCACGTGGGTCACGTCGGCCATGCTCCCAACGACACGCGCTTTACCGGCGTAACAATGGATTCGCGCACGTGTCGCCCAATATGTGCTTATGTGCTTTTTCCTACGAGGGTCGACCCGGAGAGGGTGGGTATGGCGGAAGGAGCCCCGGTGACCGGGGCCGGAGCCGAGGCCGGAGCCGGAGCCGGAGCTGAGGCCGGGGCCTGTGGGGAGCCGTCCGTCCCGGGCGGGGCCGAGTGGTACCAGCGTCCCCTCGCCGCGGACGACGTCGACGATCCCGACCTGGCCCCGCCCCTGACGCCCGACCAGGCCTTCGACGCGCTCTACGCCCACTGCGCCCCCACCCTCGTACGGCAGACCTACCTGCTCACCGGGCGGCGTCGGCTCGCCCGCGAGGCGGTGGAGCGGGCGTTCGAGCTCGCCTGGCAGCACTGGCCGGAGGTGGCCGTAGACCGCGACCCGGCGGGCTGGGTGCGGGCGGCGGCCCACGAGTACGCCCTCTCCCCCTGGCATCGTCTGCGCCCCCGCCTCCCCCGAGACCGCCGGGAGCCGCCCCCGACCGACCCCACCGGCCGCGCCCTGCTGAACGCACTCCTCGAACTACCGCCCCCGTACCGCCGCACGCTGCTCCTCTACGACGGTGTCGGGCTCGATCTGCCCGACACGGCCGCCGAGACGGAGGCGAGCACGCCCGCCGCGGCGGGCCGACTGCTCTACGCCCGCGCGACCGTCACCGCACGTCTCCCGGAGCCGGTCCCGCCCGACGACCTCCACCGCCTCCTGGCCGAGCTACCCGCCGACGTCCGCCCCGGCTCCACCAAGCCCCTCGGCCTGCGCACCCGAGCCGACCTCCGCGCCAACCGCTGGACCCAGGCCGCCGTCACCTTCACCATCCTTCTGCTCACCACCACCTCCCTGACCCTCCGCACCGCCCCCGACCACTACGAACCCCCCACCCCCGAAGGCACCCCCGTTCAGGGCCTCCCCCCGGAGTCGGCCCCGGGCTCCCTCTCGGAACGCCAGCAGAAACTCCGGAAGAAACTCCGCTCGGAGGCGGCCACAGGCCCGGAACGGCTCCACCCGGAGGCCCACTGAAACGCCACGCGAGCCGTCGTCTTCGCGAACGCCAGCGGGCCGCACCCCCGGTCACGCCAGTGGGTCCGCACCCCCGGTCACGCCAGTGGGCCCGCACCCCGGTCACACCAGTGGGCCCGCACCCCGATCAAGGGGTGCGGGCCCACGGAAGGCTCAGCCGGGCCTATGCCCGGCCCCATCGGACGACGTCAGCCGCCGAGGATCTCGCGCGCCAGCTTCGCCGTCTCGGTCGGCGTCTTGCCGACCTTGACGCCGGCGGCCTCGAGGGCCTCCTTCTTGGCGGCGGCGGTGCCGGAGGAGCCGGAGACGATGGCGCCGGCGTGGCCCATGGTCTTGCCCTCGGGCGCGGTGAAGCCCGCGACGTAACCGACGACCGGCTTCTTCACGTTCGCCTTGATGAAGTCGGCGGCCCGCTCCTCGGCGTCGCCACCGATCTCACCGATCATCACGATGAGGTCGGTGTCGGGGTCGGCCTCGAACGCGGCGAGCGCGTCGATGTGCGTGGTGCCGATGACCGGGTCACCACCGATGCCGACGGCGGAGGAGAAGCCGATGTCACGCAGCTCGTACATCATCTGGTACGTCAGCGTGCCGGACTTCGAGACCAGACCGATGCGGCCCGGCTTGGTGATGTCACCGGGGATGATGCCGGCGTTCGACTGACCGGGGGTGATCAGACCCGGGCAGTTCGGGCCGATGATACGGGTCTTGTTGCCCTGCGACACCGCGTACGCGTAGAACGCGGCGGAGTCGTGGACCGCGATGCCCTCGGTGATGACGACCGCGAGCGGGATCTCGGCGTCGATGGCCTCGACGACGGCGGCCTTGGCGAAGGCCGGCGGTACGAAGAGGACGGACACGTTCGCGCCCGTCTTCTCGATCGCCTCGGCGACGGTGCCGAAGACCGGGATTTCGGTGCCGTCGACGTCGACGGAGGTGCCCGCCTTGCGGGGGTTCACGCCACCGACGATGTTCGTGCCGTCGGCCAGCATGAGCTTGGTGTGCTTCATGCCCGTGGCACCGGTCATGCCCTGGACGATGACCTTGCTGTCCTTGTTCAGGAAGATAGCCATGGCTGTTCTGTCCCTCTTCCCTTACTTCGCAGCCGCGAGCTCGGCGGCCTTGTCGGCCGCGCCGTCCATGGTGTCCACGCGCTGCACCAGCGGGTGGTTGGCGTCGGAGAGGATCTTGCGACCCAGCTCGGCGTTGTTGCCGTCCAGGCGGACGACGAGAGGCTTGGTGACTTCCTCGCCCTTGTCCTTGAGCAGCTGCAGCGCCTGCACGATGCCGTTGGCGACCTCGTCACAGGCGGTGATGCCACCGAAGACGTTGACGAAGACGGACTTGACGTCCGGGTCGCCGAGGATGATCTCCAGGCCGTTCGCCATGACGGCGGCGGAGGCGCCACCGCCGATGTCGAGGAAGTTGGCCGGCTTCACGCCGCCGTGCGCCTCACCGGCGTACGCGACGACGTCCAGGGTGCTCATGACGAGACCCGCGCCGTTGCCGATGATGCCGACCTCACCGTCGAGCTTGACGTAGTTGAGGTTCTTCTCCTTGGCGGCGGCCTCGAGGGGGTTCGCGGCCGCGTGGTCGACCAGTTCCTCGTGGTCGGGGTGGCGGAAGTCCGCGTTCTCGTCCAGGGAGACCTTGCCGTCGAGGGCGATGACGTCGCCGGAGGCGACCTTCGCCAGCGGGTTGACCTCGACGAGGAGGGCGTCCTCCTCGATGAAGGTCTTCCACAGGGTGACGAGGATGTCGGCGACCTTGTCGGCGACCTCGGCCGGGAAGTTCGCGGCCTCGACGATGCCGCGGGCGACCTCGGGGGTCACACCCTCGTTGGCGTCGATGGGCGTCTTGGCGACGGCCTCGGGGCGGGTGGCCGCCACCTCCTCGATCTCCATGCCGCCCTCGACGGACGCGATGGAGAGGAAGGTGCGGTTGGTGCGGTCGAGGAGGTAGGAGACGTAGTACTCCTCGACGATCTCCGGAGCGGTCTCGGCGATCATCACCTTGTGGACCGTGTGGCCCTTGATGTCCATCCCGAGAATGTCCGTCGAACGGGCGACAGCCTCGTCCGGGGTGGCGGCGAGCTTGACACCGCCGGCCTTGCCTCGACCACCGACCTTCACCTGGGCCTTGACGACAGACTTGCCGCCCAGCCGCTCGGTGATCTCGCGCGCCGCCTCAGGCGTGTCGATGACTTCACCGGCCAGCACCGGTACACCGTGCTTGGCGAAGAGGTCCCTCGCCTGGTACTCGAACAGGTCCACGCGCTTCCGTCCCTATCAGTGATCGCGGTTCGTTGGATGCGTGGGCGTGCCGCGAAGGGCAACGTGACGTCCGCCGAGAGTCACAAGGGAGGCGCACACGGTGTCCGAGCGCGCGGCATGTCCGTCTCGCAGGTTATCGCTGCTTCCGGGAGCCCCCTAAATCGCGGGTCACACCTGAGCGGTGATACCTGTCACATGATGCCGGGCTCACTGGCACCGCGTGCCGCGAGTGCGGAGCCTCACCGGCCGGGGGTACGTCCGGTGAGGCCCCGGCAAGGGCCCCTCGTGGCTCCGGAGGGGGCTCCTCCGAGGCCCTTCGATCACGCTGAAGGGCCCCCGACGGGTGATCTCCTCCCCAATGGAGACCACCCGTCACGACCCCCCGGAGTCCACCCGGACGGAACCGACGGCTTTCGGCCGTCCGGGTTTCAGCCGAGGGGGGTCGGTTGCTGGGGGGGTTGGTTGCTGCGAGTTGGTTGCTGCGGGGTCGGTTGACTGTGACCGGCCCTTACGTGGCCGAGGCCGCGGGGATCGGGTTCGCTGTGACTGCCCTGCGGGGCCGGGGCCCCGGGAACGGGTTCGCGGTGACCGCCCTGCGGGGCCGGGTGGCACCGAGGGCGTGGTTCGCCGTGACCCTCCCACGGGGCCGGAAGCCCCGGGCGGTCGGTTCGCCGTGACCGACCCTCCGGGCCAGGTGGGCCCCAGAGGGTCGGTCGGGCCGGGGCGCCGTACCAGGTCAGACGTACCGCTGGACGTAGACCGGCGTGACCGACTCGGCGATGCCCTCGGTACCGGTGACCGCGTTGCCGACCAGCGGCCCGGCGGTCCCGCCGACCGTGCCGGTCAGGTCCCGCGCGAACGGGCCGACCCGCTCCGCCACGGGTGCGGACTCGCCGACGACGCCGTACGCGAAGGGCGCCACGTCCCCGGCCACGCCGTACGCCAGCCCGCCCGCACCGTCGGCGACCGGCTGCGCGTAGTGGACGACCGCGTCCACGACCGGCCGTACCGCCCCGACCGTCCCGTCCGCGAACGGCCGCACGTCCTCCCCGACGAGCCGCTCCGCGAAAGGCCCGGCCTGGTCCTCGACCATCCCCGTGACCAACGGCCGAACCTCACCGACAACCCCCTGCGCGAACGGCCGCACGTCCCCCGTCACGCCGTACGCCACCCCGCCCGCGTCCTGGACGGCCTGTCCGGCAACGGGCACCGCACCGTCCACGGCGGTGTGCGCGACGGGCGGCAACACGGAGTCGACCGTGTCGTCGACGAGGTGGCCGACGAGGCCGGTCGCGTAGGGCGGCACGTCCGCGACCGCCTGGCGGGCGAGGACGGTCGCGTCCTCGATGACGCCGTACGCGAGGGTCCGGGCGTCTGCTGACACCTGACCGGTGAGGGCGGCGGTCTCGGCAACCGCACCTCGCGCCACGGTGGTGGTGCGGGTGGTGGTCGTGCCGGTGAGCGCGGTGGCGTTGTCCGTGGCGTGGTCCACGACCGGCGTGACGCCGTCGACGGCGGGGCCGACGACCGGGGGCAAGGCTGCGGCGGCGGTCTCGTCGACGATCGGGGTGACCGTGGTGGTGGCGATGGTGGTGACGGTGGTCGGGATGCCCTTGGCCGTGCCGGTGATGTGGGCCGGGACTGCGGAGACGGTGTCCTGAGCGGCCGTGGTGACGTCGGCGAGCCCGGACCGGGCCTCGGTGGTCGTGCCGGTGAGGCGGGCGTTCGCGCCGGTGGTGGTCTGCCGGGCGGTGGTGCGGCCGGCGTCGGCGGTGCGGGCCGCGCCCGTGGTCACGGTCTGCGTCTTCTGCCGCGCCAGGCCCTGGGCGGCGGGCTTCGTGCCCTGGACCCGTGTCCGGGCGCCGGCGAGCGCCTCCTCCAACTCCGGGGCGAAGGCGGCGAGCGGACCGAAGAGGTAGTCGATCTCGTCCCCCGGGGCGCCGAGGTCGGCGACCGCTGCCTCGGCATCGGCCTGGGCGGTGCCCGTGACCTGCGGGACCTCGGCATCCACGTAGCGGCGGGCCTGGTCGACGGTCCCGGTGGACGTGGCGGCGGTTTGCTTCCCCCGGGCGGAGGTCTCGCCGGTGGCGTCGGCGACGACGCCGGTGACCGTCGACCTGACCTGGGACTTCGTCTTCGTGGCAAGGTCCGTCACGGTCGAGGTGGCACCGGTGACGGCGTCGGTCGCGGAGGTGCCGGAGACGCCGGAGACGGTGCCGGTCGTGTCGGAGACGGCCTCGTCGACCGTGCCGGTGGCCGTGCCCACGGTGTCCCTGAGCGTGTCGGCGGTGTCGGTGACCGTGTCGGCCGTCTCGCCCGTGTCGACGCTCACGTCGGGCACGGTGACCGCCGAAGCGGGCAGTTCGTCCGCGCTGGCGGCGGTGGAGCCGAGCGCCCACGCGCCGGTGACACCGGCGGCTATCACGATGGAGCGGCGGATGTTCTTGTTCATGCTTGCGTCAGTTCCTTCGGGAATCCGAGTCGTGGGGAGCCGGGTGGAGGAACCACGACCGGTGACGCCGCTTCCGTTGACGGTCCGGGGGTTGAGGACCAGCGGCTGTGCACCCGGCGCTACCGCACCGCCGTTTCGACGGGATCGCGGTTCCGGCTCCGAGGGACTGTCGTCCGGGCCTCCGGAAAGAGGGAGGGACGCCCGGACTGGGGGCAGACCTGTTCCGCCCCCGCTCGACAGGTCTGGCGGGGGAAGTAGGTCTGCGCTAGCCGGGGAACTCGGGGATGTCCCGGTGCCGGTCCCGGGTCCCGTCCGCGACATCGGCCGCGGTGGCGCCGGGCACGAGGCTCAGCGGCGCCCGGTCGAGAGAGGCGACGGCATGCGGTTCGGCATGCCGCGGCCCGCTGTTGTCGACCGCGGAGTGGCGGCCGAGGGTGCTCGTCGGAAGCCCATCGGGGCTCTGCTGCGCGGGCACGCGCACGGCCGGCGAGTCCCCGGCAGCGGCATCCCGATGCGGAGCCTGCGGATCCGATACGGCGACGACGACGCCGTACGCGGCGTGCGGCCCGTACCCTCCGGAGCGCGGACCGGCGGCCCGCTCACCCCCGTTCTCGCCGTCACCGTCCACGGTCGAGCCCGGTGTCTCGGCCTCCGCCCGACCCGGCTCCTGAGGCGCCGCATCGATGGGCGGAATCCCCACCGGCAACGTGGACCACTCGGGCGGCCCCGGCAGTTCCGGCACGTGCGGAAGTCCCGGCTCCCCGGGCAACGACGGCATCCCGCTCACCGGCGGGAACTGCGTCGGCGCCTCCGCCAGTCCCTCGGTCACCGACTCCACGAGATCACCGACCGGCACCACGACATGCTCGGTCACCGGCCGCGACGCCGGGTCGGTGACCGGCCGCACGACATCGATGACGGGCCGCACGACCTGCTCCCCGACCGACCCCATCGCCCGATCAGCCGCCCGATCAGTCGCGGGGTCGATCGCCGGGGGAGGAACCTCGTCGGCCAGGGACGAAACGACAGGAACCGAGTCGGCCGGGGACGAGACAGAGGGCCCCGAAGTCGGCGCCCCCTCCGCCGCGTTCGCCCGCTCCCCGCAGAGAACCGCGAGCAGGAACAGCCCACCCACCAACAGCGCCACCCGCACCATGCGACGCCCGGCGGCCCCGCGCACCACGCGCAGAACGGCACCGGCACCGGGAAGTGCGGCTGCTGAAGTCAAGACGGGGAGGACCCTCCCGTGCGGCGGAACGACGGAGTACGGGGCGAAGATACGGAAGAGCGGAAGAGGGGAAGGTACGACAGATGCGCGAAATGCGAACACTCGCGTGAAGCCTGTGAGGCGTTGCCGATCCTCGCACGGGACTCCCGTCGTCGCGCAAGCCCCGGGTCACCGATGTGCAGTCATGTCCGCTTTTCAACCCCCCTTGCCCGGTTCCCCGCTCCCGCCCCGACCGACGCCACCGCCACATGCCCCGCCGCACGCGTCGCACGGACCGTCAGGCCCTCACGCACTGTCCGGTATCGGCAACGGCCGCTTCTCGATCGCCGCCGCCATCACCTCCGGGAAGAGGTCGGGCGTGCACGCGAACGCCGGTGCGCCGAGGGCCGACAGGGCCGCCGCGTGCTCGCGGTCGTACGCCGGCGCCCCCTCGTCGGAGAGCGCGAGCAGCGTCACGAACTGCACCCCCGATGCCTTCATCGCCGCCACCCGCTTCAGCATCTCGTCGCGTATGCCGCCCTCGTAGAGGTCGCTGATGAGCACGACCACGGTCTCGGCGGGCCGTGTGATCTGCGACTGGCAGTACGCGAGCGCCCTGTTGATGTCCGTGCCCCCGCCGAGCTGGGTGCCGAAGAGGACGTCGACCGGGTCGTCGAGCTGGTCGGTGAGGTCGACGACCGCCGTGTCGAAGACGACGAGACGGGTGCTGATGGACCGCATGGACGCCAGCACCGCCCCGAACACGGACGCGTAGACGACGGACGCCGCCATCGACCCCGACTGGTCGATGCAGAGCACGACTTCCTTCTTCACCGACTGCGAGGCCCGCCCGTACCCGATGAGCCGCTCGGGGACGACCGTCCGGTACTCCGGCAGGTAGTTCTTGAGGTTGGCCGCGATCGTGCGGTTCCAGTCGATGTCGTGGTGGCGCGGCCGGTTGACGCGGGCGCTGCGGTCGAGGGCCCCGGTGAGCGTGGCCCGGGTACGCGTGGCCAGCCGCTTCTCCAGGTCCTCGACGACCTTCCGTACGACGGCCCGCGCGGTCTCCTTCGTCGTCTCCGGCATCGCCTTGTTGAGCGAGAGCAGGGTGCCGACGAGGTGAACGTCCGCCTCCACCGCCTCCAGCATCTCCGGCTCCAGCAGCAGCGCGGACAGTCCGAGCCGGTCGATGGCGTCCCGCTGCATGACCTGGACGACGGAGGAGGGGAAGTACGTCCGGATGTCCCCGAGCCAGCGCGCCACGGACGGCGCCGACGCCCCGAGCCCCGCCGAACGGTCCCGCCCCGCCTGCGCCTTGTCCCCCTTCCCGTACAGCGCGGTCAACGCCTGGTCCATCGCCGCGTCCCGCCCGCCCAGCGCACACCCGGTGCCGTCCGCCGCGTCCCCTCCGAGCACGAGCCGCCAGCGCCGCAACCGCTCGCCGGCCGCGTCCACGCCCGCGTCCAGCTCCGCCCCCGTCGTCATCCGCGCACCCCCGCACGAGGCCGGGCCCAGAGGGGCATCACCGTCACGGTCGTCGGGCGGTCGCCCGGCCGCGCCAGGCGTCCACTCACCGGACCGTCCCCGGCGTCGATCGTTCCGCCGGCCCGCCTCGGCTCACGCGATCGCAGTCCGTCTGTCGTCATCCCGCCACCCCCACAAGGTCGTTGTCGTCGACGGCCGGCCGCCCGTCACCGTCCAGGCCGAGCAGCAGCCGCACCACCGGCAGCACCGCGTCCGCGCGTCCGCCGTCGAGTTCGGCCGCGAAGCCCGGTATGCCGCCTCCGCCGGCCGCCGTGCTCCCCCGCTGCCGCCGGCCCGGCCCGCGCCGCACCAGCTCGCCGAGTGTTCGGCGCACCCCCGCCTCGTACGCCGAGAACGTCCGCCGCAGCAGCGGCAGTACGTCCGTGAACGCGTCCCCCGGCACCCCGGTCAGCCAGGCGTCCACCAGGCCGAGGAGCCGCTCGTCGTGCACCAGGAGCATCCCGCCACCGGAGCCTCCACCGACGAACCCCTCGATCCACGCCGCCGCGTCGGCCGGCGCCGTCCCCGGCGAGAGCACGAGCCCCATGAGCCGCGCCGCCTCGTCCTGCGCCAACTCCCCGTCATCCAGCAGGAGTCGCACGGCCCGCCCCCGAATGACACCCGGAACGGTGTCCCGTCCGCCGAGGACGCGGAGCACCGAATGCCAACGGCCCCGTATGTCACCGTCTCCGTCGCCGTCACCGTCTCCGTCGTGCTCCGCTCGTGGCCCCGAGACGGCGTCCCGCAGCAGCCCCACCGCGCCGTGCACCGCGTCCACATGCCGGCGCATCTCCTGTGCCGCCTCGGCGTCGAGCGAGGCGCACGCCGGTGGAAGCCCGACGAAGACGCGCTCGGCGAGTCCGGCGGCGACCTCGGCCAGCGCGCGGGTGTCGGTGGCGCGGACGTCGCCGTAGCGCAGGGAGCGGACCAGGGCCGGGAGCGCCTGGGCGAGGTGGCCCACGTCGGCGTCGAGGGCTGCGCGGTCGGCGAGGATCCGCATCACCACGGGCAGGGCGGCGGGGAGTTCGGCGAGGAGGCAGCGCTCGGCGAGTCCGGTGATGTCGGCGAGCGACCGGGCCGTGACCGCGTCGGCCTCGGCCTTCGCGGTCGTCGCGGACAGCACGGTGGTCCCCCACACCCCGGCCTCGGCGACCTGCACCGACAGCTCCGGCTCCCAGCGCAGCCGCCAGGTCTCCCGGAACGTGCCCGTGCTGCCGCGCGAGGTCGTCGGCTCGCCCCACTCGACACCGAGCAGCCGGAGCCGGTGCAGCAGACGGCTGCGCTCCGCGTCGGTCTCCTTCCGCAGGTCGAGCTCCAACTCCCGCTCCGCCGCCTCCGGCTTGAGCCGCAGCCGCCGCTGGAGCCGGGCCAGGTCCCGCTGCAACGGCACCGCCGGCGCCGACTCCGGCACCTCGCCCAGGACGTCGCCGACCACCAGTCGGTCGTGCACCAACGACAGCGGTACGTCCGAACCGTCGCACATCACCGCCCGTACGGCGTCGGTGGTCTCGGTCAGGCCGGGCAGCGGGCGCCCGCGCATCGCGGCGAGCGTCTCGGCCAGCCGTACCGCCTCGATGACGTGCGCGGAGGAGACGATCCGGTCCTCCTCGCGCAGCAGCCCCGCCACCTTGGTGAGCCACCGCTCAACGGGACGGTCGGGTGCGTCGAACAGGTGCCCGTACCAGCCCGGTGAGTCGATCCCCGCCCCGTAGCCGCCGGCCCGGGCCAGCCGCCGGTTCGTCCACGGCACCCAGGTCATGTCCGTCTTGACCTTGGGCAGCCCCTTCAACAGCGCCCGGTCGGCGACCACGGTCCGCTTCTCCCGCAGCGCGGGCACGTGCCAGGCGCCGCACACGACGGCCACGTCGTCGTCCCCGAACTCCTTCTGCGCGGCCCGCACCTGCAACCGCATGTACGCCTCGCGCACCGGGTCCCGATCGCGCCCCCCGGTCCCGTACACCTCCCGGAGCGCCCCCATCGCCTCCTCCAACGCGGCGAACGGCGCGAAGACGTCCCCACCGGCCCCCCGATGCTCGACGACGTCCTCCCACCACCGCTCGGCATCGTCGTACCCGGCGGCTTCAGCGAGCGCGGCCAACGGATCGCCCCGGACCTCGTCCTCCGCCGCTGCCCCCTCTTCGCCCGTGTCCTCGCCTGAGGCCTCGCCGGATTCCTCGCCCGTACGCCCCTCCGGCTCGGCGGTGGTGGCCTCCTCCCTCCCCCAGGCCAGCGTGTGTGTGGCCGGCAGGTCGATGAAGCGGGCCGGGACTCCGTGACCCAGGGCCCAGCGGATCGCGACCCACTCCGGGGAGAACTCGGCGAGGGGCCAGAAGGAGGAACGGCCGGGCTCGTCGACCGCGTGGGCGAGGAGGGCGACCGGGGGCCGCATGTCCTCGTCGGCGGCGAGCGGGATGAGCGCGTCCGCCTCCGGCGGCCCCTCGATCAACACCACCCGGGGCCGAGCCGCATCCAACGCCGCCCGCACCGCCCGGGCCGACCCCGGCCCGTGATGCCGCACCCCGAGCAACAACGCCCCGTCCCCGACGGCGCGCACCCCACCAGGCACCTCCACGTCGCCGCGCGCATCCACTCCGGCGTACGCCCCCGTCCCACCTCGCGCTCCCACCTCCACGTGCACCTCAGGCTCGCCGCGCCCCTTCACCGCGTCGCGGGTCTCGGCCTCAGCGTGCGACGCCGCCCCGCCGCGCGCTGTCACCTCGGCGCGCATCCCCCGCCCGCCGCGCCCCTTCACCCCGCCAGGTGCCTCCACATCGGCACGCAGCTCCACCTCCGCGCGCACCCCGACCACGCCACGCGTCTCCGCCCCGTCACTCGGCTCCACCTCAGCGTGCGGCTTCACCGTGCCGCGTACGTCCACCCCGGCCTCCTGGCCCGTCCCCTCGGCCCGAAGGCCGCGACCGCTCTCCGCCGCCCCCTCCTCTCCTCCCGTCACGCGCTCACCTCGCGGCAGGCGCGGTAGAAGTCGGTCCAGTCGTCGCGTTCGCGGACGACCGTCTCCAGGTACTCCTGCCAGACGACGCGGTCGGCGGCCGGGTCCCGGACGACGGCGCCGAGGATGCCTGCGGCGACGTCGGACGGGCGCAGGACGCCGTCGCCGAAGTGAGCCGCGAGAGCCAGCCCGTTGGTGACGACGGAGATCGCCTCGGCGGTCGACAGGGTGCCGCTGGGCGACTTCAGCTTCGTACGGCCGTCCGTCGTGACGCCGTCGCGCAGCTCGCGGAAGACGGTGACGACGCGGCGGATCTCGTCGATGCCGTCGGGTGCGGCCGGCAGGTCGAGGGAGCGGCCGATCTGGTCGACGCGGCGCGAGACGATGTCGACCTCGGCGTCGGCGCTCTCCGGCAGCGGCAGCACGACCGTGTTGAAACGGCGCCGCAGCGCGCTCGACAGGTCGTTGACCCCGCGGTCGCGGTCGTTGGCCGTGGCGATGAGGTTGAAGCCGCGGACGGCCTGCACCTCCTGCCCCAACTCCGGTATCGGCAGCGTCTTCTCCGACAGGATCGTGATCAGTGTGTCCTGGACGTCGGCCGGGATCCGGGTCAGCTCCTCGACGCGCGCCGTCATGCCCTCGGCCATGGCCCGCATGACGGGGCTGGGCACGAGCGCGTCGCGGCTGGGGCCGTGGGCGAGCAGCTGCGCGTAGTTCCAGCCGTAGCGGATCGCCTCCTCCGGTGTGCCCGCCGTGCCCTGCACGAGGAGCGTGGAGTCGCCGCTGACGGCCGCCGCCAGATGCTCGGACACCCAGGTCTTGGCGGTGCCGGGCACGCCGAGCAGGAGCAGGGCGCGGTCGGTGGCGAGCGTGGTGACGGCGACCTCGACGATGCGGCGCGGACCGACGTACTTCGGGGTGATCACCGTCCCGTCGGGAAGCGTCCCGCCGAGCAGATACGTGGCGACGGCCCACGGCGAGAGCTTCCAGCGGGCCGGCCGGGGCCGGTCGTCCTGGGCGACCAGCGCGGCGAGCTCACCGGCGAAGGCGTCCTCGGCGTGGGCACGCAGAACCTCACCGCCCGTCCCGCCGCCCGTAGGCGCAGGCGTGTGCGTGTTCGCGGGCGCGGACTGGTTGTGGCTCGGGTCGACAGTGGTCGTTTCAACGGACGCAGACATGGCTGAGTCCCCCTCCAGCTCGGCCGGTTCGGATCTGCTGACCACACTGCACCACGCCACTGACAATCCAGTCTGACCTGCGGAAATTGGATCGCGCAAGCCAATTGTCAGTGGTGGGATCTACCTTCGAAGCATGACTCAGCAGGGGGTGCGCTGGACGGCTGAGCAGGTGCTGGCATTGGCACCTGACGCCACGTCGCGCAAAGCCGGAAGCAAACTCGCCGTGGCCGGACCGTGGTCGCAGGCGGGCAGCTCGGACGAGGGGACGGTGTGGGGACTATGCAAAGGCAGTGGCAGCAAGCCGTATCAAACAGTTGTCGACGTCGCGGGATCCACCGGGCCCGCCTACAAGTGCAGTTGTCCGAGCAGGAAGTTTCCCTGCAAGCACGCCCTGGGGCTGCTGTTGCTGTGGGCGGGGGACGACGCCGCGGTGCCGCCTGGGCAGGCGCCGGACTGGGCGGAGCAGTGGCTTGCCGGCCGCCGCAGGCGGGCGGCGGAGACGACGACGAGGACGGGCGCGGCATCTGGGGCCACGTCCGCTGACACCGAGGCGGCGCGTCGCCGAGCCGAGCGGCGCGCCGACCGGATCACCGCGGGCGCGGCGGAGTTGGAACAGCGCCTGACCGACCTGCTCCGCGGCGGCCTCGCCGCCGCGGAGCAGGCGGGATACGGGCTCTGGGAGGAGACGGCGGCCCGCATGGTCGACGCCCAGGCCCCCGGACTGGCCGCCCGGGTCCGGGAGTTGGGTGCGATACCGGGTTCGGGACCCGGCTGGCCGGTCCGTCTCCTGGAGGAGTGCGCCCTCCTCCATCTCCTCGACCAGGGCTGGCTGCGCCGTGAGCACCTGCCGGACGGCCTCGCGGCCACGGTCCGCTCCCGGGTCGGCCTGCCCGGCTCGCCGGGCGGCCCACCGGTCCGCGACCGCTGGCTCGCCCTCGCCCAGTACGACACGTCCGACTCCCGCCTCACGACCCGCCGCATCTGGCTCCACGGCACCGACTCGGGCCGTACGGCGCTGCTCCTCTCCTACGGAGCCGCCGGTCGCGCCCCCGAGCTGTCGCTCCCGGTCGGGCTGGCCTTCGAGGCGGAGGTGTCGGCGTACCCCGGCGCGGGTCAACTACGAGCGGCCCTGGGCGAGCGATTCACGGCGCCCGAGCCGACCGCCCTACGACCGCCGGGAGTAACACCGGCCGAAGCGGCGGCCCGTTACGGCGCGGCCCTCCGGGAGGACCCCTGGCTCGACTCCTACCCGGTCACCCTCACCCGCGTCATCCCCACCCCGGACGGAGACTCCTGGCAACTGGCCGACGCCGACAGCGACCTGGCCCTCCCCGTCAGCCCGTCCGCCCGCTCCCGCCCCGGCCTGTGGCGCCTCGTCGCCCTCTCCGGCGGCACACCCGTCACCGTCTTCGGCGAGTGCGGCCACCGTGGCTTCACCCCCCTGACGGCGTGGCCGGAGCCGACAGGGACAGCGACGAAGGAGACCGAGCAACCACAGAGGGCGGCCGGGCGGGCGGTGGCGCTGTGCTGAGGGGAGACCGAGCCGTCGGCCCAACCGGCGGGGCCACCCACACCCACACCCCCGAACCCGTTCATCTCCAACCGGCCGTCCCCGCACGGAAGGACCCCTCATGACCAGCACGTCAGCCACCGCCTCATCCACAACGGCGGGGCTCTCCTGGGAGGAGCTCGTCACCACGGCGTTGCTCGGCACGGATCGTCGTACGCCGCCGGGACCGGCGTCGGGCCGGGAGGCGCCCGTGGCGCTGCTGGACGCGGCGGCCGTGGAGACCGTGCGGCGCAGGGCGGGGATACGGCCGGTGCGGGCGGCGGCGCGGACGGAGCCGGCGGCAACGGATCGGCGCCCGCCGCTGCCGCCCGCCGCCGCACGGAGACTGGCGACGCTGCTGGCCGACCGCCCCGGCACGGGCGGCGGCCGACGGGGCAGCGCTCCCGATCTGATGGAACTGCTCCCCCAGTGGCTGACGTCGGCCAACGCATACGGTTACGCGGCACCCCCGGAGGCCCTGCCCGCCCTGCTGGACACGGCCCGGGGCCGTACGGATCTGCGCCCCGCCGTCCTGACCTTCGCGGGCGTGCGGGCGCTGTGGCTGGCGCGGCTGAACCCGGACTGGCGTTTCGCGCTGCGTGCCGCGCCGGGCGGCGGCGCCGCACTGCCCGGCCCGGACGAGCCGGAGCGGGTCGGACGGCTGTGGCAGGAGGGCCTGTTCGCGGAGCGTGTCGCGCTGCTCACGGCGATACGGGGCCGGGATGCCGCGTCGGCACGCGAGTTGCTGGCGTCCACGTGGGCGACCGAGCGGGCCGAGGACAGGCTCATGTTCCTCGACACGCTGCGCACGGGGCTGGAGGCGGCTGACGAGCCGTTCCTGGAGGCCGCGTTGGCCGATCGCAGCCGTAATGTGCGGGCCACGGCGGCCGAGTTGCTGTCCGCGCTGCCCGGCTCGGCGCTCGCGGGGCGGATGGCGGGCCGGGCGACCGCGTGTGTGGCCGTCGACCACACGACCGGCACGTCCACCAGCGGCACGCCCGCGATCGTGGTCGAGGCGCCGCACGAGTGCGACCCCGGCATGGAGCGGGACGGCGTGCTGCCCAAGGCGCCGGCCGGGCGGGGCGAACGGTCCTGGTGGCTGGGCCAGTTGGTGGAGGCGGCGCCGCTCGGGGCGTGGTCGCGGCGGTTCGGGGGGCGTACGCCGGAGGAGATCGTGGCGCTGCCGGTCGCCGACGAATGGCAGGGCGAGCTGCACGGGGCGTGGTGTCGGGCGGCGGTGCGGCAGCGGGATGCCGGCTGGGCGCGGGCGTTGCTGGGGGCGCCGTCCGTACCGGAGGCCGGGGGGCCGGGGGCCGTGTCGCTGGCCGAGCGGGCGAAGTTGCTGGCGACGTTGGAGGGTGGGGAGCGGGCCGAGTGGGTGGCGGGGTTCATCGCCACGCACGGGTTGTCGGAGGCGTTTCAGCTGCTGGG
The DNA here is from genome assembly GCF_053592095.1 of Streptomyces sp. NPDC002787. Lineage (NCBI taxonomy): Bacteria > Bacillati > Actinomycetota > Actinomycetes > Kitasatosporales > Streptomycetaceae > Streptomyces > Streptomyces sp. NPDC002787. The sequence continues at coordinate 264,505 of NZ_JBSFVC010000005.1, read as the reverse complement.
GGTCTGTGCGGTGCCGTGGGCTCCGCCGCTGGGGCGGGCTGTGGTGGACGCGCTGAACATCGCGCGCGACGCGGGGAGTTATCCGTGGAGCTTCAGTGGGGTGATGGGGCTGGCCGAGCGGTGTCTGGATCCGGCGGAGGTGGTGCGCTTGGAGCCGCTCACGGCTACGCCGGAGGACGCGGAGAATTCGGCGCCCGGGGCCGGGGGGTATTGGGCGGAGGCGTTTCAGCGGCTTGCGACGACATTGCGGTTGCGGGCGGTCATGGGGGCGGAGCTGGCGCCGTCGTCGTGATCCGGTGTGTTGTCGGGCGAGTGCGGGTCGTGCGTGGCTGATCGCGCAGTTCCCCGCGCCCCTGAAGGGGCCTGCGGCCCTTCAGGGGCGCGGGTCCGACGGCTTCGGTTCCCGCAAAGCTGGTTTTGGCCGGCCCACAGGGCGTGGGACCCGGCCAACCCGGTGGCTTACGCCCCCGCCGGCTGTCGTACGTTCGCGCGGACCCAGTCCACGATCGACGCCGTCGTCGCCCCCGGCGTGAAGATCTCGGCGACACCCTTCTCCTTCAGCGGCGGGATGTCCGCCTCGGGGATGATGCCGCCGCCGAAGACGAGGATGTCCTCGGCGTCGCGTTCCTTGAGGAGGTCGATGACGGCGGCGAAGAGCGTGTTGTGGGCCCCGGAGAGGATGGAGAGACCGATCGCGTCGGCGTCCTCCTGGATCGCCGTGTCGACGATCTGCTCGGGGGTCTGGTGGAGGCCGGTGTAAATGACCTCCATACCGGCGTCGCGCAGCGCCCGCGCGATCACCTTGGCCCCGCGATCGTGGCCGTCGAGTCCCGGCTTGGCCACCACCACGCGGATCGGACCGGCTGCCACACCCATCACTGCCTCCATGAAACGACTACACCAACCCGTAACAGAACACGGCCCCATATGTCGCGCGAACCACGCACACCGCAGATATCACCACCCGCCGCACCCGCGCCGCACCCGCTACGTCGGCACGGCATCGCCTGCACGGCATGGGGTCCACGGCATGAGGCCCACAGAACACCTACCCGCATCGCACCCCGAGAAGTGAACGAACGTTATCTCCAGCATCCCGCAACCGGCAGTTTCGCGGTGGTCAGCGAGGGGGAAATCACACGATGGGACAAGTTCGCCGCGCACCGCTCCCGGTTTCCGCGGCTCACGCGTCGCGGGGACTGAAGTGATCACGGTGGTGATCGCGGTATCCGGGCGGCTTCCGAGCCGGTGCCACACGTTCCTGCGGCGTACGCGCCACGGGGGAGCGTGCGCAAGGAGAGTCGTCGGAGAGGCGTCGCGCCGACCCACCACCCGCGGGAGGCCAGGGTGATGAGGCGGATCGGCACCTGCTGACGGCAGACGGCAGGGCAGCGGGGAGTCAGGAGGGCCGGACCCCTCGTCGCGCGATCCACGCCTCACGTTTCGCGCACGCACCGCATCGGATCGCACGTCGCACACGCCACGCGACACCGCGCCGCATCGCACCCGCCGCCCGCCGCCAGCACCGCGGCTCTCCACAAGGGCATACGGGGGACGCAGACGTCCGCCCGGCTGCCGACGGGAGGTCGGGCATGAAGGTCACCAGGGCGGTCACGCCCCTTCTTCCGCTCTGTGAGCGGCTTCTGCCCGCCCGGCTGGCAGGACTGTCCGTGGCCCTCCTCAAGGCGACCGCCCTGGAACTGGCGATCCTCGCCGGGCATCTGCTGCTGTACCCGTCCGGGATGGCACAGGAGCGCCGGACCACGCCCACGCTCCCGCCGCCCGACGCGCCCCGGCTCCCGACGGAGGAGAAGCCCCCGGTTCTCCTGCTGCACGGCTTCATCGACAACCGTTCGGTCTTCGTCCTGCTGCGCCGCTCCCTCGCGCAGCACGGCGGCCGGCACATCGAGTCGCTCAACTACTCGCCCCTCACCTGGGACATCCGCACGGCCGCCGAGCTGCTCGGCCGGCACATCGAGGACATCTGCGAGCGCACCGGCCAGGAGCGGGTGGACGTCGTCGGGCACAGCCTCGGCGGACTGATAGCGCGGTACTACGTGCAGCGGCTCGGCGGCGACCACCGCGTCCGTACGCTCGTCACGCTCGGCACCCCGCACGGCGGCACGCGGGCCGTGCCGCTGGCGGACGCGCACCCGATCGTCCGCCAGATGCGGCCGGGTTCGGAGGTACTGGAGGAGTTGCGGGAGCCCGCACCGGGCTGCCGTACGCACTTCGTGGCGTTCTGGAGCGATCTCGACCACGTGATGGACCCGCCGGAGACCGCCTGTGTCGACCACCCGGACCTGATGGCACAGAACATCCCGGTCACCGGCATCGGCCATCTCGCCCTGCCCGTGCACCCGGCCGTCGCCGTCGGAGTACGAGAGGCCCTCGACACCTCACTGACGGGGGCCCGGACCGCCGCCCGACCCGGCGGCCTGACCGTGGCGTGAGCCCGCCTCGGGCGCGACTTGCCACCGGCCAGAGCGCAGTGACCCTCGCCACAGCCGAACAAACAGGGACGTAATGCCGTAAACGCGACGCACGCCTACGCGCCCCCACCACGCGCCCGACGCGCGACACCCCTCCCGACACCCCCAACGCGCCCCACCTCCGACACGTCTTCACCCTGCGAGACGTCTCGACCCCGCCGACGCGGCCGTCCCACAGTCCCCACACAGCAGTCCACTATCGAACAACCTTCGAACGCAAAGCCAAAGTCGTACCCGTAGACCGCCGAAAGACGCTCGAATGCCCGTTTCCTGCGGGCGCGAAACCCGTTGAAGATTGTCGCGCCCGCATACCGCCGGGTACAGTCACCGCACTGCTCTGCCAGCCCCTGTCGTCGAGGCGAAAGAGAAGTTGGTGAACGATCGTCACCCGTCGGGGACCGCAACACCCCCGGCTCCGGCTTCCGAAGCCGACCCGGCGCACTACGCGTCGTACGGCCACCAGGAAGCCGGTTACGGCGACTTCACCACGTACGGCGACCACACCGCCACCGGTTTCGACACCGGCACCGGCGCGCACGCGGCCGCCACCGGCACCTTCGCGGTCGACCCCCTTTTCGGCGACCTGCCGGGCAACGACAGCGCCACCGGCTCCTACGACGCCACGCAGTGGTCGACGGGCAGCCACCAGACGCTGAACTACGACCCGTACGCCGCCCAGCACCAGGCCGCCTACGACACGGGCAGTTACGACACCACGTCCTGGTCGGCCGGTTACGAGCACCTCGCCCAGGTCCCGACGCAGTCGACGGGCCCCGAGGCCAGCGGCCAGTGGGACGCGAGCGGCTGGCTGCGGCCCGAACAGTCCGACGAGACGGGTCAGTTGGGCCAGGCCGACCAGACCCAGCAGTGGATCGGCACCCAGCACTTCGACACGGGCGCGTTCGACGCCACCCAGTGGAACAGCGACGGCTCGCCCGTCGGCGGCGACGAACACGGCGGCCCCGCTTCCGAGTCGTACGACCACAGCGGGGGCACCCCCGAGTCGTACGACGCGCACGAGCACCCGCAGACCGTGGTGGTGGACCTCTCGGCCGAGGCCGCGGACTTCCACCAGCAGGCGACGGCCACCTTCGAGCAGATCGCCCCGTACGACCAGGACGAACACCTTCCCGCGGACGGCGAGTTCGAGACCGACGCCGCGGACCGCGCCGTACTCCTCGACGGCGAGGAGGAGGTCGTCGCGGCGGTGACCAGGAGTGCGGGCCCCGGCCGGGCGGCCACCCGCGCGGCCTCGCGATCGCGTCGCAAGGCTCCGGCCAAACGTTCCGCCCTGCTGACCGTGGCCGTTCCGTCGGCCTGTGTCATGGGTGTCGCGGGGATCGCGGCGGCCTCGGTCGGCGCCACGTCGGACGACACGGAGACGACGGCGTCCACCAAGTCGGATGTCACCGCCGTGAAGCCGTCGACCGCCAACAACCAGCTCGACACCCAGCTGGAGAGCCTCTCCGCCGAGGCGGACGACTTCGCCGACCGGGCGAGCCGGACGCAGGAGCGCATCGACCTCAAGGCCCAGCAGGAGCTGGAGCAGAAGAAGGCGGCGGCCGAGGCGGCGCGCAAGGAGCGGCTGCGCCCGAAGTTCGCGCTCCCGGTCTCCAAGCACGGACTCAGCGCGTACTACGGGCAGTCCGGCGTCAACTGGATGTCCCTGCACACCGGCATCGACTTCCCCGTCTCGTACGGAACGCCGGTGATGGCCGCGACCGACGGCACTGTGCGGACACAGTGGAACAGCGCCTACGGCAACATGGTCATCGTGACCGCCAAGGACGGCACCGAGACCTGGTACTGCCACCTCTCCACGTACAAGGTCGCTTCCGGTACGACCGTCAAGGCCGGCGACGTCATCGCGTACTCGGGCAACTCGGGCAACTCGACCGGCCCGCACCTGCACTTCGAGGTCCACCCGGCGGGCGGCTCCGCCATCGACCCCCTGCCGTGGCTGCGCAGTCACGGGCTGGACCCGACGTAGGGGACACAGAGACGAAGACCGGGCCCCTGCTGAGCAGGGGCCCGAGTCATGTGCCGAGTCTGGTGCCGAGTCGCGTCGGCGGCGAGCTCGCTACAGCTTCTCCACCGGCGCGTACCGCAGCAGCAGCCGCTTCGGCTTGGCGTCGCCGAAGTCGATCGTCGCCTCCGCGTTGGCGCCCGTGCCCCCGACACCGACGACCGTGCCGAGGCCGAACTGGTCGTGGGTGACGCGGTCGCCGACAGCGAGGGAGACCACCGGCTTGTCGTCGGTGCGGCGCGTCGCGAAGCCGGACGCGCCCGAGGCGGAGGACCGGGAGCGCGACGACGACAGCGAGGAGGCGATACCGGCGGCCGGGCCGGAGGACACCGGCGCGGAGGCACCCGTGCGCTTCCACTCCAGATGGGTGGCCGGGATCTCCTCCAGGAAGCGGGACGGCGGGTTGTAGGAGGGCTGGCCCCAGGCGCTGCGCAGTGAGGACCGGGTGAGGTAGAGCCGTTCCCGTGCGCGGGTGATGCCGACGTACGCGAGGCGACGCTCCTCCTCCAGCTCCTTGGTCTGGCCGAGCGCGCGCATGTGGGGGAAGACGCCGTCCTCCATGCCGGTCAGGAAGACGACCGGGAACTCCAGACCCTTGGCGGTATGGAGGGTCATGAGCGTGATGACGCCCGAGCCGTCCTCCTCCTCGTCCGGGATCTGGTCGGAGTCGGCGACCAGGGCGACCCGCTCCAGGAAGTCGGAGAGCCCGGCGGATGTCGTACCCGCCGCCTCGCCCTCGCCTTCCGCGGCCCCGGACTCCTGCTCGAACTCCAGGGCGACGGCGGCGAGTTCCTGGAGGTTCTCGATGCGGGTCTCGTCCTGCGGGTCGGTGGAGGCCTGCAACTCGGCCAGATAGCCGGTGCGTTCGAGAACGGCTTCCAGGATGGTCGCCGGTCCGGCCCCGGATTCGACGACGGTCCGCAGGTCCTCCATCAGCGTGTTGAACCGCTTGACGGCGTTGGTCGACCGGGCCGCCATGCCGTACGCCTCGTCGACGCGCTTCAGGGCCTGTGGGAAGCTGATCTTCTCGCGCTGCGAGAGCGCGTCGATCATGGCCTCGGCGCGGTCGCCGATGCCGCGCTTCGGCACGTTCAGGATGCGGCGCAGCGGGACCGAGTCCTCCGGGTTGGCGAGAACACGCAGATACGCGAGGACGTCACGGACCTCCTTGCGCTCGTAGAAGCGGACCCCGCCGACGACCTTGTAGGGCAGGCCGACACGGATGAAGACTTCTTCGAAGACACGGGACTGGGCGTTCGTACGGTAGAAGACGGCGACGTCTCCGGCCTTCGCCTCGCCCGCGTCCGTCAGTCGGTCTATCTCGTCGGCGACGAACTGGGCCTCGTCGTGCTCGGTGTCGGCGACGTAACCGGTGATCTGGGCGCCCGCGCCCGCGTTGGTCCACAGGTTCTTGGGGCGGCGGGACTCGTTGCGCTCGATGACGGCGTTGGCCGCGCTCAGGATGGTCTGGGTGGAGCGGTAGTTCTGCTCCAGCAGGATCGTCGTCGCGTCCGGGTAGTCCTCCTCGAACTGGAGGATGTTGCGGATGGTCGCGCCGCGGAAGGCGTAGATCGACTGGTCGGCGTCACCCACGACGCACAGCTCGGCCGGCGGCACGTCCCATTCGTTGGGCGGTACGTCCACAGGGTGCTCGGAGGTACCGACCAGCTCTTTGACCAGCGCGTACTGCGCGTGGTTGGTGTCCTGGTACTCGTCGACGAGGACGTGGCGGAAGCGGCGGCGGTAGTGCTCGGCGACATCAGGGAAGGCGCGAAGCAGATTGACCGTCGTCATGATCAGGTCGTCGAAGTCGAGCGCGTTCGCCTCGCGGAGGCGGGACTGGTAGAGCGCGTAGGCCTGGGCGAGGGTCTTCTCGAAGCCGTCGGAGGCCTGGGCGGCGAAGTCCTCCTCGTCGATCAGCTCGTTCTTCAGGTTCGAGATCTTGGCGCTGAAGGACTTGGGCGGGAAGCGCTTCGGATCGAGGTCCAGATCACGGCATACGAGCGCCATCAGCCGCTTGCTGTCGGCGGCGTCGTAGATCGAGAAGGAGGACGTGAAGCCGAGCTTCTTCGACTCCCGCCGGAGGATCCGTACGCACGCGCTGTGGAAGGTCATCACCCACATCGCGTGGGCGCGCGGTCCGACGAGCTGCTCGACGCGCTCCTTCATCTCGCCCGCGGCCTTGTTGGTGAAGGTGATCGCGAGGATCTGCCCCGGGTGGACATGCCGCTCGCCGAGCAGATGGGCGATGCGGTGGGTGAGCACACGGGTCTTGCCGGAGCCGGCGCCGGCCACGATGAGCAGGGGGGAGCCGGCGTGCACCACCGCCGCACGCTGGTTCTCGTTCAGCCCGTCGAGGAGCGCCGCCGCGTCGAGGGCGGGGCGGGGGGCGCCGTCGCGGTAGTACGCGTCCCGGTCCGGTGGCACGTCGAACTTCCCGCCGAACAGATCGTCCGGAACCGACTCCGTTCCGTGATCGTCCTCGGGCGGCGGCGGGGGCTCCTCCTCATGGCCGCGGGGGGCCTGGAGGTCCGCCAGGAAGCTGTCGTCAAAGAGGCTGCTCATCGCTCTCCGAGTCTAGGCGCCCCCACTGACAGCGCGGGGCCGCCCCGGGAAGTCCGCACCCGCCCACCCACCGTACCCAACCCGCGACGGTGAGCGATCGAGCGTATCGCCTGTCGCGCCGAAGAGGCTAAGGTCACGAAAACGTATCGGGCATATCGAACATCAACCTTCACACGGGCCACACGAGTTGGCTAGCTTTTTCTTCTGGGCCGTACGACCCAACCGGCGAACGTCGCCGGGCCGCACGACCTCCGCCGAGTCCGGTACGCCTTTTCGTCGGCAGCCGGAGCCGGGGACCCACCGATCCTCTGGGGTGAATCGACCCGACCGCCGCTCGCGGTGAGGGGCGTAGGGCAAACCTTCCGAAGCTTGCGCCCGAACCCGACAGCTAACTCGGTAGGCGGACAACGGAAGGAGACGCCGAACCATGGCGCCGCACCGCAAGCCGCGTCCGACCGGCCGGACGCGCGCGGGCATACGCACCCCCGCTCTCGCCACCGCCGCCCTCACCTCCGTGGCGCTGCTCTCCCAGACGGCCACCGCCGCGCCCTCGACCGAGGACAAGCCGAGCCTGGAGGAGGTCGAGAAGAAGGTCGACGACCTCTACCGCCAGGCCGGGTCGGCGACCGAGAACTACAACGCGGCCAAGGAGAAGACGACCAAGCAGAAGAACAAGGTCGACACCCTCCTCGACGACGTCGCCAAGCGCACGGAGAAGCTCAACGAGGCGCGGGAGGAGCTGGGTTCGTTCGCGGCCGCCCAGTACCGCACGGGCGCGGCCACCCCCGACCAGGCCTCGCTGCTGGTGGCGGACGACCCGCAGGCCTACTTCGACCAGAACCAGCTGATGGACCGGCTGACGGACCGCCAGAAGGGCGCCGTCGACGGGTACATCACGCAGCAGGCCGAGGTGACGGAGCAGCGCCAGGAGGCGAGCGACAGCCTCGAACAGCTCACCGAGTCACAGAACACCCTCAAGGCCCGCAAGGCCAAGGTCCAGGCGAAGCTCGCCGAGGCCCGCGAACTGCTCTCCACCCTCACCGCCGAGGAGCGGACCCGGCTCGCCGCGATCGAACAGCGCGAGCGGGAGGAGGCCGAGCGCAAGGCGGAGGAGCTCGCGCGGCAGCAGGCGGCCGCCCAGGCGCCTGCGCAGGCGACGCCCCAGGAGACCCAGGAGAGCCAAGGGAGGCAGGAAGCCCAGGGAGGCACGGGGACGGTCCAGGAGGACACGTCCACCGGCTCCGAGACCGCGGCCCCGGCCGAGGACGCCACCTACGCCTCGAAGGCCGCCAAGGCCCTCGCCTTCGCCCGCGCGCAGATCGGCAAGCCGTACGTCTGGGGCGCCACCGGCCCCGGCTCCTACGACTGCTCCGGCCTCACCCAGGCAGTCTGGAAGGCCGCCGGCGTCGACCTCCCCCGCACCACCTACGACCAGGTCACCGCCGGCACGACCGTCTCCCTCACCAACGCCAGGCCCGGCGACCTGATCTTCTTCTACGACAACATCGGCCACGTCGGCCTCTACATCGGCAACGGCATGATGATCCACGCCCCGAAGCCGGGGGCGTACGTCCGCGAGGAGTCGGTCTTCTACGACGGGGAGTCGTCGATCCACAGCGTGGTGCGGCCGGCATGACGGCAGGGTTCAGGGGGCGCGAGGGCTCGGGCCCGGTGAGCCGTCAGGTCCAGAGCACCGCGATGAAGATGTTCACGGTCGTCAGCGCGCCCACCAGCCCGAACAGCGGCTTCTCCACCGTCTCCTCGTCCCGTTTCACGTAGACCAGCCCCAGGATCACGATCAGCAGGGCCAGCTTGATGCCGATCTTGATGTTGTTGACGGGCTGGTCGTCGGCCTGGTTGAGGCCGACGAGGAGCGCGCCGGTGACGAGCATGGTCAGGGCGCCGTGGAGCATCGCGGGGACGAAGCGGGCGGTGTCCTGGCCCATGGCCTTCATCTGGGTGAGGAAGCCGCCCAGGAGGGAGGCGATGCCGATGATGTGCAGGGCGACGAGGATGTGGATGAGTACGTCCATGCGCGGAGCCTATTGAGGGGGCTGTGCTCCGTCGGGACCGGGGCGGGCGCCTGTGCCGGGGTTCGCGCCAGTGCCGGGCCGGGTGCCGGAGGGTGCTTCGCGGGATCCGTTCCAACCGGAACAACCTTGCATATATGCGCTCCATAGCACCACCGCACTCCCGTCTGGTCCGAAATCGCCGCATCGGTCATCGCAGAGCGTGAAGCCCGCGGCACCAGGACGGGATCACGGTCACATACGGTCACCTCATGGTCGATGCGCGCCACTTCCGTACAACGCGTTACCGGCCCACCACGCCCAGGTTTAGCGTCCTCCAGCAGGTGACCGGCTCCCCACCGCCGCCCGGGCCAGGGGCGGCAGTCGGCCACCACCGCCGAGAAGGTCCGGCGGCGTCCCGCTCCCCCTGTGCGGGCCGCCGCCGGACGCGTAACCGCTCCCCCAGGCGGTCCGTACGGACAGACCGATGTTCGTACAACGGACGGCGGTCGTACGGAGAGGACGTGGAGTCCACGTGGCAGCGCACCGCAAGCCCAGACAGCGCTCGCTCGGCGGCCATACGGTCCGCACCGCCGCGACGTTCGCCCTCGCGAGCGCGGCGACCGCGACGGGTTTCGACGGCACCGGGCACGCCGATCCACAGCTCACGCCTGAGCAGGTCAAGGCGAAAGTGGACAAGCTGTATCAAGAGGCGGAGGTCGCCACCGAGAAGTACAACGGCGCGAAGGAGAAGGCCGACAGGGCGCAGGAGAACCTCGAAGAGCTGCGCGACCAGGCCGCCCGCCGGACGGAACGGCTCAACTCGGCGCGGGACGAACTCGGCACGCTGGCGGCGGCGCAGTACCGGAGCGGGAGCATCGACCCCTCCTGGCAGCTCGCTCTCTCCAGCGATCCGGACCAGTACCTGGACGGCGCCGCCCTCATCGAGCGGGTCGGCAGCCGCCAGGCGGCGGACGTGTCGAGCGTACGGAAGCAACTGCTGGAGATCGAACGGCTGCGTGGGGCCGCCCGCGTCGAACTGGGCACGCTCAAGACCCGGCAGACGGAACTCAGGCGACACAAGAAGACGGTCACCTCGAAACTGACCAACGCGCGACAGCTGCTCGGCCGGCTCCCCGCCGAGGACCGGGCACGGCTCGACACCGCGGGCAGCGCCCCGGGGCACGCCTCACGCTCCTCCGCGTCGTCCCAGCGCGCCCTCACCGGCCCGGTCTCGCCCACGTCCTCCACCGCCGAGGCCCCCAACTACCGCGCCGCCGCGGCCATCTCCTACGCCTACACCAAGATCGGCAGCCCGTATGTCTGGGGCGCCACCGGCCCCAACGCCTTCGACTGCTCCGGCCTCACCCAGGCCGCCTATCGCTCCGCCGGCATCTCGCTCCCCCGCACCACCTACTCCCAGATCAACGCCGGCCAGCGCGTCGCCCGCTCCGAACTCCGCCCCGGCGACCTCGTCTTCTTCTACTCCGGCATCAGCCACGTGGGCATTTACATCGGCAACGGCCAGATGATCCACGCCCCGAACCCATCCGCCCCGGTACGCGTGGCCCCACTCGACGAAATGCCGTTCGCGGGGGCGACGCGGGTGGCTTGAGCGACGCGCGTGGCTTGCCTGCGCAAGCGGCTCGGCACCGCCGCTACGGCCGGCTGCCGGCACGTCAGAACAAGGACGACCTCGTCCTGCTCGCCGACGACGCCGTGTGGGACGAGATCCCCCTGCCCGACTCGCCGTCGACGAGGGGGCGGGCATCACCGAGCCCGAGTCCGACCTCGCCGCAGCCAGCGTCTTTCAGTTGAGCCCCCGGGCGCGGCTGCGGTGGCGGTGTGGGTGAGGTCCGGAGGGGGTGGTGTGGGTGTCACACCAAGCGTCGTGCCGTCGCCCACCTCGTCAGCTCATGCCGGTTGGAGAGCTGCAACTTCCGTAGCACGGCGGAGACATGGGATTCCACCGTCTTCACCGAGATGTAGAGCTGCTTGGCGATCTCCTTGTACGCGTAGCCACGGGCGATGAGACGCAGTACCTCGCGCTCTCGCTGGGTGAGCCGGTCGAGGTCCTCGTCGACGGGTGGGGCGTCGGTGGAGGCGAAGGCGTCGAGGACGAAGCCGGCCAGACGCGGGGAGAAGACAGCGTCGCCGTCCTGGACCCGGAAGATCGAGTCGACGAGGTCGGAGCCGGTGATCGTCTTGGTGACATAGCCCCGCGCGCCGCCCCGGATCACCCCGATCACGTCCTCCGCCGCGTCCGACACGGACAGGGCCAGGAAGCGGACGGGCTGCTCGCTGTCCGCCATCAACGCCGAACAGCGACGCAGGACCTCGACGCCACCGCCGCCGGGCAGGTGCACATCGAGGAGCACCACCTCCGGCCGCGTGCTCGTGATCACCGAGACCGCCTGGTCGACGTCGGGCGCCTCCCCGACCACCTCCACGCCCGTACGGTCCGTCTGTCCGATCTCGGCCTGCACTCCCGTACGGAACATACGGTGATCGTCGACCAGCACGACCCGGACATGCCGCCCGGGCCCGGAGACCCCGGCCGGGCCTGCCACTCCGGAGTCGCCGGCCGCAGAGGCTCGGTCGGGCTCACTGGCCTCATTGGACTCGCCGGCTTGATTTGGCTCGCTGGACAGGTCGGGCTCGCGGGCCCCGCCTTCGACCGACCCGGTGCCCCGCGCGGCCGGGCCTCCCTGGTCGCCGCCCGGGCCCGTGCCCGAACCGCCCTGCACGGCAAGGTCGTTCGCCCCGTTCGCGTCGCTCATGACGTCGTCTCCGCCCTCTCCATCTCCAACTCGACCTCCGTGCCGCCGTCCGGTACGGCGCGGAGCCGTGCCGTACCCCCGTTGCGCTCCATGCGGCCGATGATCGATTCTCTGACGCCCATACGGTCGGCGGGTATCGCGTCGAGGTCGAAGCCGGGGCCGCGATCGCGGACGGACACGAAGACCGTCCTTCCCTCGACCTCGGCGAAGACCTGTACGGCGCCGCCCTCGCCACCGTACTTGGCGGCGTTCACCATCGCCTCGCGCGCGGCCTGCATCTGTGCGGTCAGTCCGTCGTCGAGGGGGCAGTCGCCGACGACGACCACCTCTATGGGGACGCCGTGCTTGTCCTCGACCTCGGCAGCGTTGCGTCGCACGGCCTCGGCGAGCGTGTCGGGTTCGTCGTCCTCGTCCTTTCCTGTGCCTTCGGGTTTGTAGAGCCAGTTGCGCAGGTCGCGCTCCTGGGCGCGGGCGAGGCGGCGAACCTCGTTCGGGTTGTCCGCGTTGCGCTGTATCAGCGTCAGCGTGTGCAGCACCGAGTCGTGGACGTGGGCCGCGACCTCCGCGCGCTCCTGGGCGCGGATGCGCATCAGGCGCTCCTCGGAGAGGTCCTGGGTCATACGGACGAGGTACGGGCCGGCCAGCAGCGTTATCCCGACGAGGACCGCGAGCGCGGCCTGCAGCACCGAGCCCAGGTGGTCGGCCGAGCCCTGCAGGACGAAGATCCCGGAGACCCCCGCGGTGACCAGCAGGACACCGGCCACGGAACGAAGCAAGGTGATCGTGCGCCGACGGCGGCCGACCTCGGCCCAGCGGGCACGCCGCGCGTTGTCCGCCTGGCGCCAGACCAGGGCGACGCCGGCCGCGACGAGCACGCTCGGCCAGAGATACGCCCTTGCGGCATCGCCGAGATCCACATTGCCGACGAAGACCATGGCCACGACGACCATGAGGAGGAGGGCGACTATCTGGCCCCGGTCGGGTTTGCGGGCCACGAGTCTGCGACGGCCGTCGGGTGAGGTCTCGGTGGCGAGGGACGGGGGCCGTTGATTGTCTACGCCGCCGACGCCCAGCGGCACGAAGAACCAGAACGCCGCGTAGAGAAGGGCGCCGAGGCCGTCCGCGAGGAAGAGGCCGGCGAACACGAGCCGCACCCAGATCACGGGCAGGCCGAGATGTCCGGCGAGCCCTCGCGCCACGCCTCCGAGCCAGCGTCCGTCGCTGCTGCGGTAGAGCTTGCGCGGGGGCCGCGGAGTGTCGACTGGCAGTGCTGCGGCTTCCGGCATGCCATCGATGTTCACACGCACGGCCGATCGAGGCATCAGGGTCGATCCCCGAGACGCCCCTGATCTTCGGCCCAGGCGTGATCGAACGCATCCCCGGGCGGATATCAGGGTTCGACCAGGGTCATCCCGACTGCCATCGGACCGGCTCGGCGGTCACGATGGACGCATGACGGATCACCAGCACGCGGCAGCGGAGGAGCCGGGCCCCGGCTCGGGTCCGGACGCCCGGCGGCTCACCGACGAGCCGCAGGACGCCGTGCCCCCATCGGGCACGGCCGAGGAGCCGCGCGCACACGAGGACGCGGGCGCGGGCCCGCACGCGGGCGCGGGCGCCCGGGCAAGCGCGCACACGCACGCAGGCGCGGGCACGCGGGCGGGCGCGGGCGCGCACGCGGATCAAGCGGCCCCCACCGGCCCGGGCGGTTCACCGGTGGCTGGCCGGCCCTCGCCCGGCGCGGCGGACCAGTCCGCCGTCGGCGCGACGGGCCGCCTCGCCCCCGATGATCCGGCCGGCGCCTCCGCCGCTCCGCACAGGTTCCGCCGTGACCGGCGGTACAAGATGCTGGGCGGTGTCTGCGCGGGGCTCGGCCGACAGTGCGACATGGATCCGGTGATCTTCCGGGTGGTGCTGGCGGTGCTCTCCGCGACCGGCGGCCTGGGCCTCATCTTCTACGGCTTCGCCTGGCTTTTCGTGCCCTACGACGACGAGGAGGAGAACGAGGTACGCAAGCTGCTGACCGGCCGGGTCGACGGCCAGGCCCTCGCGGCCGTGCTCTTCGCGCTGGTCGGCTGCGGCGTCTTTCTCACCCTGTTGAGCAACACCACCGTGCTGACCTTCTCCGTGGTCGTCTCCCTGCTCCTGGCCGGCGCGGGGTACTGGTCGCAGCAGCGCGGCGCCCCTGATCCCGATCCGCTTGCCGCGCAGGCCGTGGCCGACGCGCCGCCGGAGGCCCAGGCGCCGCCCGTTCCCGCCTCCTACCCGTCCTGGTGGCGGGACCCGATAGTCAAGGACGGGACCCATGTCGGCGGCACGGGCTATCTGTGGGGGCCGTGGGAGACCCGCGACCGGGACATGGCGGCGGCCGTCAACATCGCCCGGGGCCTGCCGCCATCCCGCCCGGACATACGCGTCATGCGGCCGCCGAAGCCGCGTGGGCCGCGGTGGATAGGTGGCTGGGTCTTCCTGCTCGCGCTGCTCGCCGGCGGCATCGGCACCGGCGCGACCTGGGAGGACCGCGCACTGGCCGCCAGCCTGCAGACCGGCCTGGCCTGCGCGCTGACCGTGTTCGGCCTGGGCATAGCCCTGAGCGCCCTCCTGGGCCGTACGGGGGCGGGGTCGATCTTCCTGGCCGTGGTCACGGCGGGGCTCCTGGCGTGCACGGCGGCGCTCCCGGCCAACATCACCACCGACTGGGCCCGTACGGAGTGGACACCGAGGAACGCGGAGAGTGTGGCGGCCCGGTACGAGCTGGGGACCGGCGTGGGCACGCTGGACCTGTCGGAGGTGGACGTGGCCGAGGGAGAGACGTTGGCCACGAGAGTGGAGGTGGGCGCGGGCAAGGTGAAGGTGGTGGTACCGCCGGACGTCACCGTGCGGCTCGACATCGAGGTGGGCCTCGGTGACATCCAGTTGCCGGGTGACGACAAGGAGGACGTGGACGTGGCACCGGACAAGAGCGATCGGCTGACGCTGTCCCCGGCGAAGGGCTCGAAGAACGGCGGCACCCTCACCATCGACCTCGAAGTGGGTCTGGGACAGGCGGAGGTGGCCCGTGCTGCGTCATGACTTCCGGCCGGGCAAACTCGTCGCCGGCCTCTTCCTCACCGCCACCGGTGTCGTCTACCTGGGAGACGCGGGCGACGCCTGGCACACTCCGTGGTTCGTCGTGATACCGCTCATCGTCGGCGGACTGTGCCTCGCGGGTGCGGTGGCATTCCTGAACCACTCGATACGGGGCCGCCGGGCATCTGGACGGACGGGGACGGCCGGGCCGATGGGAGCGAGCGGGATGACCGGGATGGCGGGAGCGAGCGGGACGACCGGGTCGATGGGGCCGACCGGGACGGCGGGACGGGATGGAGCAACCGAACAAGCCGGGAGGGCGGGGACGACGGGAGAGGCGGCGCGGGGGTCGGATTGACGGACAAGGGCGGGACGCGGGGGCAGCTCTGGAGTGAACACGGCGAGCAGGTGCGTGAGGGGGGTGCTACCAGGCAGCCGACGCCCGCAACGGCCGAGCAGGTGCGAGTCGCAGCCGGTGCCGGAGCGGGTTGACCAAGGGCGGTCTTGTTACCCGGCCTCAGGCATACACCGACGGCGGTCACTGCCGAGCTCCGGCGCTGCGGCCCCGGCCTGGGCTCCTGGGTCTGGGTCTGGGTCTGGGTCTGGGTCTGGGTCTGGGTCTGGGTCTGGGTCTAGGTCTAGGTCTAGGTCTGGGTCTGGGTCTGGGTCTGGGAGATGGTCCGGCGGATGGGCTGTGGGCGGACGGCCCGGACGCGCAGCCCGACACGCCGCTCGGGCAGGCGCCTCAGGCACACGGCCGGGCAGGCGACGCCGGTGTGCGTCCTGGGGACGCGACCTAGGGACGCGGTCCAGACCGGCGGTCCAGACCGGCGGTCCAGACAGACAACTCAGAGGAACGGTCCAGGCGCGCCGCTCGGAGGCGCGGCCCGGACACGCAGCTCGGGTGGGCGGTCCAGGCGGTTCGGTGGAGGCGGGCGGCTCGGTCGACGTGGGCGGGTTGTTGGGACCGAGTGGTGGTGAGTGGGGCGGAGAGGGGTGCTCAGCGGTGGGTGCCTGCGCGGTGTCTGGTGCCTGCGTGGCGGCGGGAGCGGATGGCCGCGTCGACCGAGAGGACCGGGGCGCCGGCGAGGATCAGGGGGATCCAGGCCATGAAGTAGGGGAGGTCGTTGCCGTAGTAGTACGGGGATGCCGACCAGCTGACCGTCAGCCAGAGGCTGAGGGAGATCAGGGCGCCGCCGAGGGCGGCTAGGCGGGAGAGGAGGCCGAGGAGAGTGCCGATGCCGACGGCGAGTTCACCGAAGGCGATGGCGTAGCCGAAGCCGACGGGGTTCTTCAGGGCCATGTCGATCAGGGCCGGGATGGCGGAGGAGTCTCGGGCGGCGCTCATCATGTCGCCGATGGAACCGGAGCCGGAGTCGGCCATGAAGGCGCTGTCGGTGAGTTTGTCCAGGCCGGCGTAGATGAAGGTGACGGCCAGGAAGATGCGTAGGGGCAGCAGGGCGTAGCGGGTCGCTGTGTCCCGCAGGTCGTGGCCGCCGTCGACGTAGGGGGTGTAGGAGTTCGAGCGAATGTCATGAGTCATGGTCTGCGCCGCCTCTTGTCCGCCGTGCAAGTTGACCCCTCAACAGACGATACGTTCGGAGGGGTGGGGGCGCTCAATAGTGCGGAACGTTTTTCCGGGCGGGCAGCCTGGTCCGGCGCCGGAAGGCGGCCCGGATGTTCTTTTCGCCCCACCACCCGCCGCCCGCCGCCCAGCCCCGTCCCCGTCCCCGTCCTTCGCGCACTCGTCCTCGCGGCGCTTCGGACCGGCGCTCGGGGTCAGTCCGCGGAGACCTCGATCGTGTAGCGGTTGGTTTCGACGCCCGCTGCGGTGACGACCTGGACCTCGACCTTGCCGGGTTCGACGTCGGCGGGGACGGGGGCGGTGAGGACGGCGTCGGTGGGGTTGCTGAAGCCGCCGGCGACGGGAACGAGGGGGACGTGGACATGGACGGGGCCGATGCGGACGACCATGCGGGAGAGGCGGTCGGCGGTCTGGGCGCCGGGTGGAACGAAGCCGGCGCCGCGGATCTCGATGTCGTCGCCGTTGCGGATGGGGGCGTCGAGGTCGCCGGCCTCGCGGGCGCGGACGACGGAGAGGATGACGGGGCGGCCGCCCTCGGCGTATTTGCCGGCGACGTAGGTGGCCGCGGAGACGAGGACGAGGAGGGCGAGGCCCCAGGGGAGATCGGGGAGTTGGTCGGGGCGGCGGGCCAGGCGGACGGCCGCGAAGGCGAGGGCGACGGTGCAGATGATCACGTACTGGATGTCCGTGAAGCTGCCGCGGCCCGAGTCGTCGGTGAGGAGGTCGGCGGCGCGGGGGCGGTGGGCGCGGACCTTCTGGAGGCGTTGGGCGAGGACGCGGAGGCCGACCACACGGCGGACCAGGACGGCGATGCCGCAGACGACGGCGAGGACGGTCACGATGCCGGCGCCGCGGGCGAGGTCGAGGCCGGCGATGAGGGCGTCGCGTTCGCGGTGGTCGGAGGCGGCGGCCAGGCGGCCGACGAGGACGAGGATCGCGAAGACGACGAAGAGGACCCAACTCGCCGCGACGGCACGGGAGGTGGAGAGACGGTTGTCCTCACCGATGACCGGGGCGAGGGCGCCGCCGCGCGCCCGGTGCAGATATCCGGCGCCCGTCAGCGTGGCGCCCACCAGCAGGGCGGCGAGCAGACCGGCGGTGCGGGCGACCGTCCAGCCCGCGCCGATCGCGGTGAGGGACTGGACGAGGAGGAGGGTCACGACGGCGATCCAGACGACGATCGCCGTGCGCAGCCACAGGCAGGCGAGCCAGGCCTCGCCCTCGACCCGGCCCCGTTCGGCCACGAGGGCAGCGGACTGGGTGAGTTCGTCGGAGACCCACTGCCGGGAGGCGGACGCGGAGTGTGCGACGGCGGCGGGCAGCCCCTGCCCGGACGCGAACTCCTCCCGTTTCAGCAGGAACTCCGCGACTGCGCGCCGATGTCCCGCGCGTGCCCCGTGCGGGCAGTCCCCGCACGTGCAGCCGCCGGTATGGGCGCCCGCGCCCATACCGCCTCTCGCCTCCTGCACCGCCACGTCCGAGCCCGCCTTCCCGCGCCGCGTCCGCCTACGCGTCCGCGTTCCTCGGCATTCGCCGCCACCGTCGTATCGAACGCCATGAACACCGTCGTCCACGCCATGAACGCCGTTGTCGACGCCGCCCTGGACGCTTTCATCGACGCCATCACCGTCATCGCCGGACGTCGTACGTACATCCGCTCACTGCCACAGCCGTGCGGCCGTACAACTGCCCTGCGATGACAGCGAATTGTGCCGTACGGAACACGGCCCGCGTCCGGCAGGGGCCACTCCCCGCAAGTGATGGGCGGGGTGAAGTCTCGGTGCTCGTGTTGACCCGGCTGCGAGAATCCTTCTATGGCCGAGATCATCCAGCGGGACGGGACCTGGGCCTTCGACGGCAGCACGGTTCGGATCACGCCGGGCCTGCACCGTTCCGTGGCGCTGTTCCGGCAGACGTACGGGGAGATCGCGGTGCCCTTGGAGGCGGTGGCCGGTGTCGTCTACGAGCCCGAACGCAAGCGCGGGCGGCTCCGGTTGCGGCTGCGTGAGGGCAGTGATCCGCTGCTCCAGGCGACGGGCGGGCGGCTGCCGGACGCGGCCGACCCGTACCGGCTGACGGTCGATCTCGACCGTTCGGGGATCGCCGAGTACGTGGCCGAGGAGATACGGCAGTCCATGCTGCTGGAGCAGACGCCGAAGGAGCCTGCCAGGACCTATCTGCTGCCCGGGCCGCCCGTACCGGTGTCCGTGCGGTCCAGCGACGGGACGGTGTCGTTCGACGGTACGCAGGTGAGGATCGACTGGAACGACACGTCCGATCGCGTGAAGCGCGCGACCGGCCCGCGGATCATCGACCTCGGAGATCTGGTGCAGGTCGAGTGGCTGCCCAACTCCGGTTACGAGGACGGGTTCCTGCGGTTCGTGACGCGGGAGACCGTGTTCTCCAAGCTGCCGCCGGAGCGGGACCCGTTCGCTCTCGACCTGTGGGGCAGCACGCGGCGCGACCTGCTCACGGCGCTCGTCGCGACGGCGGTGACGGCACGGCTGCCTCACCCGTCGACGCGGGCGAACGACCATGCGGACCGGTCCGGGCCGGCCGGGGCCGCCACGGGCCCGCCGTCGGCCGCCGACCACCACGACACCCTCCTTCGCCGTCTCCGCGAACTCGGCGCGCTGCACCGCGACGGTGTCCTCACGGACGAGGAGTTCGCGGCCACGAAGGCGGCGGTGCTTCGCGACTTCTGAGGGCTTTCGCGCAGCCGCCGTACCAAACACACGGCCGTACACGGCTGCACACGGCCGTCTCGCGTCCGGCGGGTGTTCTGTGGCTGGTCGCGCCCGCGGGGCGGAGTCGCCTATCGACCCCGCCCCGCGCCCCTTTCGGGGCGCTGCTGCTCAGCTCAGCAGATCCGGTTCGCTGCGGCTGATGTCCTGCCACAGCGGCTGGTAGTTGATCCATGCCACCAGGTCGCCGCCCGCCTGTTCCCGCGTCGCCGCGGCCAGCCGGTGTTCGATGAGGAGCGGGCGTCCGGCCGCCTTGGCGGTGAGCTGCACCTGGGCCGAGCGTTCCATCGACAGGAACCACCACGCCGCCGCGTCGACGGAGTCGCCGACCGTCAGCAGACCGTGGTTGCGCAGCACCAGAGCCTTGCGGCTCCCCAGCACCGCGGCGATCCGGCGGCCCTCGTCCGCGTCCACCGCGACACCCGTGTAGTGGTCGTACAGCGCGGTGTCCTCGTAGAACGCGCAGGACTCCTGGGTGATCGGGTCGATCAGCTCCCCGAGGGCGGCCAGCGCGCGGCCGTGCACGGAGTGACAGTGGGCGACCGCGACGACGTCGGGGCGGGCGGCGTGCACCTGGGCGTGGACGGTGAAGGCCGCCTGGTTCACGTGGTAGCGGCCCTCGATCACCTGCCCGTCCTGGTTGGCGAGGACCAGGTCACTCACCGTGACGTGCTTGAACGGCATCCCGAACGGATTGACCCAGAAGCAGTCGCTGAACTCCGGGTCGCGTGCGGTGATGTGCCCCGAGACCCCCTCCTCGAACCCCAGTCGCCCGAAGATCCGCAGAGCCCCGGCCAGCCGTTCCTTGCGGTGCCGCCGCTCGTCCTCCGCCGACTCGTGCATCGGCGGCATGGCGAACCGAAGCTGGTCGGTGGGTAGGGGCAGGGGCGGTGTGGGCCCGTGCATGTGTCCTCCAGACTGACTTCCTTTACGAATCGGAAGTTACCGTCGGTCCCCCACGCGGAACAGGCCCGTTCCGTGAAGAGAGTGCGCAACCGTTACGCAAGTCACAGAAGCGCGCGAGATCGCACACCGTTCGGGTCAAGCCGTACGTCGCTCGGGGTAACCGGACAGTGGTTGTCGGGTATCCGCGCCAGACTCGACGTATGCCGGAGAATCTTTCGAACTGGGGCGCGTTCGTCGCCGCCGAACCCGAGCTCGCACGGACCGTCGAGGCGCGCTTCGGGGCCTTCACCCATCACATCCTCGCCACTCTCCGCAAGGACGGCTCCCCGCGTACGACCGGGCTGGAGGTTCGGTTCGTGAACGGCGAGCTGTGGCTGGGGATGATGCCCGACTCGCTCAAGGCGCTCGATCTGCGCCGCGATCCCCGTTTCGCGCTCCAGGCCAATCCCGGCCCGGGGACGGGGATGGGCGGCGGTGACGTACGGGTGAGCGGGCGGGCTGTCGAGGTCGACGATCCCGCGGTCAAGGCCGCGTACGGCGAAGAGGTGGAACCGCCGGAGCCGTTCCACCTCTTCCGCACCGAGGTGACGGAGGTCGTACGGACCTACGTCGAGGATGACAAGTATCTGGTCGTCCAGGTCTGGAAGCCCGGAGCGCCGGTGCGGACGCTCAAACGGACCTGAGCCCCTTCGCGCAGCGAAGCCGGGGACTCACGCCGGGGAGTCACGCCGGGGAGTCACGCCGGGGCTCACTCCCACTCGATCGTCCCCGGGGGCTTGCTCGTCACGTCGAGGACGACGCGGTTGACGTCGGCGACCTCGTTGGTGATCCGGGTGGAGATCTTCGCGAGGACCTCGTACGGCAGCCGCGACCAGTCGGCGGTCATGGCGTCCTCGGAGGAGACCGGGCGCAGGACGATGGGGTGGCCGTAGGTGCGGCCGTCGCCCTGGACGCCGACGCTGCGGACGTCGGCGAGGAGGACCACCGGGCACTGCCAGATGTCGCGGTCGAGGCCGGCCGCCGTCAGCTCCTCGCGGGCGATGGCGTCGGCCTCGCGGAGCAGGTCGAGGCGGTCCTTGGTGACCTCGCCGACGATCCGGATGCCGAGGCCGGGGCCCGGGAAGGGCTGGCGCTGGACGATCTCCTCCGGGAGCCCCAGCTCCTGGCCGACCATCCGGACCTCGTCCTTGAAGAGCTTGCGGAGCGGCTCGATGAGCTTGAACTCGAGGTCTTCCGGAAGGCCGCCCACGTTGTGGTGGGACTTGATGTTGGCGGTGCCGGTGCCGCCGCCGGACTCGACGACGTCCGGGTAGAGGGTGCCCTGGACGAGGAACGCGACCTCGGGGCCCTCGTCGGCGATGATCTCCGCCTGGGCCTGCTCGAAGACGCGGATGAACTCGCGGCCGATGATCTTGCGCTTCTCCTCGGGGTCGGACACCCCGGCGAGCGCCTTGAGGAACCGCTCCTCCGCGTCGACGACCTTCAGCTGTACGCCGGTCGCGGCGACGAAGTCCTTCTCGACCTGCTCGGTCTCACCCTTGCGCATGAGGCCGTGGTCGACGTACACGCAGGTCAGCTGGGAGCCGATGGCCTTCTGTACGAGGGCCGCGGCGACGGCGGAGTCCACGCCGCCGGAGAGGCCGCAGATCGCGCGCTTGTCGCCGACCTGCTCACGGATGGCCTCGACCTGCTCCTCGATGACGTTGCCGGTGGTCCAGCTCGGGGTGATGCCCGCGCCCCGGTAGAGGAAGTGCTCCAGGACCTGCTGGCCGTGGGTTGAGTGCATGACCTCCGGGTGGTACTGGACGCCGTACAGCTTCTTCTCGTCGTTCTCGAAGGCGGCGACCGGTACGACGTCGGTGGAGGCGGTGACGGTGAAGCCCTCGGGGGCGGCGGAGCAGGCGTCGCCGTGGGACATCCAGACCGACTGCTCGTCGGGGGTGCCCTCGAAGAGGGTGCTGCCGGCCTTGGAGACGTGGAGGGGCGTACGGCCGTACTCGCGCGCCCCCGTGTTGTCGACGGTGCCGCCGAGGGTGGTGGCCATCAGCTGGAAGCCGTAGCACATGCCGAAGACGGGGACACCGGACTCGAAGAGCTCGCGGTCGAGGCGGGGGGCGCCCTCGGCGTACACCGAGGAGGGGCCGCCGGAGAGGATGATCGCCGCCGGGTTCTTGGCGAGCATCTCCGCGACCGGCATGGTGCTCGGCACGATCTCGCTGTAGACCCGGGCCTCGCGGACGCGACGGGCGATGAGCTGGGCGTACTGCGCGCCGAAGTCGACGACCAGGACGGTGTCGGGGGCGGTGGCAGCGGGGGTCGCTGATGACACGGGGTGCCTTCCGGCGGTTGGGCGGGGGTCTGTGTGGCCGAGTCTACCGGGGGGTGCCGTCTCTTGGAGTGGGCCACCGGGGGCTCCGCCCCCAGACCCCGAGACCCTTCGCCCACCCACCACCCGACTCGCTTGGAGGAGAAGGCACCGGACTCGGCTACAGCGGAGGCCGGGTAAAAGGCGCCGCGCCGCGATCGGAGAAACGGCACGGGGCAGGTCCCTCGGTCTGCGCGATAGCGCGGCACGGCCCCTCGGTCGGCGGGATGGCTCGGCGCAGCCCCCTCGGCCGGAACAGACAGCGCGGCGAGCGCCTCGGGCGGCAGAGGCAGCACGGAGAGGGCCTCTCGGCCCGGAGGTGGACAAGTTTGCGGCCGGAGCGGGGCACGGAAAATCACCTCCGGCTGACGAAGCAGCGCGTAAGGCCTCCGGCCCGGGGCGACGACGTGGAACAGCATCCGGTCCTGAGCGACGACACGGAACCGGCGCCCGGTCCGAAGCGGTGGCACTCGCTCCCCGTCCCGCAGGCAGCACGGAACGGGCGCCCCAGACCGAAACGGCGACGCACGCACCCCGCCCACACGCAGCGCCGAAACCGCACCCCAGACCGAAACCGCGACGCACGCACCCCGCCCACACGCAGCGCCGAAACCGCACCCCAGACCGAAACCGCGACGCACGCACCCCGCCCCACACGCAGCGCCGCAACGGCGCCCCGGACCGAAGCTGCAGTGTGACGCCTTGCCCCTGGGCTGGGCGGGCGCGCGGGCGTGGCATACTGGGCCGCATGCTTGCGCACTCGACCTTCGTCTTTACCTATGGCCGCCGGCCCACCGGCTGCCATGGTCGTGCTGCTTGAGCTACTGACAAGCGACTTCCCAGGCGCCCCGGGCCGACAAGGCCCGGGGCGCCTGGCGTTTTCGGGAACTGTCGGGGCGGGGCGGCCGATCGGACACGCCGAGGAGCCCCGAAGATGACCATCACCTCCACCGAGAAGACCGCCGCCACCGACAAGACGGCCACCGAGAAGACCGGTGCCCGGACCGTGGAGGCCGCCGGTGTGATCAGCGGTGCGCGGGAACGGATCGACGCGCTCGACGACCGGATCATCGGGCTGGTGCAGGAACGGATGGCGGTGTCGGCCGTGATTCAGGATGCACGGATCGAGTCGGGCGGGCGGCGCGTGAACCTGTCGCGGGAGATGGAGATCCTCGCCCACTACAGGGACGCCCTCGGCAAGCCCGGCACCGCGCTCGCCATGACCCTGCTGGAGCTGTGCCGGGGGCGCATCTGACCGGCGCGCGGAGGCAGCGCACAAGCGGCGCACGTAAGTACGCCTGCTCTCTCACCCGTACGGCGCGTGACCGTCGTACGACACGCTTCGTTGGTGTCGGTGTCCGTGCCAGCCAGGCCCGGCCCGAAAGAACCACGCGTGGCTCCGCTGGAGCGATGAGGCGTACGGATCGTGCGTACGCCGTGGGACCTCGCTCCAGGGTTGTGACCGGACGGCAGGGGACAGCAGCCCGGTCACTCAAGAGAACGGTCGGCTCCGGGGACGCCCGGGGCCGGCCGGCGGAATCTGTTCAAGGGTGGTCGGGACGGTTGCGGAGGCCGTCGTCCCTCCCTCACGATGCGAGAACAGCCGCCGCCTGCCGTCAATGGTCGACACCAGGTGCGCGCCCCCGATGCGCGCCGGGGCGCCGGGGCGCCGATCGTACTTCCGGACTCCGGGCCCGCGGCGCAATCCCCCGGCGCCGCTTCGAAGCACCGGCGCAGCCGTGACGTCGGTGCCGACTCAGAAGGGCCCCGCGACTTCCTCTCGCGGGGCCCTTCGTCATACGGCGTCGCCGCCGCTCAGCCGGCGACCTTCTCCACCTTCGCGACCTGGGCCTCCAGCAGCTCGGCCGGCACCTCCGCCTTGTCCGCGTCGAGCATGTTCATCGAGTAGAACCCGATGAGCGTGGAGCCGCTGCGCACGACCGTGAAGGACATCGGGATCTTCGCGCCCTCGATGTTGCCCTTGAGCTTGTACGCGACGGCCTCGTCGCCTTGCTCGGGGGCGGTGAGGGCCTCGATGTCGGAGTACTTGTTGCCGACGTGCTCGTACTTGGTGCAGGTCTCCGTGGCCTTGCGCAGGTCGGCCATCACCTTCTCGGCGTCGCTCTGCCCGTGCGCGGCGAGCGCGAGGGAGATGACATTGGCGGAGAGCTCGTCCTCCGAGGTGACCGTGCGTCCGGCGCGGGCCTTCGGCTGCGGGTCTGAGGTGAAGTTGAACATGTTCGCGAGGGGCTGGCAGGCGGCCGGCTCCGCGGGAACGGTCTCGGCCGGCATGTCCTCCGCGGGCATGTCGGCGACCTTGTACCCCTTCACGTCCCCCTTCGCGAGGGCCGCCTCCTTCAGCTGGGCCTCGGTCAGCGCGGACTTCCCGGCCGCGTCCTGCTTCGAGTCACCGGCGGCCGTGGCACTGCCGGCGGCCGACGGCTTCGTCTCCGCGCCCTTGTCCTCGTCGCCGCCCCCACCGCACGCCGCGGTGAACCCCAGCGTGGCCACGACCGAGACGGCCACCACCGCCCGCGACATCTTCGACTGCATGTCCCCCACCTTCACGACTTTCGTTTCATGTCTCACAGGGGCACCACAGGCCCCATCGAACATGTATGTGACAGCAGAGCGCACCAATACGTTGTGCCACTTCAGCCCCCTTCGTGTGTGACTCACGCCACACGAAAAAACTGTCATCGCAGGGGCAACCCTTCACGCCACTCGCCGGTCACACCTGGCACACGAGAGAAGGACCCGCGCTCGGAGGGGGGTGCGGGTCCTTCTCCGCCTTCGCCACTCCCGTGGCTACTTCTTCGGCCGTGGCTACTTCTTCGGCGGCACCGTCGGCACCGGTACCAGCGGCAGCCGCAGCGCGCCGAAGGCGTCCGCCGGGACCGCCGGGTGCAGGGGCTCGACCGGGCGGAGGCGTTCGTAGCCGGCGCCTGGGGCCGGGCGCTGGTCGGGCTCGCCGTTGTTGGGCCAGTACGACATCGCGCGCTCGGCCTGGGCGGTGATGGTCAGGGACGGGTTCACGCCCAGGTTCGCGGAGACGGCGGCGCCGTCGACGACGGAGATGCCGGGGTGGCCGTAGAGCCGGTGGTACGGGTCGATGACCCCGTCGGCCGCGGTGGCGCCGATGGGGCAGCCGCCGAGGAAGTGCGCGGTGAGCGGGGTGCCCATCAGCTCGCCCACGTTGCTGCCGGCGAAGCCGTTGATCTCGGCGGCCAGGGCGGAGGCGGCCTTGGAGGCGGCCTCGATCTGCTTGGGGTTGGGGGCGCCATGGCCCTGCCGTGCCGTCAGCAGGCCCTTGCCCAGGCCCTTCGGCTTCAGATACGTCGTCAGGGAGTTGTCCAGGGACTGCATCACCAGGCCGATGATGGTCCGCTCCGACCAGCGGCGGTTGGAGAGGGAACGGGCTACCAGCAGAGGGTGTTTGGCCGCGTACGCCAGCCAGCCGAGGACGCGCGAGGCGTCCGACGCGGTGCCGCCCGCGTAGGGGACCTGGAGGATCGACAGGCCGCCCATCGCGTTGGAGCCCTTGCCGTAGCGGACGGGCTCGATGTGGGTGTTGGCGTCGGGGTGGATGGAGGAGGTGATCGCCACGCCCCGCGTGAAGTCGACCTCGGGCACGCCGTGGGCCTTGCGGTAGCGGCGGTTGTCGGTCTGGGCGCCGACCAGGGCCTCGGAGTTGGTGCGGGTCAGCATGCCCAAGCGGTCCGAGAGGTGCGGGAGTTGACCGCCCGCCTTCATACGGTGCAGCAGGGTCTGGGTGCCGTAGGTGCCGGCCGCGAGGACGACCCGGCGGGCCTTCAGCACCCGGGATTCGCCCTTGCGGCGCCTGTCGGTCGGGAGGGTCGTGACGGCGTAGCCGCCCTGGGAGTCCTCGGTGAGGGCGACGACCGTGGTCATCGGGTGGACGACCGCGCCCGCCTTCTCGGCGAGATGGAGGTAGTTCTCGTTGAGGGTGTTCTTCGCGCCGTGCCGGCAGCCGGTCATGCATGCGCCGCACTCGGTGCAGGCGTTGCGGGCGGGGCCCGCGCCACCGAAGTACGGGTCCGCGACCTGGTCGCCGGGCGCGGCCTTCGCCTTGCCGTCGGCGTCCTCGCCGTCGCCGAAGAAGACGCCGACCGGGGCGAGGTGGAAGCTGTCGCCGACACCCATGCGCTCCGCTGTGGCCTTGAGGTGTACGTCCGACGGCGTCATCGTCGGATTGAGCCGTACGCCGAGCATGCGGCGGGCCTGGTCGTAGTACGGCTTCAGCTCCTCCTGCCAGTCGGTGATGTCCTTCCACTGCGGGTCCTCGAAGAACGGCTTCGGCGGTACGTAGAGGGTGTTGGCGTAGTTGAGCGAGCCGCCGCCCACACCGGCCCCGGCCAGGACCATGACGTTGCCGAGGAGGTGGATGCGCTGGATGCCGAACATTCCGAGGGCGGGGGCCCACAGGTAGTTCTTGAGGTCCCAGGAGTTCTTGGGGAGGGTGGCGCGGGTGAAGCGACGGCCCGCCTCCAGGACGCCGACCTTGTAGCCCTTCTCGGTCAGGCGCAGGGCGGTGACGCTCCCGCCGAAGCCCGATCCGACCACGATGACGTCGTAGTCGTAAGCGTCCTGGGGCACGTGTGCTCCTCGTTGAGTGTCCGTGCGGGTCGTAAGTGCGAAAGGTGGACTAGCGGAGCCGGAGTGCCTTCATCGCCCTCAGGCTTCGGCTCATGAACTGGGCGTACTTCTCGTCGTCCATGCCGAAAGCCGGGGCCATCGGGAGGATGCGCTGCTGGGCGACCGTCTGGGCCTCCGTGTACTTGAGGATGCCCTCGGAGCCGTGGCGGCGGCCGAGGCCGGAGTCCTTCATGCCGCCCATCGGGGACTGGACGCTGCCGTAAGCGGAGGCGTAGCCCTCGTTGACGTTGACCGTGCCGGCGCGGACGCGGGAGGCGACCTCGCGGCCACGGCGGCCGTCCTTGGTCCAGACGGAGGCGTTGAGGCCGTACGCGGTGGAGTTGGCCTCCGCGATGGCCTCGTCCTCGTCCTTGAAGCGGTAGATGGAGACGACCGGTCCGAAGGTCTCCTCCGTGCAGACGGACATGGGTTCCGTGACGCCGTCGAGGATCGTGGGCTCGTAGAAGTAGGGGCCGATGTCGGGGCGGGCGACGCCGCCCGCGATGACCTTCGCGCCCTTCTCCACGGCCTCGTCGACGTGGCGGGTGACGGTCTCCAGCTGGCGTTCGCCGACGAGGGAGCCCATCTCGGCGCCGTACGCGAGGGACTTGCCGAGGCGCATCGCCTTGGTGCGGGCGGCGAAGCGCTCCAGGAAGGCGTCGGCGATGGACTCGTGGACGTACAACCGTTCGATGGAGATGCAGAGTTGGCCGGCGGAGCTGAAGCAGGCGCGGACGGCGCCCGCTGCGGCTTTCTCTATGTCGGCGTCCTGGAGGACCAGCATCGCGTTCTTGCCGCCGAGTTCGAGGGAGACGCCGACGAGACGGGCGGCGGCGCCCTGGGCGACCTCGCGGCCGGTGCGGGTGGAGCCGGTGAAGGAGACGTAGTCGGCGTGCTTGACGACCTCGGGGCCGATGACGGGGCCCTCGCCGATGACGACCTGGAAGACCTCGGCGGGCAGGCCGGCCTCGATGAGCAGGTCACGGGCCCACAGGGCGGTCAGGCAGGTCTCCGTGTCGGGCTTCATCACGACCGCGTTGCCCGCGACGAAGGCGGGGATCGCGTCGCCGACGGAGAGTTCGAGCGGGTAGTTCCAGGGAGCGATCTGGCCGACCACACCGCGCGGGTGGCGCAGTTCGGTGACCTTCGTGAGGGTCGGTACGGCTCCGGTGTGCCGCTTCGGCTTGAGGTAGAAGGGCGCCTTGCGGCCGTAGTGGCGGGCGGCGACCGCGACGGCCTGGACCTCCTCGTGGGCGTGCAGGCGGGCCTTGCCGGTCTCCAGCTGGATGAGGTCGAGGACCTCGGCCTGGCGTTCGAGGACCAGGTCGTGGAAGCGGAGGAGTACGGCGGCGCGTTCGCGCACGGGCCGCTGGGCCCAGACGGCCTGGGCGGCGCGGGCCCGCTCGTACGCCTTCTCCACGTCCTCGGGGGTGGACTCCGGCAGGTCGGCCAGCTTCTCGCCGGTGAACGGCGTGTGGTTGGCGGTGCGGCCGGAGCCGACGACGCCCTTGGTGAGCTGGGCGACCAGTTCGGGGGTGACCACGTCGGCGGCGGTGCGGGCGCCCCGGGGGGCTGCCGCGAGGGGGTTGGTGCCGGTCGTCCGTGCCGTGCCGGTCGTTCCCGTGGTGGTCGTGCCGGTCTTTTCGGGGGCCTGCGAGTCCGTCATGACGCGCAGGGTATTCCGGACCGGACGACTTTGGGTACCCGGCGGTAACAGGGTTTCTCGGGCGCGCGCACCACGCCAGTGATCGCTGGCAACGAAGTCGCTGATCAGCGCGGCGAGCGGTGCCGTGCGGCCGCGAATGCGGTGTTGATCACTGTGTTCCGATCTCCAGCCGCTCCCGCGCGCCCTTGAACAGCGCCGTGCCCGTCTTCTCGTCCTCCGTGCCCTTCGGCATGTCCACGCGCAGCTCGTACATCCGGCTGTCGTCGGTGCGGATGATCAGCTCCATGACACGGGTGGGGGTGCCGTCCGCGGAGTGGGTGGTGTCGGCGAGGACGGCCTCGTCGTCGTGGAAGCTCGTGGTGGTGTAGTTGGCCGCCGCCTTCACACCGTGCGCCACGATGTCCGTGGAGTCCTTGGCCTGCTCCATGGGCGAGGCGGGCGCCTGGTCCCACTGCGTCAGCCGTACCTGGATGCCCTTCTCGCCGTCGTAGGTGACCGTACGGGGCTGATCGTCGCCGCCGCCCTCCGCACTGAGCCGTTCGTAGGAAGCGGGAAGGGACAGGACGGCGTTCATGGCCTTCTCGCGGTGGGCGACCCAGCGGGTACCGGCCGTGGTACCGGCCGTGCTGCCGGTACTGGGGGACGCGACACGGGCGTCCACCCAACCGACGCTGGGCTCGGGGACCTCGGTGAACTCCTCGCCCGTGTCGAGAGCGGCCCCGGCCCAGGCTCCCCCGCCGGCCAGCAGGAGCCCGCTGGCGGCCACGGCGGCCACGCGGCGTCCGGCACGCCGTCCGTCCCTCGCCCGCGCGGCCGAGGCTCCCCCGACCGCGGTGGTGCGCGCGGCCTCGGGCACGGCCTCCGCCGCGGCTTCCGGCACGGCGCTCGTCGCGGCCTCCGGCACGGCCCCCGTCGCGGCTTCCGGCACGGCGCTCGTCGCGGCCTCCGTCGCGGCTGCCGTCACGACTTCCGGCACGGCTCCGGCGGGACCGGCGGGCGTGCCGCCCAGCCGCATCGTCCCCACGTCCTCGCCCAACTGCCGCAGCTCGGACGGTGTCTGGGTGTCCGGAGCCCGCTCCTTCGCCACGTCCTCCAGGATTCCGGCGGCCTCCTGGGCGTCCGGGCGTTCCGCCGGGTCCTTGGCCAGCAGCCGTACGAGCAGGGGTCCGAGGGGGCCCGCCCGCTCGGGCTCGGGGGGCTCGGCGGAGAGGATCGCGGCGAGGGTGGACTCCAGGGTCGTACGGCGGAAGGGGGACCAGCCCTCGACGGCGGCGTACAGCAGGACGCCGAGGGACCACAGGTCGGAGGGCGGGCCGGCGGCGCCGGGGCCGGCCATGCGCTCGGGGGCGACGAATTCGAGCGAGCCGACGAACTCCCCCGTCACGGTGAGCGATTCCTCGCCCTGGACGTGGGCGATGCCGAAGTCGGTGAGGACGACCTGGCCGTGCGGCCCGAGGAGGACGTTGGCGGGCTTGACGTCCCGGTGCACGATGCCGACCTGGTGCGCGGCGTGCAGCGCGCCGACGACGGCGAGGCCGATGCGGGCGGACTCGGCGGGGGTGAGGGCGCCGCGCTCGAGCACCTCGTGGAGGGACTCCCCGCGGACCAGTTCCATGACGATCCACGGGGAGCCGTCCTCGACCACGACATCGTGGATGGTGA
The DNA here is from genome assembly GCF_053592095.1 of Streptomyces sp. NPDC002787. NCBI lineage: Bacteria > Bacillati > Actinomycetota > Actinomycetes > Kitasatosporales > Streptomycetaceae > Streptomyces > Streptomyces sp. NPDC002787. The sequence continues at coordinate 233,980 of NZ_JBSFVC010000005.1, read as the reverse complement.
CGGCGGAGGGGTGGTCGACGCGGGCGGCGGCGCGGGCCTCGCGGTAGAGCCGGTTGGCGGCCCGTCGGCGCGCCTCGTTCTCCGGGCCGTCCGGGTCGTCGGCGTCACCGGGCAACTTCGGTTGCTTGACGGCGACTTCGCGGTCGACGAGCTCGTCGACGGCCTTCCACACGGTGCCCATGCCGCCGGATCCGACGCGTTCCGTGAGGCGGTAACGGCCGCCGATCAGCCGACCGGCGGCCTGGGACGTCCTACCGCTGTACGGGTGTTCGTCGTGCGGGTGTTCGCCGTCGTCGCTCATGCCCCATCACTACCGCGCGGGGCCGGAGCTTGTCGACGTACCGCCCGGTAGGCGCGAGCCACTAACGGCGGCGGTTCCACAACTCCTGTGCCCAGCCGTACCGTTCGCGGTGCTTCGGCAGGGCCGTACGGCCGACGGCGGCGGCGAGTTTGCGCAACCGGCGCCAGTCCAGGGGCGGTTTGGGCTCGGGGACGCCGGGGCGGTCGCGGGGCACTCGGACGCGCAGGGCCTTCGGCGAGACCCGGCAGTGGACGGGGGTGGGCAGGACGAGGGCCTCACCGTCGACGCCGACCTCGATCTCCGGCCGGTCGGCCTCGACGACGATCTCGTCGGCGATGAGGAGGCTGAGGCCGGGGGCGTTGGGTCCGAGGACCAGGCCGGCGGCCTCGGCGGCGCTGTCGACGCGGATGCCGACGACGCCCAGCACCCCGGCATCCAGCCGCTCGCGGCGGCCGAGGCCGACGAGGTCGTCGCTGCGGTAGACGTTGTTGCTGACGAGGACGGCCTGGGGCGCGTCGATGACGGCGTCCCCGATACGGGCGGTGAGGCGCGGACCCCGCTGGTGGGTGAGCAGTTCGGGCAGCAGCTCCAGGGTGGTGCGGACCTTGTCGTCGCGGTAGGCGGGGCTCTGCACGACGGCGGCGTACGCGCCGAAGGAGGCGTTGTTGACGAAGGGGTGGCCGCTGGCGTAGCCGAGGTCGACGTGGAGTTCGACGCCCTTGTCGGTGAGGGCGTCGAGGCAGGCGGCGGGGTTGTCGCGGTCGAGGCCGAGGTCCATGGCGAAGTGGTTGCGGGTGCCGGCGGAGATGACGAGGAGGGGCACGTCGTACGCCGCCGCGATGGCTGCCACCTGGGCCTGCGTGCCGTCGCCGCCGGCGACGCCGAGGAGGTCGGCGCCGGCACGGACGGCGTCCCGGGCCAGGACGGCGACGTCCTCGTGGTGCGCGGGGTCGAGCAGATGGACCGTGGCGCCGAGGCGTTCGGCCTTCTCCTTCAGCCGGAAGCGCTCGACCTTTCCGCCGCCGGACTTGGGGTTCATGATGAGGAAGGGGCGGGTGGGCGCCGGTGTGCGGTGTTCCGGTACGTGCACCTGGTGCGACCTGGTGCTGCTGAGGGCGAACTTCCCGGACCAGACGGCGACACCCCACAGGGCGGCGGAGACGACCACGACCCAGAGCAGGTTGACGGCGGCGAACCACCAGATGACGCCGACCGGTGCGGCCACGGCCAGCGCGCCCGCCGCGATCCGGGCGGCGCCGCGACGGGTCAGCACCCACCACAGCGAGGCCACGGTGAGGCCGACGCCCAGGACGACCCCGGCGGCGAGCAGGAGGCTCGCCTCGCGGGCGTAGCCGAGCGGCAGCAGCACGGCGAGGACCGCGCAGCCCAGTGCGGCCCTGGCCGCCCAGCGCTGTCTCGCGTGAGCCCGCACGTCCAGGTGTTCGATGCCCACGCTCGCTCGCCCTTCGCGCCGATCATGCACTCGTCACGGCATGGTAGAGGGACGTGGCCGGACAAGGGCGACGGCCCCACCGGAGTTCGCCTGTGTGGGGCCGTCACCTGGACGTGTGCGCCTGTGGGCGATGCTCGCACAAGTCATCCACGACCCCGCCAAGGTGTTGAGGCCGGATATTTCCGGCCAACCATCGGACCCCGGTTGACGCTTGGTCGCGGAGGCCGCTTATAGTCCGGTTGCTCACGCAAGCAGGCTGTGCGAGCGCCCCCTCACTGTGGACGTTTCGGTCGGATCCCGTGCCCGGGGACAACGGCGCCTGCCGTCATGTCACTCGAAGGGCAGGTGGCCGTGCGTCGGCTCTGGGGTTGTCTCGTGCTCTGCGCCGCGACAGTCGCGGCCCTCCTCGTCGCCGACGCGCGGGACAGCGAGGCGGCCGACCGCAACGAGGCCACGTACTCCTACGGTTCGCACGACCGGCAGACCCTCGACGCTTACTGGAACGCCGCCGGTGAGGAACGGGACGGGGAACAGCCGGGCATCGTGATCCTGCACGGCGGCTACTGGTACGAGGACACCGGCTGGGCCACCTGGTCGCGTACCTTCGCAGACGCCGGGTTCGCCGTCTTCGCCGTCGACTACCGGCTGAATTTCGACGCGCCCTGGCCGGCCCAGCGGACCGACGCGCTGTCCGCGCTGGACTGGATCCGCGACCACGCCGCCGACTTCGCCCTCGACACCGACCGGCTGGTGCTCCTGGGCTCCTCCTCCGGCGGCCAGATAGCCACCACCGTCGCGACCTACGGCGCCGGCGCCTACCGCGTCGACGGCGTGGTGGCCCTCTCGCCCGTGAACTCCCCGCGCCGCGCCTGGAACGACGGCAACGCCCCCGGCGCGACGGACAGGCAGCGCAAGCTCCGCGACAACGCCACCATCCTGGCGCGCTGCTCCCCGGACACGGCGGACACCGAGGAAGACGCAGCCGACACCGACGCCTCCACGCACCCGAGTTGCCGGGACACCTGGAAGGACATGTCCGCCAGGAGCCGTGCCTCCGGCGGAGACGACGCCCCCATGTACCTACTCCACTCCGCGAACGACCTCGTGCCCGTCCAGCACTCGCTCGACCTCGAAGCGTCCGAGGAGACCGACCACAACATGCCCCTCAACGGGGTCACGGTGGACACGGTCGCCGGTTCCTCGCACGGCGGGGCACTGTTGGACGAGCCGGGCGTGGCCGACCGGGTCCTGGCATGGATCGCCGAGAGGACGCACTGAGCGCCATGAAGATCACCTTCCTGCTCCACAACGCGTACGCCATCGGCGGCACCGTCCGCTCGACCCTCAACCTCGCCGGGGCCCTGGCGGCCCGTCACGAGGTCGAGGTCGTCTCGGTGTTCCGCACCGAGGAGCGCCCCCTGCTCGGCGTGAGCGGCAAGGTCGGCCTGGTACCGCTCGTCGACGAACGCCCCGACGCCGAGTCGTACGACGGCGGCCACGAGCTGATGTCCCGGCCCTCCACCGTCGTCCCGCCCACCGAGGTCCTCGCCCACCGCTACACCGCGCTCACCGACGAACGCCTGCGCGCCTTCCTCGACACCACCGACGCCGACGTCGTCATCGCGACCCGCCCGGCCCTGGTGGTCTTCCTGGCCGAGCACGGCTCGGTGGGATCGCGCGGTTCCTCCGGTTCGTCGCGCCGCCCGCTGCTCATCGGGCAGGAACACCTGTCGTACGACAACCACGTGCCCGGTGTGCGCGAGGCGCAGAACGCGGCGATCGGCCGCCTGGACGCGTTCGTCACCGTCTCCGAGCGGGACGCCGCCGACCACCGCCGTCATCTGCCCGGGCCGCGCACCCGGATCACGGACATCGCCAACGCGGCGCCCCGCCCGAAGGCCGAACCCTCCGATCTGCGGGCCCCGTTGGTGGTGGCCGCCGGACGACTGTTCCCCGTCAAGCGGTACGACCTGCTCATCGAGGCCTTCGCCAAGGTGGTGGCGGAACGCCCCGAGTGGCGGCTGCGGATCTACGGCAAGGGCCCGGAGCGCGCGAAGCTGCGTACCGCGATCGACACGCTCGGCCTGGGCGACCACGTCTTCCTGATGGGCGCGCACGCCACCCTGGAGACCGAGTGGGCGAAGGCCTCCGTCGCCGCCGTCAGCTCCGAGTGGGAGTCCTTCGGCATGACCATCCTGGAGGCCATGCACGCCGGGGTCCCCGTGGTCGCCACGGACTGCCCGCACGGCCCCGGCGAGATCATCACCGACGGCACCGACGGCCTCCTCGTCCCCCCGTCCGACCCGCAGGCCCTGGCCACGGGCCTCCTGCGCCTCATCGACGACCCGGCGCTACGGCAGACCCTGGGCACCGCCGGCCGCACCACCGTCCAGCGGTACGCGCCCCGCGCGATCGCCGCGGAGTACGAGCGGCTGATCGCCGAGCTCCAGGAAGCCCGCACCCCGGCGACGGTGAAGCTGGGACGGCGGCTACGGCGGGCCATGGGGTCGCTGCTGCCGCGCACGTCCCGCACTCCCGGCCCGGAACGGGCTGCGGCGACCACGGCCACCACGGCCACCACGGCCACCACGGCGGCGGTGCCCTCAGTCCTCTCCGCCGAGAACGCCGAGGCGAAGCCGCTACGGCCGCTACGGCCGCTACGCCCGAGGGCCGGCTGCCGCGTCGACGCGCTCGGCGGCGTACGGATCTCGGTGGCCGCGTCCGGCGTGTCCGGGCAGGACCTCGCGCTGGTCCTGCGCCGACGCCACGGCGACGACGAGATCCGCGTCCCGCTGGAGCGGGAGACTCCGGACGACGCGAAGAGCCCGTGGACGGCCACGCTGAACCGGGCCGACCTGACCCTCGCGGAGGGCCGCTGGGACCTCCACGTCGAGCGGGCCGAGGACAAGGCCCGGCGCCGGCTGCGGGCCGGACTGGTCGAGCAGCGGGGCCTGTTGACCGCCGAGGTCCCGCAGGAGGCGCCGGTCGCCTGGTGGATCCCGTACGCGACCAAGGACGGCTACCTCGCCCTGCGCGCCTTCCACCGCCCGGCGCACGCCGAGGTCACCGCGCTGCCCGTCGGCGACGGCTCGCTCGCCGTGGAGGGTGTTCTGCACGGGGCCGGGCTCGGCGCCGGCGCGGCGCTGGTGGGCGTCGCCCGGGGCGCTGGGGTGGCGGGCTTCGAGGCACCGGCGACGAGCACGGGCGTACGCGGATTCCACGCCCGGCTGACGTCCTTGCCGGACCCGGCAGGACCGGACAAGGTGATCTGGGACCTGTTCCTGCGCCCCTCCGCCGACGCCGAACCCATCCGTCTCGGACGGCTGTTCGACGACATCGTGGACCGCAAGGACACCGACAAGTATCCGGCCGTCCCCCTGACCACGCCGAGCGGCGCGTCCCCTCAGGCCCGCTTCTTCTTCACCGTCACCAACGACCTGGCGGTCAGCCTCTCCTGAGGCAGGCTCCGCCCCGCCACGCGTCTACATTGTGTCGATCTTCAGGTTCGCGAGGGCCGTACGGGCGATCTCGCGGCCCTGCTCGGTGAAGTGCCCCTTGCCGGGATAGTCGATCCAGATCCGGTACATGTCGCCGTTGCTCGCCCTGTAGTAGAGGACCCGGGCCTCGCGCAGGCGCGGGTTCTGAGTGTCCGTGGTCGTGTAGACGACGGTGTTCTCGGCGGCCTCGTGGTCCTGGAACGTGGTTTCCTGCGGCCGGCCCTTGGGCGCGGGGTCGTCGGCGACGTCGAGGGTGTACTCGCCGTCCTTGACGAGCTCCCAGTCGGCGTACGCCCGGTCCAGCGCCACGCCCGGGATCTCGTTCTCCTTGTCGTCCTTCTTGATGTCCCGGTCGACGTTGATCCGGATCAGCCCGCTCGGGTCGCTGTACTGCGCGATCGTCCCGTCGGTGGCGTCCGGCTCGATCCTGTCCCGCACGAAGTCCGCGGGCACGCCCACGCTCGCGGCGACCTTCGAGCCGAGGTCCCGCTGCTTCCACCCGTCCGGCAGCGGCCCCGCGAACGGATCGGCGATCACGAGATACGCGGTCACCGCCGCCGCGACGACGACCGCGCCGAGCCCCGCGAGGGTCCTGGCGCCGACACGGACGCCCTTGCCGGACTCGGCCGCCGGCGGCCCGGCGATCCGCTGGACGATCTGGGTGGGCGCGGGGGCCGGCGGGTTCGCGGCCGTCTCCAGCAGTTCCCGGACCCGCGCGGCGGTCGGGCGGCGCGCGGGGTCCTTCTGCAGCAGGCCGTTGATGGCCTCGGCCAGCGGGCCCGTGGCGGAGGCGGGCGCCGCGGGCGTGGCGTTGAGGACGGACTGCAGGGTGGCCGGCGTGTTGCTGCGCCGGAAGGGCGACACGCCCTCGGTGGCGGCGTAGAGGACGACGCCGAGGGACCAGAGGTCCGACGCGGGTCCTGGCCGCTGGCCCAGCACCCGCTCCGGGGCGATGTACTCGGGTGAGCCGACGAAGCCGCCGGTGTCGGTCAGGTTCGTCTCGCCCTCGATCTGGGCGATGCCGAAGTCGGTGAGGACGACCCGGTCGTGGCGGCCGAGGAGGACGTTGTCCGGCTTCACGTCGCGGTGCAGGATGCCGGCGGCGTGCGCCGCCTCCAGCGCGCCGAGCACATCGAGACCGATTCTCGCCGCCTCACGCACCCCGAGGGTGCCCTCCTGGAGCGCGTCGCCCAGCGAACGCCCCCGCACCAGCTCCATCACGATCCATGGCCGGCCGTCCACGACCGCCACATCGTGCACGTTCACGACCGACGGATGATCGAGCCTGGCCGCCGCGCGGGCCTCACGACGCATCCGCTCGAAGGCGTTGGCCCGTTCACGCTCGGGAAGATGGTCCGGTACGCGTGGCTCCTTGACGGCGACCTCACGGTCCACCGTCTCGTCCTGCGCCCGCCACACCGTGCCCATGCCGCCATGGCCGAGCTTGGCGAGCAGCCGGTAACGACCCGCGATCAGCCGCCCCGCACCAGGGTCCTGCGGGGGCTGCGACGCCGACGGGGGCGCCGGTTGCGCGGCCACCCGCGTCGGCTGCGCGTACGGGTTCCCCGGGTACGGCCCGGCCGGCTGCGGCGGTTGCAGTCCGAAACTGGTCGGCGCGTCGGTCCCGTAGCCGGGGCCGTGACCGGGTTGACCAGGCCCGTGACCGGGTTGACCGGATCCATGGCCGGATCCGTAAGGGGCTCCCCCGTTGCTGCTCATATGTTCATCTGTATCGCGACAAGCGCGTCCGCATCCACCCCCGTCGCTTTCCGGTCACAGACCCGTGACGCGGAACGCCGCTTATCTCCGATTTGGTCACGTACGAACGCGCCGCCTAGCGGCGGACGAAGGTGTCCACCGCCACGTCGAAGTACTCCTTCGCCTCGCTCACCCTCCCGACCGGCGCCGACACCCACACGTCGTAGAGCCGCCCGTCCTGCTCCCAGCACAGGTCGTACGTGTGCCGGGGTCCCTCCGCCGCGCTGAAGCCGTCCCAGGTGAACTCCCAGAGCGCGGCGGGCCGACCCTCGTGCGTGATCTCGGAGACCCGGCCGTCGCGGTAGCCGGGGTTCGTGGAGGGCCCCTTCCCGTGGGCGCGCCGCATCACCCCGGCCGGCCCGCCCTCCTCCGGGTCGTCGAGCTTGACGCCGATCCGGATCGCCTGCCCCGGCGACATGTAGAAGACCCGCTCCCCCTGCGGCTCCCGCCTGAAGTCCTCCGGCACGGCGAGGCGGAAGCCCCGGTCGTCCTCGGCGAGCCGGTATCCCGAGGGCACGGTCGGCGCGGTGGCCGCCCGCGAGCGCGTGAGGGTGGGCTTGGCACCGGCCGTCGTACCGGACTCGCCGGAGGTACCGGAGTCACCGGAGGCACCGGCCGTGCCGGTCGTACTCGGCTTGCCCGTCTCACCCGTGTTGCCGCCCGTTTCGCCCGCCGTACTCGACGCGCTCGCCGTGCCCGCCGTAGTCGACGTCCCCGGCGTCTGTGGTGCCGAACTGCCCGGCGTGCCGCCCCCGTCGCCCCCGTCCCGCATCAGCAGTGCCGCGGCCGAGACGCCCGCCCCGGCCATCGCCGCCACCAGCGCGGCCGCGACCAGCACGCTGCGGGTGGAGTGCGGCGGCCGCTGCCGTGCGGGCTGCTCGGGCGGAGCGGCCGCCGGTCCGGGCGCGGGCGGCCCCGCCTGCCCGGCCGCCGGTACGTCCTGGTCGGCGGCCCCGGCAGCGGCCGTACGGTGCGCGTACCAGCCGAAGTGCGGGACGTCCCGCCGGGTGGGGGTGTAACCGGCCGACGCCCTCGGGCTCTTCGTCGTTCTCGGTGTCCGGCCGGTCTCCCGGAAGGCCCGCAGCAGCCGCTCCGCCTCCACCGCGTCGAGCCGCCGGTCCGGGTCGCGCTCCAGCAGGCCCCGTACGACGGGGAGCAGCGGCGCGGCCTGCGCGGGCGGGCGGATCTCGTCGACGACGACCGCGTGCAGGATGCCGCCCAACGAGTCGCGCCGGAACGGCGATTCCCCGCTCAGCACGGCGCACAGCAGCGCGCCCAGCGACCAGAGGTCGGACTCCGGCCCGGTGCGGACCCCGGACATCCGTTCCGGCGCGGTGTACTCGGGCGAGCCGACGAAGGACCCGCTCTCGGTGAGCGTGGTCGCGCCGGCGACCTGGGCGATGCCGAAGTCGGTGAGGACGACCCGGTCGGTGCCGGCCTCCATCAGGACGTTCGCGGGCTTGAGATCGCGGTGCAGCACCCCGGCGTCATGCGCCCGCCGCAGCGCGCCGAGCAGATCGATCCCGATCCGCGCGGCCTCCCGCGCGTCGACCGGCCCCTCGGCCGCGATCCGCTCCGCCAGCGAACTCCCGTCGATCAACTCCATGACGATGTACGGGCGTTCGTCCTGCTCGACGACGTCATGGACGACGATGATGTGCGGGTGGCCGAGCCGGGCGACCGCCCGCGCCTCCCGCAGGGTGCGCTCGCGCCGCTGCCGGGACCGCTCATCCGGGAGCGAGTCGTCGAGGGCCAGCTCCTTGACCGCCACCTGCCGACCGAGGAGCTGGTCGGTGGCACGCCACACGATCCCCATACCGCCGCGGCCGATCCTGGCCTCCAGCCGGTAACGACCCGCTATGACACGGACGTTCTCCCCCTCGGTCCCCATACGCCCCATCATGCCGCACCGGATCGAAACCCTCCGGTGCCGTGTGACGGCCTGGCCGACAAGCGACGTACGCACGTCTCGTGAGCGCCTCGCGAGCGCCGGTGCGGCGGGGGCGCCTCGGAGGCCGTGCCGGGACCGGGACGGTCCCACGCGGTTCAGGCCGCAGGTGCTCCCAGACTCACCGCCACCTCACTTCTGGGGCGGCCGCCAGCTGCGCAGCACCGCGTAGAACTGCTCCTCCGCCGTGTCCCAGTCCGCCGCCGGCGCGGACATGTAGATCGTGTACTCGACGCCGTCCCGGGAGAGGTACATCTGCTCGATCGCCCGGCGCGGCCCGGGGAACTCCATGGTGGCCGGCGCGGTCCAGGTGAAGTCCCACAGCGCGCCCGGCCGGTCGCGGAAGATGTTCTCCTCCAGCCTCACCTGCTGGTACTCGGGCCGCGTCCTCACCTGCTCCTCCAGGTCGAGCTGGTGGTGGTACGGGCTGTCGAAGTCCGGCGAGTCGTCCACGGCGACCCGGAGGAAGTGGTCACCGCCATCGGGCGTGTAGTCGATCTGTGAACCCTCCACCTGCCGCTTCCACCCCTTGGGCAGGGCAAGGCTGAAACCCTCCGGGTCCTCGACGCGCTCCCACCCCTCGGGCACGCTGTCAGCCGCCGACTGGTCCCCCTGGTCCGTACCGTCCGTACCGTCCGTACCGTCCGTACCGGCCGTGGCGGAGCCGCTCCCCGCACGCCACTCGTCGGCGTAGTGCATCGCGACGGCCCCACTGCCGCCGACCAGCGCGGCCAGCAGGACGACGAGCGCGACCGTACGCCCCCGGCGGCGCCGCTTGACGGCGGACGCGGCCGGCGCGGTGGCTCCTGGAGTGGGCTGATAGGCGGTGGCCATGGGGGCGACCGGGGTGCCGGAGGGGGTATGGCCGGCGGACGCGGGGGTCCCGGCGGAGGCCGCGGACACGGTGGGGTGCCCCGGCGCCTGCGCGCCGCCCGCACCAGGTCCGCCGCCCTGGGCCCCCCGCGCGTCCGCACGATCCGCACCATCCCTGCCGGCACCATCCCTGCCGGCACCCTCCCCGTCGGGACCGCCGCCCACCCACCGCTGCCGAGTCGGCACATACGCCTGTGCCACCCGGGGCCGCCGCCCCTCCGCCGCCTCGGCGAGCATCTGCTCGGCCTCGTCCATACCCGGCCGTACAGCGGGGTCCTTGCAGAGCAGCGCGGTGATGACGGGCCCCAGCGCCCCCGCGTCCGCCGGTTCGTCGGCCTCCTCACTCACCACGGCCTGCATGGTGGTGAGCGGTGTGGTGCGCCGGAACGGCGACTTGCCCTGCACCGCCGTGTACAGCGTGGCGCCCAGCGACCACAGGTCGGAAGCGGGCCCGGGCTCGTGCCCGCGCACCCGCTCGGGGGCGATGTAGTCGACCGAACCGACGATCTCGCCGGTCCGGGTGATGGTCGTGTCGCCCTCGACCTGCGCGATGCCGAAGTCGGTCAGCATGACCCGCCCGTCCTCGCCGAGCAGCACGTTCCCCGGCTTCACATCGCGGTGCAGCACGCCGGCCTGATGGGCGGCGCGCAGCGCGCGCAGCACCCACAGCCCGATCCGCGCCGCCTCGCGCGGCTCGACCCGCCCCCGCTCCTTGACCGCGTCGGCCAGCGAGACGCCCTCGACCAACTCCATGACGATCCACGGCCGGTTGTCGTGCTCCAGCACGTCGTGCACGGTCACGACGGCCGAGTGGTTGATCCGCGCCGCCGCGCGCGCCTCCGACCGGGTCCGCGCCAGCAGTACGGCCTGCTCGTTCTCCGAGACGTAGAGCGCGGCCGTCAACTCCTTGACCGCCACGGCCCGGTGCAGCACCTCATCATGCGCACGCCAGACCCGTCCCATGCCACCGCTGCCGATCGTGTCGACGAGCCGATAGCGCTCCGCGAGGAGCTGGCCCTGCATCTGATTCACGTTGCCCCGCAAGTTCTTGACAGGGTCACATTAGGTACCGGCCCGCAGCACGGGAAACCGGCTCGGCCGCACAGAGACCGCACTGTGACGGTTCTCGCTTCCGCGAGCGCCGCGCAACCTTTCGTGCCCTTGCCGATACGCCGTTCAGCCGGTCACCTTGTACGTGCCCGCCGCCTGCTCGTACAGCCGCGTGACCTCGTCCCGCTCGGCCTCCGGCCCGCGCAACTGCAGTACGTGGTAGCGCCCGTCGAGGAGTATCGCGAGGTTGCGTACGAAGACGCCGCGCCCCTCGGAGTCCTGCCAGGTGAACTGCCCCTCGGCCGAGGTCACCCCGCCCACCTCGATCAACCGCATCCCGGTGGAGGTGGCCCAGGTCGAGTCGCGGAACGGCTGCAGCTCGCGCTCGTCCTCCCGCTGGTACTTCAGCGGGTCGCTGCCGTAGGTCTGCGCGCTGTCCCGTCCGGGGACGAGGATCAGCTCGAAGTCGCCCCGGGAGTAGACGATCTGGCCCCGCCCGTTCTCGGCGGTGCGCTGCCAGCCGTCGGCGACGGCGACCTGGAACCCCTCGGGGTCCTTGCGCAGGGTGAAGCCCTGGGCGATCTCGGGGTCACCGGTCTGCGTCTGCGTCGAACCTGACGTCTCCGAAGGGCTCGCCCCGCTCTGGCCCTCCTCACCGCCGTCGGGCGAGCTCGAGTTCTGGTCGGGGCGGGGCTCGCTGCTCGCCTCGGGCTCCGAACCGGGCTGCCCGACGCTGTCCGTGCGGCTGCCGGTGTCACTGCCCTCGCTGCTCGGCGCTGTCTTCGGCATGAACACCATGGCGTACGCGACCGCCGCGGCCAACGCCAGCAGGATCAACAGGAGAAGATTCCGCCCCAGCTTGCGGGGCTCTGCGGGCCTCTCGTGCCGGGCGCGCTTGTGGCGGGCGTGCGCGCTGGTCGCGGGCAGCTTGGCCCGGCGCCTGCGGACGAGCTCGCCCCGTCGCCGTACGATCGGCAGCCGGCTCGCGTCCACGGGCGGCGTCGGCACGACATGCGCACCGGCCTCTGGCTCGGGCGCCGACCGCACGAGCGAGCGCAGCCAGCCGCGCAGCTCCTCGAAGTCCAGCCGCTCCGTCGGGTCCTGACGCAGCAGCGACTCCACGACCGGCCGCAGCGGCCCGCACTCCTCGGCGAACGCGGGCGGCTCCGCGCACACCAGCTGCACCAGCTCGGCGGTGTTCTCCTCCGGGTAGGGCGCGTGCCCCTGCACAGCCCGGAACAGCAACGCGCCCAGCGCCCACAGGTCCGTCGCCGGCCCGATCGGTGCCGCCAACTGCCAGTTCTCATGCACCGGTCCGGCCTGCTCCGGCGCCCATCGCTCGGTGACCGGCCCCACCACCGCCATCCGCGCCTGCCGGGCCCGCTCGGCGGCGAGCGCGGTCGCGGGCCCCCGCCGAGGAACGGCCCCGGCCCCGGCGCCGTCCCAGGGGGCGGCGTCCGTCACGCCGCCGGGAATCGGGACGCCGTTGCCGTGCGAGGCATCGGCGTGGGTGCCGCCGCGTGTGCTGTCGCTGTGCGCGGCGACCCCCTGCACGAGGTCGCGGTAGACGCCGCTGCCCTGCGCGCGGCCGCCGTGTCCGAAGTCGTCGTACCCGGTGCCGAGTTGTGAGCCACGGGCCGGGGTCGCGTGCGGGCCGGGGTCGCCGCTGTCCACGGGGAAGGGGGTGCTGCGCCGCCCGCCGGTGCCGGACGGGTCATCGAGCGGGCCACCGCCGTACGGGGCGTTCCCGGGCGCCCTTCCGCCCTGGGCGCCGTCGTCGGTCGGCCCGCCGGTGCCGGGCGCGGCCGTCCCGCCGCGCGGCAGCGCACCGTGCCAGGCGCTCGTGGCGCCGCCGCTGCCGAGGACACCGTAGGGGTCGGCGATCTGGCCGAGAGGCACCGGTCGCGTGCCCGGGGCCGGGTCGCCGTCCCGCCCCGACGCCCTACCGCCCTGCGGGGCCGGCCGCTGCGCGGGCAACCCCGTGCCGGGCCCGCCTCGTTGGTCGTCCTGGACCCGGGCCGCGGCCCGCGCCCCCGCCCGGTACGCCGCGATCGCTCCCGCCCGCGCCGCCCTGGCGTCCCCGCCGGCCTCCAGCGCGCGCTGCCCCCCGGAGGGGTCCGTGACCGGCGCCGCCGCGCTGCCGGCCCGCGCCTCTATCGCGGCCCGCCGTGCGGCTTCGGGATCCTCGGCCCCGCCACCGGCTCCGAGACCGGCCCCGCCCGCACGGGCACCGCCGAACGTACCGCCGCCGGTGCCCCCGGGCAGGGCGCCCCCGGGCGCCACCGGGTCACGACGCGAAGCGTGCCCACCGCCGGGCCCCACGGCAGGCACTCCCGCGCCTCCGCCGGGCGGCCTGTCCTCGAACTCCCGCACGGGCACCGGGTCGTATCCGCACAACGCCTCTTCCGCCGCCCCGACCGCGAGTCCCGTGAGCATCACCCGGCCGTCGTCGCAGACGAGCACCGTACGGGCGGTGATGTTCCGGTGCACCCAGCCGTGGGCGTGCAGCGCCCGCAGCGCGGTGAGCACGTCGGAGGCGACCTCGGCCGCCCGGTACGGGGTCAGCGACTGCTCGGCGAGCAGCGCGGCGAGGGGCCGTGCGGACACCAGTTCGCTCACTATCCACAACGAGCCGCCCTCGGCGAACACGTCGAAGACCTGGTCGAGCCGTGGGTGGTCGGGGATCTGCGCGGCGGCCTGGGCCGCGTCGATGGCCCGCCGTACGGCCGGGTCGGTGGGCCGGCGCGTGGTCCGCGCCGCACCCCGGCGCGCCCCGCCGTCCCGCGCCACATACCCCTCGGGCAGTCCGTCGGCGTCGAGCATCTCCGCCTCGACGACCTCGGGCAACGGCACCTGCCGGACCAGGACTTCCTGTCCGCTGTAGGTGTCGAAGGCCCGGGTCTCGGCGAGTTCGTACTCGTCGGAGGGCGGCAGCGGCAGGCGATAGCGGTCGGCGAGTACTCGCCCCGCGTATTCGTCCACGATGCCCTCCCCCGGCCGCCCGATGCTCAATTCCGCTCGCGCCGCGTCCCGTTCCGTTCTGGATGCGTGCGGTCCGCAGCCATTCACGATACGTGCCGGAGGCAACTCACATTGAGTCGATGCGATATCTGGTTCGTCTCGAATGCGATCGAACGCCCTCGATCTTCCCCGGAAGGCCCGTTCCCGAACTCACCCGGCGGGCAGAACTCCCGAAGTCGAACTCACATCGACCGGGCTCACCCCGCCCCACGCCCCCTCACGCCCCCGAACGGCGCCCCGAGCTGAGGCACGAAACCGTATGGGGCCGCCGCCTCGAACGCACCGGCGCACAACAGCCCACCCGCACGCGCGCCCCGGGGCAACGGCCTCTGCCGCGTCACGACTTCGGCCGGAACGTCCCCGTGAACGTCCGCCAGGTGTCCTTGCGCAGCTCACCGCTCCACTCCGACGCCTTCGCGGTGTACATCAGCGCGTACCCCTGCTGGGAGTCGACGACGAAACCGCGGTCGATCGACCGGTACTTCGTTCCGCTCTCCACATAGGTGAACTCCCAGTCGGCCGTGTTCCAGCTCCGGTAGTCCACCTCCTCTATTCGGATCCGCTTGTACTGCGAGCGCGTCATGTACCGCTCCTGGTTCTTCCAGTCCGCGACCGGGTCGTCCTTCGGGGTGGTCGTCCACCCGACGAGCAGCCGCTGCCCGTCGGGACCGGAGAAGCGGGCCCCCGCGGCGTCCGTGGACTGGTACTTCCACCCGTCGGGCAGCCCGATCGAGAACCCCTGACCGCTCTTGTACGTCTCGGTCGCGGTGGTCCCGGAGCCGTCACCGCTCACGGAGTCGCCGGAGCCGCCCGAGGGGCTCGGCGAACTGCCGGCGGACCCGCTCGACCCTTCGGCCTCGTCCGTCGTGTCACCGTCCGGACTGGGAGCGGACCCCTTGTCCGCTTCCTTGTCCGCTTTCTTGTCCGTGCCCGCGTCCTCGCTGTCGGCGTCGCTCCCCGACGCCGTCCCGCTGGACGCGGCCGCCTTGGTGTCGGCGCCCTTGCTGTTGTTCGACGAGTTGTCGTCGCCGAGGGTGAACGCCAGCACGGTCCCGAGAACGGCCAGCACCACGGCAACCGCGATGACCGCCAGCGTCCGCCGCGACACCACGTCCGTGATCGGCGCCCTGGGCACCGGCCGCGGCGGCAGATCCGGCGGCGGCACCTCGGGCCACCCGGAAGTCCGCCGCGCCGTAACGGAGTCGCCCGTACCGGCGGTACCGGTGCCGCGCGCCCCGACCGCCGACCTGCCCGCGGCACCGCCCGCCTTCTCACCGGCGGCACCCGACGAGACCCCGACGGACGCGGACCGCGTCGAGACAGCCGCAGCGGAAGCGGCCGGTGAGGTGGCCGGAGAGGCGGCACCGGCCTTGGCCCCACTGGACGTCGCACCGGAGACCCCACCGGAAGCACCGACCGCTGCCCCACCGGACACCCCCCGCGAGGCCCCGGCCCCAGCACCGGCAGCCGCAGGGGATGCCGCAGCCGAGCCCGCGCCCCCCGCCCCTCCTGCTCCAGCTCCCGCCGCGCCCTTCCGCATGGACCACCGAGGCGCACGCGGCCGCTCGCCGCCGCCCTCCTTGGCCCCGGTACCCACGCCTCCGGAACCGCCCTTCTTCGGACGCTCCTCCGGCACGGGCGGCAACGGCACGACCCGCGTGGCGTCCAGCGGATCGGCGTCCTTCGGGTCCGGCGCGTGGATCACGGTGTTGAGCATCGCCCGCGCGCCGGCGTCGTCGAGCCGCCGCTCGGGGTCCTTGGTGAGCAGGCCGAAGATGACGTCCTTCAGCGCCCCGGCCCTCTTCGGTTCCGGCACCGGCTCGGTCATCACCGCGGTCAGCGTCGCTATGGCCGACCCCTTGTCGTAGGGCGGCACCCCCTCGACCGCCGCGTAGAGCAGACCGCCGAGCGACCAGAGGTCCGCCGCGGGGCCGGGCTTGTGCCCGCGCGCCCGCTCCGGCGAGATGTACGAGGGCGCGCCCACGAGCATGCCGGTCGAGGTGATGGAGGGGTCGCCCTCGACCTGTGCGATACCGAAGTCGGTGAGGACGACCCGGCCGTCGTGCTTGTCGATCAGCACGTTCGACGGCTTCACGTCCCGGTGCAGGATGCCTTCGCGGTGCGCGGCCCGCAGCACGTCGAGAATGGCGAGCCCCACCTCGGCGGCCCGCCTCGGTTCGAGCACCCCGTCCTCACGGATGACCTCGGCGAGCGACTTGCCCTCGACGAGCTCCATCACGATCCACGGCCGGTCGTCCTCGTGGACGACGTCGAAGACCGTCACCGCCGCGTTGTTACGGATCCGCGCGATCGCCTTGGCCTCGCGCAGCGTGCGCGTGATCAGCCGCCGCTTCTCGTCCGCGTCGATGCTCGACGGGAACCTCAACTCCTTGACGGCGACCGTACGGCCCAACGTCTCGTCCTCGGCACGCCACACCGTGCCCATACCGCCGCGACCGAGGACCCCTCCCAGCCGGTACCGCCCGGCGAGGAGACGTGCGTCCTTGTCCTGACGGGATTCCCCAGCCCGCTCCGCCTCCGACATGCGTCCCCTCATACAACCCGCCCTGACAGAGCCTCCATTGTCACCCACCCGCCAAGCGCCCCACGCCCAGGGCCCCCCTCAACCAGCCACCCCGCCTCCAAGCCCCTCACGGCACCCACCCACACTTCACCACCAGGGCGCGACAGCAATCCCCCCGGCCGGGCCCCACTTGTGAGGCCGGCCCGGAACTCTCAGTCAGTGTCCGGTATCTGACGCATGTTCAGCACCACTCGGCCCGTCCGGCGGGGGCAGGGGCGGCGGGGGGGGCCGAGCACCTACAACGGCACGATGTCCGGCGCCCCCAACCGCGCCGCGTCCGCCGTCAGGTCATCCGGCTGCCGCTGCGACTCCCGCTCCGCCTCCACCCTCTTGTGATAGTGCTCGACCTCCCGCTCGATCTGCCCCTCGTCCCACCCGAGCACCGGTGCCATCAGCTCCGCCGCCTCCCGCGCACTCCGCGCCCCCCGGTCGAACGTCTCGATGGAGATCCGGGTCCGCCGAGTGAGCACATCGTCGAGATGCCGCGCCCCCTCGTGCGAGGCGGCGTACACCACCTCGGCCCGCAGATAGTCGTCGGCGGACTGCAACGGCTCCCCCAGGGACGGCTCGGAGGCGATCAGATCGAGCACTTCCTCGGTCGCCGACCCGTACCGGTTCAGCAGATGCTCCACCCACACCACATGCAGCCCCGTGCTCGCCGCGATCCGCGCCCGCGCGTTCCACAACGCCCGGTACCCCTCCGCCCCGAGCAGCGGCACGTCCTCGGTGACACACTCGGCGACCCGCTGGTCCAGCCCGTGCACGGCCGCGTCCACCGCGTCCTTGGCCATCACCCGGTACGTCGTGTACTTTCCCCCGGCCACGACCACGAGCCCCGGCACCGGATGGGCGACGATGTGCTCCCGCGAGAGCTTGCTGGTGGCGTCCGACTCCCCCGCGAGCAACGGCCGGAGCCCGGCGTACACCCCCTGCACGTCGTCCCGTGTGAGCGGCACCGCCAGCACGGAGTTCACATGCTCCAGCAGATAGTCGATGTCCGCGCTGGACGCCGCCGGATGCGCCTTGTCGAGATCCCAGTCGGTGTCCGTCGTCCCCACGATCCAGTGCCGCCCCCAGGGGATCACGAACAGCACGGACTTCTCGGTCCGCAGGATCAGCCCGGTCGTGGAGTGGATCCGGTCCTTCGGTACGACCAGATGGATGCCTTTGGACGCCCGGACGTGGAACTGCCCGCGCTCCCCCACCATCGCCTGGGTGTCGTCGGTCCACACCCCGGTGGCGTTCACGATCTGCCGGGCCCGGACCTCGTACTCCCCGCCGCCCTCGACGTCCTGCACCTTGGCGCCGACCACGCGCTCGCCCTCACGCAGGAACCCCGTCACACGCGCGCGGTTGGCGACCTTCGCCCCGTACGACGCGGCCGTGCGCACCATCGTCGCCACATAGCGGGCGTCGTCCATCTGGGCGTCGTAGTACTGAAGCGCCCCGACCAGCGCGTCCTTCTTCAGACAGGGCGCGATGCGCAGAGCGCGGTGGCGGGTCAGATGACGATGAACGGGCAGCCCACGCCCGTGCCCGCGCGCCATGGACATCGCGTCGTACATCGCGACGCCGGAGCCCGCGTAGAACCGCTCCCAGCCCTTGTGCTGCAACGGGTAGAGGAACGGCACAGGCTTCACCAGATGGGGCGCCAACCGCTCCAGCAGCAGCCCACGCTCCTTCAAGGCCTCCCGCACGAGCGCGAAGTCGAGCATCTCCAGATAGCGCAGACCGCCGTGGATCAGTTTGCTGGACCGGCTGGAGGTGCCGGACGCCCAGTCGCGTGCCTCGACCAGGCCCGTGGACAGACCGCGTGTCACGGCGTCCAGGGCCGTGCCCGCGCCGACCACGCCACCGCCCACGACCAGCACGTCCAGCTCGCGCTCGGCCATACCCGCCAGTGACTCGGCGCGCTGCGCCGGTCCCAGTGCCGCTGTCCTCACCGCTGCCTCCCGCTGTCGGTCGCGCCGGCCTCACCTGTCCATGCCCGTCGGGCGAGACCCTGCTCGCATCCCCCTGCCCAAAATTCTGACCGCGTTGCCCGACTTCGGCCACCACCAGCCTCCAGCCTGTGGACAACTCCGCAGGACGCGCACAGAAAAACAACTTTCCAATCCCGCATATCGGTCATATTTACGCCTAGTGTGACATTGCGCTCGCTCATCCAGTCCACAGGGCTTGCGCGTCTGTCCCGCTTCGGTTATTGGGAAGGACGGCCCACGCCATGCCCGCAGATCTCGCCGTCATCGGACTCGGCCAGTTGGGGCTGCCGCTGGCCCAGGCCGCCGTCGCCGCCGGCATCGCCACGCTCGGTTACCGCACCGGCCCCGACTCCGGCTCGCTCACCCCCGGCGAACTGCGCCGCATGCTCGCCCGCGGCTTCAAGCCCACCACCAACCCCGTGGAACTCGGCCGCGTCCGTACGGCCGTCATCTGCGCCCCGACCCCACTCGGCGCCGACGGCTCGCTCGACCTCACCCAGGTCGAGGAGGCCGCCCGCACCCTGGCCGCCCGCCTGCGCCCGCACACCACGGTCATCCTGGAATCTCCCGTCCCCCCGGGCACGACCGAGCGACTCCTGCGCCCCCTCCTCGAAGAGGGCTCGGGCCTGCGCGCGGGCCGCGACTTCCACCTCGCCTACTCCCCCGCCCGCGTCGACCCGGGCAACCGCGACTTCGGCCCCACCAACACCCCCAAGGTCATCGGCGGCCTCACCCCGGCCTGCACCGAGTCGGCCGCCGCCTTCTACGGCCGCCTCACCGACAAGGTGGTGCGCGCGCGTGGCCTGCGCGAGGCGGAGACGGTCCACGTCCTGGAGACCAACTACCGCCACGTCAACATCGCCCTCGTCAACGAGATGGCCGTCCTCTGCAACGACCTCGGCGTCGACCTGTGGGACGTCATCCGCTGCGCCGAGACGAAGCCCTTCGGCTTCCAGGCCTTCCGCCCCGGCCCCGGCGTGGGCGGCCACGCCCTCCCCCAGGACCTGTCGGGCCACGCCCCCCGCTCGCTCCGCATGGTCGAACTGGCCCAGCGCGTCAACAACCGCATGCCCCAGTACGTCGTCCAACGCGCCGCCACCCTCCTCAACGAGCACGGCAAGTCGGCCCGGGGCGCCCGCGTCCTCCTCCTGGGCATCACCTACAAGCCCGACCTCCCCGACCGACAGGGCACCCCCGCCGACGAGATCGCCCGCCGCCTCATCGAACTCGGCGCCCACGTCAGCTACCACGACCCGCACATCCCCACCTGGAGCGTCCTCGACCGCCCCATCCCCCGCGCCGACTCGCTCTACGAGGCCACCGCCGACGCCGACCTGACGATCCTCCTCCAGCAGCATCGCACCTACGACCTCCAGGGCCTGTCGGTGAAGGCCCAGCTCCTGCTGGACACCCGGGGGGCCACCCCCACGGGGGCGGCGCACAGGTTGTGAGGGGGGCGCACGATACGGCCCCGACCTCCGGGTCGGTGGCAGACGACGACCTCCACCGGTACCGTACGGAAACAGGCGGAGCCCGCCGCAGTTGGGCCTGCGACGAGCTCCTGGAAGGTTTACGGAGTGTCCGCCCCTAGCTTGTGTGGGGGCGACCGCTCACCTTCCGCAACAAAAGGTGGAGCCCGCCGCAGGTGGCACTGCGACGAGCTCCTGGATGGTTCACGGAGTGTCCGCCCCTAGTTGCCTTGGGGGCGGCCGCTCACCTTCCGTAAATCCGCAAGATCCACCTCCTCCGGCACTTCACCATCCGCAGACGGATCCGGTCCCAGCGAGTGGGCTTGCGGTGACGTCCCATGGGCGCCCCCTTCCACGACACCGCCCAGTGCCCGGTGGACGGTCCGTCGGAAATCGGGCCGGGCCCCGAGGGCGGGGTCCGGACCAGGTCCTTGGAAGGGGGCTCCCAGGCAAGCTGGGGCGCCGGACAGGAACGCTATCGCCCCGCTACGCCCGTTCGGCCCGCATTCGCCCCGAACGCAACCACGCGCCCCCACCCGCAACCCACGCCCCCACCAGCCCACTTGGGCACAGAGAAGGGGCCCGGTCACCCTCAGGCCACCGAGCCCCTCCCGTCGCTCAAGCCGAGCGCCGCGTCATCTCACCGCTTGTGCTGGGAGTCCGCCACCGTCACCTCGACGCGCTGGAACTCCTTCAGCTCGCTGTACCCGGTGGTGGCCATCGCCCGCCGCAGGGCGCCGAAGAGGTTCATGGAACCGTCGGGGGTGTGGGAGGGCCCGGTGAGGACCTCCTCCAGCGTGCCGACCGTCCCGAGGTCCACCTTCTTGCCGCGCGGCAGCTCCTCGTTCACCGCCTCCATGCCCCAGTGGTTGCCCTTGCCGGGCGCGTCCGTGGCGCGGGCCAGCGGGGAGCCCATCATGACCGCGTCCGCGCCGCAGGCGATGGCCTTGGGGAGGTCGCCGGACCAACCGACACCGCCGTCGGCGATGACGTGCACGTACCGGCCGCCGGACTCGTCCATGTAGTCGCGGCGGGCGGCGGCCACATCGGCCACGGCCGTCGCCATCGGGACCTGGATGCCGAGCACGTTGCGCGTGGTGTGGGCCGCGCCACCGCCGAAGCCGACGAGGACACCGGCCGCGCCCGTGCGCATCAGGTGCAGCGCGGCCGTGTACGTGGCGCAGCCGCCGACGATGACCGGGACGTCCAGCTCGTAGATGAACTGCTTCAGGTTCAGCGGCTCGTGCGCCCCGGAGACGTGCTCCGCCGACACGGTCGTCCCGCGGATGACGAAGATGTCGACACCCGCGTCCACGACGGCCTTGGAGAACTGGGCGGTGCGCTGCGGCGAGAGCGCGGCGGCCGTCACGACACCCGAGTCGCGCACCTCCTTGAGGCGCTGCCCGATCAGCTCCTCCTTGATGGGAGCGGCGTAGATCTCCTGGAGACGGCGGGTCGCGGCCTCGTCGGGCATGCCGGTGATCTCGTCGAGCAGCGGCTGCGGGTCCTCGTACCGCGTCCACAGCCCTTCGAGGTTCAGGACGCCGAGGCCGCCCATCTCGCCGATGCGGATCGCGGTGGCCGGGGAGACGACCGAGTCCATGGGGGCGGCCAGGAAGGGCAGCTCGAAGCGGTAGGCGTCGATCTGCCAGGCGATCGAGACCTCCTTCGGGTCCCGCGTACGGCGGCTGGGGACGACGGCGATGTCGTCGAAGGCGTACGCCCGGCGGCCGCGCTTGCCGCGCCCGATCTCGATCTCAGTCACGTCTGTGGCCTTTCCCTGATGCGTTCAGCGTCTACCAGTATCGCCGACGGGCACGACGAGGGCGGCCCCGGATGCTCCGGGACCGCCCTCGGTCAGGCCTGCCGCTTACTTACGGCTGTAGTTCGGCGCCTCGACGGTCATCTGGATGTCGTGCGGGTGGCTCTCCTTGAGGCCCGCCGACGTGATGCGGACGAAGCGGCCGTTGGCCTGGAGGTCCGGAACGGTGCGGCCGCCGACGTAGAACATCGACTGGCGCAGCCCGCCGACCAGCTGGTGGACGACCGAGGAGAGCGGGCCGCGGTAGGGCACCTGGCCCTCGATGCCCTCGGGGACGAGCTGCTCGTCGGAGGCGACGCCCTCCTGGAAGTAGCGGTCCTTGGAGAACGACTTGCGGTCGCCGCGCGACTGCATGGCGCCCAGCGAACCCATGCCGCGGTACGACTTGAACTGCTTGCCGTTGATGAACAGCAGCTCGCCCGGCGACTCGGCGCAGCCCGCGAGCAGCGAGCCCAGCATCACCGTGTCGGCGCCCGCGACCAGGGCCTTGGCGATGTCGCCGGAGTACTGCAGGCCACCGTCGCCGATGACCGGGATACCGGCCTCCTTGGCGGCCAGCGAGGCCTCGTAGATGGCGGTGACCTGCGGGACGCCGATGCCGGCGACGACACGGGTCGTGCAGATGGAGCCGGGGCCGACGCCGACCTTGATGCCGTCCACGCCCGCGTCGATCAGGGCCTGGGCGCCGTCACGCGTGGCGATGTTGCCGCCGATGACGTCGACGCCGGAGGAGTTCGACTTGATCTTGGCGACCATGTCGCCGACCAGGCGGGAGTGGCCGTGGGCGGTGTCGACGACGATGAAGTCGACGCCGTTCTCGATGAGGGCCTGGGCGCGCTCGAAGGCGTCGCCGGCGACACCGACGGCCGCGCCGACGAGGAGGCGGCCCTCGCCGTCCTTCGCGGCGTGCGGGTACTTCTCGGCCTTGACGAAGTCCTTGACCGTGATGAGGCCCTTGAGGATGCCCGCGTCGTCGACCAGCGGAAGCTTCTCGATCTTGTGCTTGCGCAACAGCTCCATGGCTTCGACGCCGGAGATGCCGACCTTGCCGGTGACCAGCGGCATCGGCGTCATGACCTCACGGACCCGCTGCGAGCGGTCGGTCTCGAAGGCCATGTCACGGTTGGTGACGATGCCGAGCAGCTTCTTGTTGCCGTCCGTCACCGGGACGCCGCTGATGCGGAACTTGGCGCACAGCGCGTCGGCCTCGGCGAGCGTGGCGTCCGGGTGCACGGTGATCGGGTCGGCGACCATGCCGGACTCGGAGCGCTTCACCAGGTCGACCTGGTTGGCCTGGTCCTCGATGGACAGGTTGCGGTGCAGCACGCCGACACCGCCCTGACGGGCCATGGCGATGGCCATCCGGGACTCGGTGACCTTGTCCATGGCGGCCGAGAGGAGCGGGATGTTCACCCGCACGTTCTTGGAGACGTACGAGGCGGTGTCGATCTCGTCGGGCGCCATGTCCGACGCGCCCGGCAGCAGCAGCACGTCGTCGTAGGTCAGCCCGAGCGTCGCGAATTTGTCGGGCACTCCGTCGACGTTGGCAGTCATGACACCTTCCCCAAATGGCCTTGATCGGTGCGGATGTCCATGCTAACGGGAAGCGTGGGGCACACATTCCACGGTACGAAGTGAGGCCGGACCTCGTATGTTCGTACGGAAACGGCGCCCCGCATGTTCATCGGGGCGCCCTGAGAGCCCGTACGACTACTGCTCCGCCAGCGCCCGGAGCCTGCTCAGCGCCCGGTGCTGTGCCACCCGGACCGCGCCCGGCGACATCCCGAGCATCTGCCCCGTCTCCTCGGCCGTGAGCCCCACCGCGATCCTCAGCAGGAGCAGCTCGCGCTGGTTCTCGGGGAGGTTGGCGAGGAGCTTCTTGGCCCACTCGGCGTCGCTGCTGAGCAGCGCACGCTCCTCGGGGCCCAGGGAGTCGTCGGGGCGCTCCGGCATCTCGTCCGAGGGGACGGCCGTCGAGCCGGGATGGCGCATCGCGGCGCGCTGGAGGTCGGCGACCTTGTGGCCGGCGATGGCGAAGACGAACGCCTCGAACGGCCGCCCGGTGTCCTTGTAACGCGGCAGTGCGAGGAGGACGGCGACGCAGACCTCCTGTGCCAGGTCCTCCACGAAGTGCCGCGCGTCGCCCGGCAGCCGGGACAGACGGGTGCGGCAGTACCGCAGGGCCAGAGGGTGGACATGGGCGAGCAGATCGTGCGTGGCCTGCTCGTCCCCGTCGACCGCGCGATGCACGAGCGCACCGATCACCGTCGTCTCGTCGTCGCGCATCGGTCCATGGTGCCTTGCGGCCGTCCGGTCCGTGGCGCCACGTCCGTGGTTGTGCACCGAAGCGTTATGAGCAGGTGCGCCGGAACTCATCTCCTGCGCCCTCCCCTCCCGCTCGTTCGACTGCTCCCCGAGGAACTCCACACCTCAAGGATGCGGCATCCGCGGCGAAACGAGCAGCGGGCACCCGATGGGCCGTCTCACCACCCCCGCCCACCACGCGATGGGCGGGGATTCTCGTACCCCCGTCACGGCTCACTCAGCGGACCAGACCCCAGCGGAAGCCGAGCGCCACGGCGTGCGCGCGGTCCGAGGCGCCGAGCTTCTTGAACAGGCGCCGGGCGTGGGTCTTGACGGTGTCCTCGGAGAGGAACAGCTCGCGACCGATCTCGGCGTTCGAACGGCCGTGGCTCATGCCTTCGAGAACCTGGATCTCCCGCGCGGTGAGCGTCGGCGCGGCGCCCATCTCGGCCGAGCGCAGCCGGCGCGGGGCGAGCCGCCAGGTCGGGTCGGCGAGGGCCTGCGTGACCGTGGCACGCAGCTCCGCGCGGGAGGCGTCCTTGTGTAGATAGCCCCGCGCACCGGCGGCGACCGCGAGGGCCACGCCGTCCAGGTCCTCGGCGACGGTGAGCATGATGATGCGCGCCCCGGGGTCGGCGGACAGCAGCCGCCGTACGGTCTCGACGCCGCCCAGACCGGGCATGCGTACGTCCATCAGAATCAGGTCCGAGCGGTCGGCCCCCCAGCGGCGGAGGACTTCCTCGCCGTTGGCCGCCGTGGTCACGCGCTCGACGCCGGGCACGGTCGCCACCGCGCGGCGCAGCGCCTCTCGGGCAAGCGGGGAGTCGTCGCAGACGAGGACGGATGTCATGGCCGCCCTCCGCAGCTGATGCGCGTCACCTTGAGCCTCCAGGCTGGTACGAAATCGTCACCTGTGCGGTCGACGCTCACGAGCGGACACGAACGCCTGCCCGAGCGCTTGTTCTTCAACCGCCTCCGCCCGTCTCAACGACGGTCACTCGAAAGAGTTACGGGATGGCTGGCCACCTTCGGCACTCTACGTGAGGGCGCCAACACGGTGCAGACATGCACAACGGACCCTCAATGTTTCATCACAACCTATGCCCCATTCAGACGTTTTTGTTCCCTTTTGCTGGTGTCTGAGGCTAGATTCGCAATGAGTCATATTTTCATCTCCTTTGATAGTCGATGTACGGTCATGGGCAACATCTCCTACAAGAACGGCAACAAGGGGACACGTAATGGCAGATTTCTCCCGCCTTCCCGGACCGAACGCTGATCTGTGGGACTGGCAGCTCCTCGCGGCCTGCCGTGGGGTCGACAGCTCACTCTTCTTCCACCCCGAGGGAGAACGCGGTGCGGCACGGAGCGCTCGTGAGAACTCGGCCAAAGAGGTCTGCATGAGATGCCCGGTACGCGCGCAGTGCGCGGCCCACGCCCTCGCGGTGCGCGAGCCGTACGGCGTGTGGGGCGGGCTGACCGAGGACGAACGCGAGGAGCTCATGGGCCGGGCACGCCACCGGCTGGTGTCGGCGTCCACGTCCGGGAGCGACGCCGGTTCGGACACCTGAAAGAACGTTTCTGCAGCGCCTCTGTACGAGCGCGTACGGACATGTACGGGCATGTACGGGCTGTAATCGCGCCCGTCCAGTCCGCGTCCGGTCCGCCCGTCCGGAACGCCGGCGCTATCGCGCGGCCGCCCCGGCGAGCCGGTCCAGCGTCGCCGCAACCGTGGGCACCTGAGCCAGGTCCGGCAAAGTGAGCGCCACGATCTCCCGGCACACCAGCGGTTCGACCGACACCGCCCGCACCCCCTTGGCGCGTACGGACTCGATGGCCAGCTCCGGCAGGACGGCGACCCCGAGGCCCGCGCCCACCAGGCCGACCACCGCCGGATAGTCGTCGGTCGCGAAGTCGATGCGGGGCGTGAACCCCGCGCTCTCACAGACCCGCACCAGTTGCCCCCGGCAGCGCGGGCAGCCGGCGATCCAGGATTCCCCGGCGAGTTCGCCGATGCCGATGGACCGCGCCCGGGCCAGGCGATGCCCCTGCGGGACGAGCCCGACGAGCCGGTCGGTGAGCAGGGGCCGGACGACCAGGTCGTCCCATTCCCCTTCCCCTTCCCCGTCGCCCGCCGCGCCCTCGTAGCGGAAGGCGAGCGCGATGTCGCAGTCGCCCTCACGGAGCATCTCGACCGAGCGGGGCGGTTCGGCCTCCTCCAGGGAGACCCGGGTGCCGGGATGCGCGGCGCGCAGGGCGGCCAGGGCGGTGGGGACGAGGGTGGAGCTGCCGCTGGGGAAGGAGACCAGACGGACCCGTCCGGCGCGCAGCCCGGCGATGGCGGCGACCTCCTCCTCTGCCGCGGTGAGCCCGGCGAGGATCCCGGCCGCGTGACGCACCAGAGCCTCGCCCGCCTGCGTCAGCCGCATCTCACGGCCGCCGCGCACCAGCAGCGGCGTACCGACGGACGCTTCGAGCGCCTTCATCTGCTGGCTGACGGCGGGCTGTGTGCACCCGAGTTCGCGTCCCGCCGCCGAGAAGGAGCCGGTGGCGGCGACGGCGCGCAGGACGCGGAGATGACGGGCCTCGATCACGGTGTGAGCATAAGCGCGGCTTGGGCGGGGTGCCGAATATCGTGTCGACGCTTTGACCCTCGCCCGCTTAACGTGCCGGTATGAAGCTTCTGTCACTGAATGTGGGACGCCCCCGGGCCGTCGACCTCCCGGAGGAGTCGAAGAAGGTCACGGGCATCGACAAACGGCCGGTGGACGGACCGGTGCGGGTCTTCGCGCCGGGGCCCAAGGGGGTCGGCGCCAGCGGGGTGACCGGGGACGCGGTGTGCAACACCGAGCACCACGGCGGCGACGACCAGGCGGTCTACGCGTTCGCCCGCGAGGACCTGGACGGCTGGGAACGCGAGCTGGGCCGCACGCTGCCCAGCGGGTCCTTCGGCGAGAACCTCACCACCGAGGGCGTCGACGTCTCCGGCGCTCTCGTCGGTGAACGCTGGCGGATCGGCTCCGAGGCGGTTCTGGAGATCACCTCCGGCCGCGTCCCCTGTCTCAACTTCCAGCGGCACCTGGGTGAGCGGGGCTGGCTCAAGCGCTTCACGCGGCAGGGCGCGCCCGGTGCGTATCTGCGGGTGATCCGGCCGGGCGAGATCCGCGCGGGCGACCCGATCGAGATCGTCCACCGCCCCGACCACGACATCACCGTCGCCCTCGCCTTCCGCGCCACGATGACCGAGAAAGAGCTGCTGCCGCGCCTGCTGGACGCGGGAGAGGCGCTGCACTCGGAGGTGGCGGAGTGGGCGCGGAAGTACGTGGCGGAGCGGAGCTGAAGGCACTGGTGAACGTGCGGTGGAGCAAGCGGACCCGCACAGTTCCGGTCACTACGCTTGCGCCATGACAACGGCTCTCATCACGGGATCGACAGCGGGCATCGGTGCCGCCTTCGCGCGGCGGCTGGCGGCGGACGGACACAACCTCGTCCTGGTGGCGCGCGACACCAAGCGACTGCGCGAACAGGCCACGGAGTTGCACGACCGGCACGGCATCGAGGCGGAGGTGCTGACGGCGGACCTCGCGACGGACGACGGCATCGAGACGGTCGCGCGGCGGCTGGCCGACCGCAAGAACCCGGTCGACCTGCTGATCAACAACGCCGGCTTCGGCAACAAGGGCCGCTTCCTCGAGGTCTCCATGGCCGACGAGCTGAAGATGCTCAAGGTGCACTGCGAGGCGGTACTGCGTCTGACCTCGGCGGCGACGGAGGGGATGCGGGAGCGGGGCCGAGGGGGCGTCGTCAACGTCGCGTCGGTGGCGGCGTTCGTACCGCGCGGGACGTACGGCGCGTCCAAGGCCTGGGTCGTGCAGTTCACCCAGGGTGTTGCGCGGGACCTGGCCGGCAGCGGCGTACGGCTGATGGCGTTGTGCCCGGGCTTCGTCCGCACCGAGTTCCACGACCGGGCCGGCATGGGCACCGACAACATCCCGTCCTGGATGTGGCTCGACGCCGACAAACTCGTCACCGCCGCTCTCGCCGACCTCTCCCGCGGCAAGTCCGTCTCCATCCCCGACCCGCGCTACAAGACGCTGATGGGTGTGGTGAAGGTGGTGCCCCGGGGACTGCTGGGCGGGATCAGCTCGAAGGCGGGGCGGCAGTACGGGCCGCAGTAAGGCGGCCGTGGGGCGTCCGGCTGTCGGACTGCGGCTGCCCGGCGGCGGCCGGACAATGGAGTCGTTGACCGGAAGCAGGGGGGCCGGGAGGTGGTGTGGCATGACGTTCGTGCAGCTCATCGACTGCAGGACCAGCCGGCTCGACGAGATGAACCAGCTGATGGACAGGTGGGTCGAGCAGACCAAGGGCAAGCGGACGGCGACACACAGTGTGGTCGGCACGGACCGGTCCGACTCGTCGCACGTCATCGAGATCGTGGAGTTCGCGTCGTACGAGGACGCGATGCGGAATTCCAACCTGCCGGAGACGGACCGGATCTTCCAGGAGATGGTGGCGCTCTGCGACGAGATGCCCACCTTCACCGATCTGGACGTGGTGCGCGACGAGCAGTTGTACGCGGGCACCGCGCGGCGGTTCTTCGAGACCCTGGCGACGCGGGGGGAACTGCCCCCGTTCAACGACCTGTTGATCGAGGACTACCACGACCACGGCAACGAACCGGACACCCTGGGACTGGACGCCTTCCGGCGGGAGGCCGAGGTGTGGCGAGCGGGCTTCGACTTCGCGTTCACGGTCGACGACCAGATCGCCCAGGGTGACCGCGTGTGCACGCGCTGGACCTGGAACGCCCGGCACAAGGGCGAGTTCCTGGGCATCGCGGCGACCGGGAGGGACGTCACCATGACGGGGACGACGATCCACCGGTGCACGCCCGACGGCAAGATCGCCGAGGCGTGGTGGGAGTACGACCGGCTGGGGCTGATGCATCAGCTCGGAGCCCTGGACGCGCTGGAACAGTGACGGGGCGCCGGCCCACGGGGAAGCCCCCGCTCCGCCGATGCGGAGCGGGGGCTTCTCTTGGCAGCGGGGTGCCTCAGTGGGCGTGGCCGTGACCGTGGCCGTGGCCCGCGTCGGCCGGCTCCTCTTCCTTCTTCTCGACGACCAGGGTCTCGGTCGTCAGGAGGAGGGAGGCGATGGAGGCGGCGTTCTCCAGGGCGGAGCGGGTGACCTTGACCGGGTCGATGACGCCGGACTTGACCAGGTCGCCGTACTCGCCGGTCGCGGCGTTGAAGCCCTGGCCCTTGTCGAGCTCGGCGACCTTGGAGGTGATGACGTAGCCCTCCAGGCCGGCGTTCTCGGCGATCCAGCGCAGCGGCTCGACGGCGGCCTTGCGGACGACCGCGACACCCGTGGCCTCGTCGCCGGTCTTGCCGAGGTTGCCCTCGAGGACCTTGACGGCGTGGACGAGCGCGGAGCCACCACCGGAGACGATGCCCTCCTCGACCGCGGCGCGGGTCGCGGAGATGGCGTCCTCCAGACGGTGCTTCTTCTCCTTCAGCTCCACCTCGGTGGCGGCGCCGACCTTGATGACGCACACGCCGCCGGCCAGCTTCGCGAGGCGCTCCTGGAGCTTCTCGCGGTCCCAGTCGGAGTCCGTGTTCTCGATCTCGGACTTGATCTGGGCGACACGGCCCTGGACGGCCCCGGAGTCACCGGCGCCGTCGACGATCGTGGTGTCGTCCTTGGTGACGGTGACGCGGCGGGCGGAGCCGAGCACGTCGAGACCGACCTGGTCGAGCTTGAGGCCGACCTCCTCGGAGATGACCTCGGCGCCGGTCAGGGTCGCCATGTCCTGCAGCATCGCCTTGCGACGGTCGCCGAAGCCGGGGGCCTTGACGGCGACCGCGTTGAAGGTGCCGCGGATCTTGTTGACGACGAGGGTGGAGAGGGCCTCGCCCTCGACGTCCTCGGCGATGATCAGCAGCGGCTTCGAGGCGTTGGACTGGATGACCTTCTCCAGCAGGGGCAGCAGGTCGGCGATGGCGCCGATCTTGCCCTGGTGGATGAGGATGTACGGGTCGTCGAGGACGGCCTCCATACGCTCCTGGTCCGTCACGAAGTACGGCGACAGGTAGCCCTTGTCGAAGGCCATGCCCTCGGTGAAGTCCAGCTCCAGACCGAAGGTGTTGGACTCCTCGACGGTGATGACACCGTCCTTGCCGACCTTGTCCATCGCCTCGGCGATGAGCTCGCCGACCTGGGCGTCCTGGGCGGACAGACCGGCGACGGCGGCGATGTCGGACTTCTCGTCGATCGGGCGGGCGGTTGCGAGGAGCTCCTCGGAGACCGCGGCGACGGCGGCGTCGATGCCCTTCTTCAGGGCGGCCGGGGAGGCACCCGCGGCGACGTTCTTCAGGCCCTCGCGCACGAGCGCCTGGGCGAGCACGGTGGCGGTGGTCGTACCGTCACCCGCGATGTCGTTGGTCTTGGTCGCCACCTCCTTCACCAGCTGGGCACCGAGGTTCTCGTACGGGTCCTCGACCTCGACCTCACGGGCGATGGTCACACCGTCGTTGGTGATGGTGGGGGCGCCGAACTTCTTGTCGATGACGACGTTGCGGCCCTTGGGGCCGATCGTCACCTTGACCGTGTCGGCAAGCTTGTTGACGCCGCGCTCGAGGGCGCGACGGGCGTCCTCGTCGAACTTCAGGATCTTCGCCATGGGAGCGGTTCAGCCCTCTCGGAAAACGTTGGTGAAACGAACCGCGCCCCCGACGCCCGGCTGATTAATGGTCGCGGGGGCCAGGGGCGCAGCTCAAAGCAATGTGCTTTCGCGGGACGATGTACGCCTCGCGGGAAGCCTGGTGAATTACTTCTCGATGATCGCGAGGACGTCGCGAGCCGAGAGGACGAGGTACTCCTCGCCGTTGTACTTCACCTCGGTGCCGCCGTACTTGCTGTACAGCACGATGTCGCCGGTCTTGACGTCGAGCGGCAGGCGCTCGCCGTTCTCGAAGCGGCCCGGGCCCACGGCCAGGACGACGCCCTCCTGGGGCTTCTCCTTGGCGGTGTCCGGGATGACCAGGCCAGAGGCGGTGGTCTGCTCGGCGTCGAGCGGCTGGACCACGATGCGGTCCTCGAGCGGCTTGATGGCAACCTTGGAGCTGGTGGTCGTCACGATCCGACCTCCCCCTTCGGAGATCTCACGGGGTTAACTGTCTGAGGTGGCGACCAGGTGGATCCGTCGTCGCGGGTGCCGGACCTGCCCGTCGCGTAGTTGGCACTCTCCAGGGGGGAGTGCCAGACCTGAGACTATGACCGCGATTAGCACTCGGTCAAGCGGACTGCTAATTGCGTGGGTTGTGGCGGGGTGTCGGAGGCGGTTCCAGGGGGCCGGAGGGGCGTCAGAGATAGTCCTCCAGGCGGCCGACCGTCAGGCCCTGCTCCTGGATGCGGCGCAGCAGCCGCGTCGTCATCTCCGTGAGCGTCGTGCCCTTGAGCTGTTCGGGGCCTCTGATCCGGGAGTGGGAGAGAACCAGGACGATGTCGCCGGGGCGCAGGTGGTCGCCGACCGTGGGGCGGGGGTCGGTGGTCTGCAGGGCCGCGCGCCACAGGACGACGGCCGAGATGCCGCAGTCGGCGGCGGCGCGGAGCGTGGTGGTGTCGTAGACGCCGTACGGCGGGCGGAAGAGGGTCGGGCGGACACCGAAGCGCTGCTTGAGCTTGTGCTGCTGGCCGCAGATCTCCGCCCGCTGTCCGGCGTACGGCAGGCCGCGCAGGGCGGTGTGGTCGAGCGTGTGGTTCTGCACGGTCACCCCGACCGCGCGCAGCCGTGCGAAGTGGCCGTAGCCCGGCCCCACGACGCTGTCCGTCAGGAACATGCTCACCGGCAGCCGCAGCTCCCGGACCATGTCGACGAACCGGGGGTCCCTCTCGGCCCCGTCGTCGTACGTGAGGAAGACGACCTTGTCCCGGGTCCGCACACGATCGACGACGGGCGGCAGACCGGGCCCCGCCGCGCCCGGGGCGGACGGCCGGTCGGGGACCTTGGGCGCGGGGGCGAGGGGGGCGGCGAGGCCCCAGCGGCGGTACGGGGGCGAGTCGGGGCGGAGGTGGTGAGGGGAGGCGTCGGGGGCGGGGGCGCGTGCGCGGGTGCGCGGGACGGAGGGGGTGGAGGGGGTGGAGGGGGCAGGGGTCGATGCGCCGTCGGCCCCGCCGGGGCGGGACGTGGCTGAACTTGGACCGGTGGGCCGGGCGCTCGAGGGCGCGGCCGTCGAGGTCGGGGCCGGGGTCGGGGGTGCCGGAGTCGGTGTCCGGGGCGTCGCTGCCGCTGATGCCCCCGGCCCTGGCGCCGGCCGTGGGCCCTCCGCCTCCGCTTCGGCCCCCGGTCCCTTCGCCGCCACCTCGGCCCCCGGTTTCTCCGCTCGGCCGGCGTGGTCGACGGGGTCGGGCGCGCATCCGGCGAGGAGCAGTACGGCGAGAACTGCGAGGGAGGAGAGGGCGGCCACGGCGCGGGCGACCGGCGTACGGGCCGTCGAAGCGCGCGCCCCGCGTCGCACTACCCGCGCTGCCCGTACTCCCCGCGCTCCCCGCGCTCCCCGCGCTGCCCGTACTCCCCGCGCTCCCCGCGCTGCCCGTACTCCCCGCGCTGTCCGCGCTGCTCGCGCTGTCCGCTCTGCTCGGGTTCCTCGCCCTCCAGGCACCCGGCGTCCTCCCGTCGCCCTTCCCCCTCCTCGTCCTCGTCCTCCCGGCCGGCCGCCCCCGGCGTCCTTCACAGGTAGTCCTCCAGCCTCGCCACCGCGTACCCCTCGGCGGTCACCAGGTTCAGGAAGCGGCGGATCATGTCGGGCATGGTGCCCTTCCAGTCGGCCTTGCCCCGGAAGTGGCTGAGGACGATGTCGCCGGGGCGGAGTTCGCGGTCCCATTCGCGGTAGTCCCAGCGGTCGGCGAAGACCTCCTCGTTCCAGAGGGGGACCGCCTTGACGCCGCAGGTCTTGGCGGCGCGGAGGGTGTCCTGGTCGTAGCTGCCGTACGGCGGCCGGAAGAGGGTGGGCCGTTCGCCGTACCGCTTCTCGATCACGTCCTGCATGCCGCAGATCTCGCGTTTCTGGGCGGCGTAGGAGAGGGCGGGCATGAAGCGGTGGTTGAGGGTGTGGTTGTTCAGGACGACGCCACGGTCCCGCATCCGCTCGAAGTAGCCGTAGTCCTCCTTGATCAGGTAGTCGCTGAGGAAGGCGGTGTACGGGATCCTCAGGTCGCTCATCATGCGCAGGAAGGCGGGGTCCTTCTCGGCGCCGTCGTCGATGGTGAGGAAGACGACCTTGTGGCGGGTGGGGACGGTCGTGAAGACCGGCGGGAGTCCGTCCTCCACGTGTCCGTCGACCTCGAACCCCTTGCGGGTCTTGAGCGCCGGTTTCGTCGCCGGGGGCGCGGGCGGGAGCAGGGGCGCCTGGGTCAGCCCCCAGCGCTTCGCGGCGGCGACCCGCGCGGCGTGCGCCCGGCGCGACTTCGCGGCGTACCTGTCGATGGCCCGCGCGGCGGGCGCGTCAAGAGGGCGCCGCCGTCCGGGCTGACCGTGGACCGGATCCGCGCTCTCGAGTTCCCCGGAGCCACGGGAAGGCCCGGACCCGCCGGAACCGCTCCCCGAAGCCTTCTCGGCACCGCCCCAGGTGCACCCGGACACGATGACCGCCACGGCGAGCACGGCGGTACCTCCCAGGAGACCGCCGCCCAGGAGAC
Source organism: Streptomyces sp. NPDC002787 (assembly GCF_053592095.1). Taxonomy (NCBI): domain Bacteria; kingdom Bacillati; phylum Actinomycetota; class Actinomycetes; order Kitasatosporales; family Streptomycetaceae; genus Streptomyces; species Streptomyces sp. NPDC002787. The sequence continues at coordinate 200,219 of NZ_JBSFVC010000005.1, read as the reverse complement.
CGCCGCCCCGGAGGCCGCCACGCCGGAGGCTGCCACGCCGGAGACCGCCGCCCCGGGGGCCACCGCTCCCCCTCCCGGAACCCGACCACTTGGCACCCTTAACATCATTTTGTCGTACAAATCGCATGGCGCTGCATCCTCGCAGGCCGCCCCCTTCCCACCGCCCCGACACCGCCGACGGCCCCACACGGTCCACCGACTGGCCTACAACGCCTCCCTCCCTGGCGGACAATGGCCCGGTGAACGACCTCGATCCCGCCGCCTTCCTCACCCCCCTCCTCACCCCGGAGGGCCGCGCTCTCCTCGACGAGGTGCGCGGTACCGAGCCGGCGCGGGAGTTGGCCGTGGCGACCCGGTTGCGCCGGGACCACCCGGCCGAGCTCGTCTCGGCGGCGATGGCGCAGGCCCGGCTGCGGCAGCGGGCGGCGGCGAAGTTCGGCGCGGCGGACGCGGAGCGGATGTTCTTCACGCCGAACGGGGTCGAGCAGTCGACCAGGACGACCGTGGCGACGTACCGGGCGGAGCGGATGCGCGCCCTGGGCGTGACCTCCGTGGCCGACCTGTGCTGCGGCATCGGCGGCGACGCGATCGCCCTCGCGCGGGCCGGCATCCGCGTCCTGGCCGTCGACCGCGACCCCCTGACGGCGGCGGTGGCCCGCGCCAATGCCGACGCGCTCGGCCTCGCCGACCTGATCGAGGTGCGGGAGGCGGACGTCACGGACGTGGACGTCGCGCCGTACGACGCGGTCTTCGTGGACCCGGCCAGGCGCGGCGGCCGGGGCCGGATCTTCGACCCCGAGGCCTACTCGCCCCCGCTCTCCTGGGCCGTCGCCACCGCGCTCAAGGCGCCGCGCGCCGCCCTGAAGATCGCCCCCGGCATCCCCCACGAGGCGGTCCCCGCCGAGGCCGAGGCCGAGTGGATCTCGGACGGCGGCGATGTGAAGGAGGCGGTGCTCTGGTTCGGCACGGGGGCGGCGGCCGCCGTCCGCGCGACCCTTCTCCCCGGCCCGCGCACCCTCCTCGGCCGCGGCCTCCCCGACCCCCGTGTCCGCCCCGTCGGCCGCTACCTCTACGAGCCCGACGGCGCCGTCATCCGCGCCCACCTCGTCGCCGAGGTCGCCGCCGGACTCGACGGCGGCGGTCTCATCGACCCGACCATCGCCTATGTGACCGCGGACGCCCTCCACCCCACCCCCTACACCACCGCGTACGAGATCACCGACCAACTCCCCTTCAACGTCAAGAAGTTGAAGGCCCTGCTCAGAGAGCGTGAGGTCGGCATCCTGACCGTGAAGAAGCGGGGGTCGGCCGTCGAGCCGGAGGAGCTGCGGAAGAAGGTCAAGCCACAGGGACGCAACTCGGCGACGGTCTTCCTGACCCGGGTCGCCGGCGCCCCGACGATGCTGATCGGCCACCCGGCGCCCCAGCCCTCCCCGTGACGCAAGCCCCTCACACCCCCTCCCCCTATCCCCTCACTCCCCCTCCGCCCGCGCCAGCAGCAACGCCCGCTCCCGCTCGTTGCGTGCCAGCCCCGCCGCCCGTACGAACTCCTCCCGAGCCTCCTCCGTACGTCCCAGCCTCCGCAGCAGGTCCCCGCGCACGCTCGGCAGCAAGTGGTAGTCGCGGAGGGCGGGTTCGGCGGCCAGGGCGTCCACGATCTCCAGGGCGGGACCCGGGCCCTGCGCCATGGAGACGGCGACCGCCCGGTTCAGCTCCACCACGGGCGACGGGGAGCGGGCGGCGAGCAGGGCGTACAGGGTCGCGATCCGCTGCCAGTCCGTCTCCTCGTACGTGTAGGCCTGGGCGTGGCACGCGGCGATGGCGGCCTGGAGGGCGTACGGACCCGGGGCGCCCGTGGCGGTGGCGGTGGCGCGGCCGAGGGCGGTGAAACCGCGGGCGATGAGGAGACGGTTCCAGCGGCGGCGGTCCTGGTCCTTGAGCAGGACCGGCTCCCCGGAGGGCCCCGTGCGGGTGGCGGCCCTCGACCCCTGGAGCTCCAGCAGGGCCACCAGGCCGTGCACTTCGGGCTCCTTGGGCATCAGCTGGGCGAGGACCCGGGCGAGTCGGAGGGCGTCCTCGCAGAGGGCGGGCCGCAGCAGGTCGTCGCCGGCGGTGGCCGCGTAGCCCTCGTTGAAGATCAGGTAGATGACCTCCAGCACCGAGTCGAGGCGGGCCTCGCGGTCGGGGCCGTAGGGGACCTCGAAGGCGACGGCCTTGGTGGCGAGGGTCCGTTTGGCGCGGACGACGCGCTGGGCGATCGTCGGCTCGGGGGCCAGGAAGGCGCGGGCGATCTCGGCCGTGGTCAGGCCGCCGAGGAGACGGAGGGTGAGGGCGATACGGGCCTCGGCGGAGAGCACCGGGTGGCAGGCCGTGAAGACGAGGCGGAGCAGGTCGTCGTCGATGTCGTCCGGGTCGGACGGCTGGTCGACATGGGGTCCCGCCGCCTCCAGGTCCCGGCCCACCTCCGCGAGCTTGCGCGCATAGCGCTCCCGGCGGCGCACGAGGTCGATCGCCCGGTGCTTGGCCGTGGCCATGAGCCAGGCACCCGGGTTGTCCGGCACCCCGTCCCGCGGCCACTGCTCCAGCGCCGCGACCAGCGCGTCCTGCGCCAGCTCCTCCGCGATGCCGACGTCCCGCACGATCCGCGCGACACCGGCGATGAGGCGGGGCGACTCGATCCGGAAGACGGTTTCGACGGCCGTGCCGGAATCGGGGGCGGGAGCAGGAGCGGGGGTGGGAGCGGGGGTGGGCTGTGGGGTCACAGCCCACCATCAGACACCCGGAGGACAACTTCGCCAAACAGGCTCAGCCCTCCTGGATCTCCCGCACCTCGCAGGTGACCGTCCAGTGCTCCTCGTGCACCTTCAGGAACCGCTTGGCCCACTCGACCGCCTCGGCCATGTCCTTGCACTGCATCAGCGCATAGCCCCCGACGACCTCCTTGGTCTCGGTGAACGGCCCGTCGGTGACCGACAGTTGCCCGCCCTCCCAGCGCACCCTCTTCCCCTGCGCGGTCGGCATCAGGCCGGCCGTGTCGAGCATGACCCCGGCCTTGGTGATCTCCTCCAGCAGATCCCCCATCCGCTGGATCAGCTCGGGGCTCGGCCCCTCGGCGGGCGCGGTCGTCTCGTCGATCCGGACCATCGACAGGTAACGCGGCATGGTGACTCCCTCGGTAAGGATCGGCGGGGTCTCTCCCCGCCTCTCACCCCTACGTCGAACGGGCCCCGCACGGATCGACACGGCCGCCAAGAAATCTTCGACATTCTTTGAGGCCGGCTGCACGCGACCGACCGACACCGACGGCTGCGGCTGCGGACCTCACTTCAGCGACTCCCACAGCTCGCTCGCCTCCGGCTCGTCCGCCACCACGCGGTTGCGGTCGTAGGGCGCCGTAATCACCGGCATCATCACGGTCTTCGTGCTGGCCGACGACAGGCCCTTCAGGCTTTGGCCGAGGCTCCTCAGCTCGCCGAGCGAGTCCAGGCCGGTGTCCGTCGTCAGGCTGTCGGTGATCGCGTCGGCGGCCTGGTAGAGCCGGGTCGGGCTGGACAGCAGGTTGGTGGAGGAGACCTGGTCCAGCAGGGACTTCACCAGTTGTTGCTGGAGGGCGATGCGGCCGAGGTCGCTGCCGTCGCCGATGCCGTGGCGGGTGCGGGCCAGGGCCAGGGCCTGTTCGCCGTCCAGGTGGTGGGTGCCGGCCTCCAGCGTCAGATGGCTGTCCTCGTCGTCGATGTCCTCGTCCGTCGTCACCGTGACACCGCCGAGGGTGTCGACGAGCTTCGCGAAGCCGGAGAAGTCGATCTCGATGTAGTGGTCCATGCGGACGTCCGTCACCGACTCGACGGTCTTGACCGCGCAGACCGGGCCGCCGACCGCGTACGCGCTGTTGAACATCACGTTGTGCGCCACCGACGTCGAACCGCCCGACTCCAGCGGGCAGGACGGGCGGGTGACGAGGGTGTCGCGGGGGATGCTGACGACGGTCGCGCCGGTGCGGCCCTCGTCGAGATGGACGACCATCGCCGTGTCGGAGCGGGCGCCCGAGTCCTCCCCACCGCCGCCGAGTTCCGCGTTCTCCTCGCCGCTGCGGGAGTCGGAGCCGAGGACGAGGATGTTCAGCGCGCCGCTCGGCAGCGGCGCGGCGGAGCCCAGCGAGGAGGGTTCCGCATCCGAGGAGGACCGGGGTTTCGCGGGCCGGTTGTCGCCGAGCGCGCTGTTGATGTCGACGCTCTCGATGTTGTCGTTGAGCCGCCAGAACGCCCAGCCCGCTCCGACCGCGCCGAGTACGAGGACGCCGGCGAGCGTGCACCCCGCGAACTTCAGCCAGCGCCGCCGTCTGCCCACGCCCCCGTACTCGTCTTCTTCACCAGTCACACACAGGAACTTACGTCCGAATTGTTACGTGCAGGAACCGCTTGCTGCGTTTCCTTCGGAAATTCTCAGACTTCTCAGCCCAACGTCACGGTCGGTACGGGATTGCTCCCGCTCCAGGTGCCATTGAAACCGAAGCTCACCGAACCGCCGCTCGGCACGCTCCCGTTCCAGGACGCGTTGGCGCAGCTGACCGTCGTACCGGTCTGGGCGCACGTCGCGTTCCAGGCCTGGCCGACCCGCTGGCCCGCCCCGAACGTCCAGGTGACCCGCCAGGAGGAGAGCGAGGACCCGGCGGCGCAGCGGATCGTGACGTTGCCCGTGAAGCCGGTGTTCCACTGGTTCGCGACGCTGTACGCCGCCGAGCAGCCGTCCGTCGACGGCGGAGGCGTCGTTCCCGTGCCGCCGAGTGCGGTCACGATGCCGTAGTACGCGGGCTTCGGGCGGTAGTTCTCGTCGTACGGGGTCGCCGCGCCCTCGCCCGGGAAGGTGTCCGGGATCCAGGAGTCGGAGTCGGTGAAGCCCCAGACGGTGAGGCCGGTGCAGCGGGTCACGGCCACGCACGCCTTCACCACGGCGTCGTACTCGGCGCGCTGCTGGGCCAGCTTCGCCTCGGTCGCCGGGAGTTGCATGCGGATGTCGAGTTCCGTGATGGCGACGTCCACGCCCAGGTCGGCGAAGCGCTGGATGTTCTGCTGGAGCGTGGAGGGGACCTGACCGAGGATCAGGTGGGCCTGGAGTCCGACCCCGTCGATGGGGATGCCACGTGCCTTCAGGTCCTTGACCAGGTTGTAGAGGGCCGTGCTCTTGGCGTTGACGCCCTCGACGTTGTAGTCGTTGATGTAGAGCTTGGCGGCCGGGTCGGCGGCGCGGGCGGCGGTCAGGGCCTGGGCGATGTAGTCGGCGCCGAGGCCGTTGTACCAGAGGGTCTGGCGGTAGGTGCCGTCCTCGTTGAACGGCTCGTTCACCACGTCCCAGGCGGCCAGGCGCCCCTTGTAGCGGCCGACCTCCAGCGCGATGTGGTCGTTCATCAGCTGGCTGAGTTGTGCGGGCGTCCAGGTGCCGTTGTCGAGCCAGCTCGGGTTCTGGCTGTGCCAGACGAGGGTGTGGCCCCGTACGTCCTGGTCGTGGGCCTCGGCGAAGTCGACGATCTGGTCGGCCTCGGTCCAGTTGAAGTTGCCCCGGGTGGGTTCGACGGAGCCCCACTTCATGGCGTTGCCGGGGGTGAGCCAGTTGAACTCCCGGCCGGCGATCTCACCGTAGGCGCCGGTGAGCTTGGAGCCGGTCACCGCGGTGCCGATCGCCTTGCCCTTCGCGGCGGCGAGGCCGCGCAGGGGCGGGTCGGCGGCGTGGGCGGCGGGAGCCGCGACGAGCAGGGTGGCGGTGGCCACCGCGGCGGCCGTCAGGCCAGTGAGGAAGGTACTCAAGGAGGTTCTGAGAGCGGATCTCATTGCGGATGCCTCCGAAAGTTTCGGTTGTGCAACCGATTGACTGCGGAGGAGTGTGAGGGTGGTCGGCTCACCCGTCAATACGTCAACTTCCGGCCAAGCCGTCACACGGCGCCACTCCAGGGGCGCGGGGCTGGCCGATATGCGGCTCCGCCGCGTGGGCGTGACGAGCCACGGCGACGCAGCACCCGGCCACACACCGAACGCCCACCCCGCCTAGACCGCCGGAGGCACCCCCGTACTGCTCCGCACCACCAGGCTCGTCGCCAGCTCCACCCTCGTCGCCGACGACGCGCCCTCCTGGCGCCCCAGGTCGAGCACCAGCCGGGCCGCCGCCTCGGCCATCTCCATCAGCGGCTGCCGTACGGTCGTCAGCGGCGGCCCCACCCAGCGGGCCACCGGCAGGTCGTCGAAGCCGACCACGCTCAGGTCCTCCGGGACGCGCAGGCCCAGTTCACGGGCGGCCTCGTAGAGGCCGAGGGCCTGGAGGTCGTTGCCCGCGAAGACGGCGGTCGGGCGGTCCGGGCGGCGCAGCAGCTCCAGGCCCAGCCGGTAGCCGGTCTCGTGGTGGAAGTCGCCCGCCTTGAGCAGGCCCGGGTCGACCGGCAGCCCGGCGGTCTCCAGCGCGGCCCGGTAGCCGTCCACCCGGGCGCGGCTGCACATCATCCGCGACGGCCCGCTGATGGCGCCGATGCGGCGGTGGCCGAGCTCGATCAGATGGCGGGTGGCGGCGAGGCCGCCCTGCCAGTTGGTGGCGCCGATCGAGGGCACGTCGTCGCCGGGGTCGCCCGCCGGGTCCATGACCACGAACGGGATGGACCTGCTGGTCAGGAGCGCGCGCTGGGACTCGTCGAGCCCGGACAGGACGAGGACGACGCCGTGCGGGCGGCGGGCGGCGACCTGGTCGGCCCAGGTGCGGCCGGGCGTGAGCCGGCCCGCGCTCTCGGAGAGGACGACGCTCAGTCCCTCCTCGCGCGCGACGTTCTCGACGCCCCGGATGACCTCCATCGCCCAAGCGCTCTCCAGCTCGTGGAAGACCAGGTCGATGAGGGGGGATCTGGTCGCCTCGGCGCGCCGGCGGCGGTAGCCGTACGCGCGCAGCAGCTCCTCGACGCGGGTGCGGGTGGCGGGCGCGACGTCCGCGCGGCCGTTGAGCACCTTCGAAACAGTCGGAGCCGAGACGCCGGCCTGACGGGCGATCTCGGCGAGCGTCGCGGTCTGCGTGGAGTGGGACGCACGCGCTCTTGTCTGGGTTTCCTCGGGCTTCGCGGGCTTCATGGGCGGGATCGTATCCCTGCGCGACCTCTTGACGAACCCTTTCGACCGCCATACGTTCCCGGAACATTCGAAGTCCCATCCGAAACATTCGCAGGTTCGAACATTCGCGAAGGGTGCTCTCATGGAGTCGAGTAGAGGCCAGGTCCCCGGCAACAGCACTGGTGGCCGGCCGTTCAGCAGGCGCTGGTTCCTCGGCGCCGGTTCCGCCTCACTGCTCACCGCGGGCCTCGGCACGGGCCTCACTGCCTGCGGCTCCGGGGGTGGCGCGGGCGGCGGGGACGGCAAGACGATCACCGCGTTCGTGTACGGCGACGACGCGGTGAAGGTCCAGCAGGCGGGCGTCGACCGGTTCAACAAGTCGGCCGCCGCGAAGAAGGCCGGCGGCACGATCAAGCTGGAGAAGGTCCCCGGCTCCGACTACTCCCCCAAGCTCCGCACGGCCATGGGCTCCCCGAGCGCCCCGGACGTCTTCTTCAACTGGGGCGGCGGCTCCATCAAGCCGTACGAGGAGGCCGGCAAGCTCGTCGACCTCACCGACATCATCGAGGGCGACCCGGTCCTCAAGGACGGCTTCCTGCCCTCGGTCCTCTCCGCCGGCGATCTCAAGGGCCGCCACTACGGCATCCCGATGCGCGGCATGCAGCCGGTGATCCTCTTCTACAACAAGGCCGTCTTCACCGAGCACAAGCTCCAGCCGCCCACCACCTGGGACCAACTCCTCGACATCAACGCCAAGCTGAAGAAGGCCAAGATCACCCCCTTCGCGCTCGGCGGCTCCGACATCTGGCCCGACCTGATGTGGCTGGAGTACCTGGTCGACCGCATCGGCGGTCCCGAGGTCTTCAAGCGCATCCAGGACGGTGACGCCGAGGGCTGGGGCGACCCGGCCGTCCTCAAGGCCGCCGAACTGGTGAAGGAACTCATCGACGACGGCGCCTTCGGCTCCAAGTTCACCTCGGTGTCCTACGTCAACGGCGGCGCCCCCGCGGTCTTCGCGCGCGGCAAGGCGGCCATGCACCTGATGGGCTCCTGGGAGTACTCCACGCAGCTCGGCAAGTTCCCGGACTTCGCCAAGAGCAACCTGGGCTGGGCAGCCTTCCCGACCGTCGAGGGCGGCACGGGCGACGTCCGCAACGTGGTCGGCAACCCCACCAACTACTGGTCCATCAACGCCCGTACGAAGAACAAGGACCTGGCGGTCGGCTTCCTCAAGGACTGCGCCTCCAAGGCGTACGCGCAGGCCCTCGTCGACAACGGCGACGTCCCCACCACCTCGAACGCGGCCGAGCTCCTCTCCTCCGCGCCCAACCCCGAGTACGCGAAGTTCCAGTACGACATGGTGCAGAAGGCCCCCGCCTTCACGCTCTCCTGGGACCAGGCGCTCGGCGACGGCCTGGGCACCAAGATGCACACGGAGATAGGCAAGCTGTTCGCGGGCCAGTCCTCGCCGAGCGAGTTCGTGACGGCGTGCAAGGGGCTGAAGTGACGGCGGTGGTCGAGAAGCGGCCTCCCGTCACCACGAAGGCGCCGAGGACCACAAGCACCGGCCGCCCGCACGCCGTCTGGGCCCTGCCCGCCGTGCTCTTCTTCACCTTCTTCGCCATCGTTCCGATGGGCCTGGCCCTCTATCTCTCCTTCACCAGCTGGGACGGCCTCGGCGACCCGCGGCCGGTGGGCTTCGACAACTGGCAGAAGCTGCTCGACGACCCCCGGCTCACCCAGTCCCTGACGCTGACGGTGGTCCTGACCGTCGCCAGCTGGGCCTTCCAGACGGTCGTCGCCCTCCTCCTCGGCGTCTGGGCGGCGGGCCGGCAGCGCAACCGCGCGATCCTCTCCGCGGTCTTCTTCGTGCCGTTCCTGCTCTCCTCCACCGCCATCGCGATCCTCTTCTACGCCCTCCTCGACCCGAACTTCGGCATCATCCAGAGGGACACCCTGGGCTCGCAGAGCGGCGCGTTCCTCGCGATCGTCTTCGTCGGCGGCTGGCAGTTCATCCCCTTCCACACCCTGATCTACCAGGGCGGGGCCCGCCAGATCCCCGACGTCCTCTACCAGGCCGCCGCCATCGACGGCGCCGGCCGCTACCGTCAGTTCTTCTCGATCACGCTCCCGCAGCTGCGCCACACGATGACCACGTCCACGGTCCTGATGGTCGTCGGCTCACTGACGTACTTCGAGACGGTCCTGATCCTCACCAAGGGCGGCCCCGGCACGGACACGGCGATCCTGCCGTACCTGATGTACGAGGCGGGCTTCAAGACGTACGACTTCGGCTACGCCAGCGCCATCGCGTCCTTCCTGGTCATCGCCGCGACGGGCCTGTCGCTCGTCCTGGTCCGGCTGACGGGCTTCGGCGCCATGCGCAGCACCCGCGAAGGGATGTGACGGAGTGTCACACGACACGTTGGCGCGCCCCACGAAGACCCGGCAGCCGGACGGGGGCCCGTCCGTGGTGGCCCCTCGCCGGCGACGCCACTGGACGAGGCGCGGCAACCCGGTCGCGGGCCTCGGCGCCTTCGTCTGGCTGGTCATCGTCCTCATCCCCATCTACGCGATGCTGTCGGCGTCCCTCACGGGCGCGGACAAGGCCCTCACCGGCAACCCGCTGAAGCCCCCCACGGACCCGACCCTCGACAACTACAACACGGTCCTCACCAGCGGCTTCGGCCACCTCCTGAGCAACACGGCGATCGTCGCGGTGTCCGTCGTGGGGATCGTCCTGGTCCTGTCCATCCCCCTCGCGTACGTCGCCGTCCGCACCCGCGACCGCTGGTCGAACGCCGCCTTCCGCCTGTTCCTGCTGGGCGTGGCGATCCCGGCGCAGGCGGTGGTGGTCCCGTTGTATTTGCTGATCGCCAAACTCGACCTCTACGACACCCTCCTGGCCGTCATCCTCCCGACGGCGGCCTTCGCGATGCCGGTCTCGGTCCTGGTCCTGGTCGGCACCCTGCGCGACGTCTCGGAAGACCTGTACGAGGCGATGGCCCTGGACGGCGCGTCCCCGCTGCGCATGCTCTTCCAGCTGACGATCCCGCTGGCCAAGGGCGGCATCAGCACGGTCGTCATCTACGCGGCGCTCCAGGCCTGGAACGGCTTCCTCTTCCCGCTGATCTTCACCCAGTCCGACGGCCCCCGGGTCCTCACCCTCGGCCTGTTCAACTACGTCAGCCAGTTCGGCGTCAACATCCCCGCCCTGCTCGCCTCGGTCGTCCTCTCCGGCATCCCGATCTTCGCCGTGTACCTGGTGGCGCGGCGGGCGCTGGTGGGCGGGCTGATGGGGGTGGGCGGCAAGTGAGCCCACCAGTCGCACCGGCCCCTGCGGCCTCTGACCTCACCGACCCCCGACAGGAGCTTCATGACCATCCCCTGGCGTGACCGCGCCCTGCCCGCCACCGACCGGGTCGAGGATCTGCTCTCCCGGATGACCCTGGAGGAGAAGGCGGCCCAGCTGTACGGCGTGTGGGTGAAGACCGACTCGTCCGGCGAGGACATCGCCCCCGACGAGGCGGGCATGACGGAATCGTTCGACTTCGACGAGCTGATCACCCGGGGTCTGGGCCAGCTCACCCGTGTCTTCGGCACGGCTCCCGTCGACCCGGAACAGGGCGCGCGGGCGCTGGCCCGCTTCCAGCGCCGGATCATGGCCGAGAGCCGTTTCGGCATCCCGGCCGTCGCCCACGAGGAGTGCCTGGCCGGTTTCACGAGCTGGCGCGCGACGGCGTACCCGGTCCCCCTCTCCTGGGGCGCGACCTTCGACCCGCCGCTCGTCGAGGAGATGGCCCGGAGCATCGGCCACGACATGGCGTCGGTCGGCGTCCACCAGGGCCTGTCCCCGGTCCTGGACGTCGTCCGCGACCCGCGCTGGGGGCGGGTCGAGGAGACGATCGGCGAGGACCCGTACCTGGTGGGCACGATCGGCTCGGCGTACGTTCGGGGCCTGGAGGCGGCCAGCATCGTGGCCACCCTGAAGCACTTCGCCGGGTACGCGGCGTCCGTGGGCGCCCGCAACCACGCGCCCGTACGCGCCGGCGTCCGCGAGTTCGCGGACGTGGTCCTCCCCCCGTTCGAGATGGCGTTGCGGGAGGGCGGCGCCCGCTCGGTGATGGCGGCGTACACGGAGACGGACGGCGTGCCGGTGTCGGCCGACCGCGGCCTCCTCACCGAACTCCTCCGCGACGACTGGGGCTTCACCGGCACGGTCGTCTCCGACTACTTCGGCGTCGGCTTCCTGGAGACCAACCACCGCGTGGCGAGCAGCCGCGCGGAGGCCGCCCACGCGGCGCTGGCCGCCGGCATCGACGTGGAACTGCCGAGCCTGCGCTGCTACGGCGAGCCCCTGGTCGAGGCCGTGCGCGCGGGCGCGGTTCCCGAGGCGCTGGTGGACCTCGCCGCCCGCCGGGTCCTCCTCCAGAAGTGCGAACTGGGCCTCCTCGACGAGGACTGGACCCCCGAGCGCGCCACCGCCACCGTCGACCTGGACCCACCGCGCAACCGCGCCCTGGCCCGCCGCCTGGCCGAGGAGTCGGTGGTCCTGCTGGACAACCCGAACGACGTACTGCCGCTCGCCCCCGACATCAGGGTCGCGGTCGTGGGCCCCCGGGCCGACGACCCCCTGGCCATGCTGGGCTGCTACTCCTTCCCCTCCCACGTCCTCCCGGCCCACCCCGGCACCTCCCTCGGCATCGAGATCCCGACCGTCCTGGAGTCCCTCCGCACGGAACTCCCCGACGCGAAGATCACCTACACCGCCGGCAGCGAGGTCGACGGCGACAGCATGGAAGGGTTCTCCGAGGCGATCGCCCGCGCGTCCGAGGCCGACGTCTGCGTGGCGGTCCTCGGCGACCGCGCCGGGCTCTTCGGCCGGGGCACCTCCGGCGAGGGCTGCGACGCGGAGGACCTCCGGCTGCCCGGCGTCCAGGCGAAGCTGCTGGACGCGCTGGTCGCCACGGGCACTCCGGTGGTCCTGGTCCTCCTCACCGGCCGCCCCTACGCGCTCGGCCGCTGGAACGGCCGACTGGCGGCGGCGGTCCAGGCGTTCTTCCCCGGGGAGGAGGGCGGCCCGTCGGTGGCGGGAGTGCTGTCGGGCCGCGTCTCCCCCTCGGGCCGCCTCCCGGTCAGCGTCCCGAACCGCCCCGGCGGCCAGCCGTGGACGTACCTCCAGCCGCCGACGGGCCTGTACGGCGGCGCGAGCAACCTCGACCCGACCCCGCTGTACCCCTTCGGGCACGGCCTCTCGTACACGACGTTCGCATGGGGCGACTTCGAGGGCACCGAGGCGGAGATCGACACGGACGGCACGTACGACGTGGCGGTGACCGTCCGCAACACGGGTGAGCGGCCGGGGGCGGAGGTCGTGCAGCTGTACCTGCACGACCCGGTGGCCTCGGTGACCCGCCCGGACATCCGCCTGATCGCCTACCAGCGCGTGGAGTTGGAGCCGGGTGAGGCTTCCCGCGTCACCTTCCGCTTCCACCCCGACGTGTCCTGCTTCGCGGACCGCTCCGGCCGCCGCGTGGTGGAACCGGGCGCGCTGGAACTCCGCCTGGCGGCGTCGAGCACGGACGTACGCCACCGGGTGCGGTTGACCGTGCGGGGGCCCGTACGGGAGGTGGGCCCGGACCGCCGGCTGCACTGCGAGACGGAGGTCCGAGCCCTGGAGAGCTGACGCCCCCTGTCACTCCGCCTGGGCCCTCGCGTGCGGGACAACGACGACCCAGGCGGAGGGGCCGATCAAGCCCGTCCGCCACTGGTCGTGGATCCGGGCCGCCTCAGTCCGCCCCCACCGACTCGAACCGCCACCGATGCACCGCCCGGCTGACCAACTCACCGCCCGGCTCCGGCAGTTCGGGCAGGTCGGCGTCGTACGGGGCGTCCCACCAGGTGATGACCAGCACCCGGTCCTGAGGCGCCCGCAGGGTCTCGCGGCGCAGGAGCCGTCCGCTGTCGGGCAGCTCCTGCGCCCGGGCCCAGGCGAGAAGCTCTTCGCCCCGCCCGGCCACGGCCCGCGCCTCCCACATCAACGCGACGGTCACGAGTACAGGTTGTCCTTCGCCAGCTCGTGCACATGATCGTGGTCGTGGCCATGCCCGTGCCCGGCCGCGCTCCCCGGCACGTGCGGATCCGTCACCGGCAGCGAAGAGTCCGCCGACAGATCCCAGTCCGACGCGGCCCGTCCCCGCGCGACCATCTCCGCGCCCAGCGCCGCCACCATCGCCCCGTTGTCCGTGCACAACTTGGGCCGGGGCACCCGGAGTCGGATCCCCGCCGCCTCGCACCGCTCCTGGGCCAGCGTCCGCAGCCGGGAGTTGGCGGCGACACCGCCGCCGATCATCAGGTGGTCGACCCCCTGGTCGCGGCACGCCCGCACAGCCTTGCGCGTCAGCACGTCCACCACGGCCTCCTGGAAGGACGCCGCCACATCCCGCACCGGCACCTCCTCACCCGCCGCCCGCTTCGCCTCGATCCAGCGGGCCACGGCGGTCTTCAGACCCGAGAAGGAGAAGTCGTAGACCGGGTCGCGGGGCCCGGTCAGCCCGCGCGGGAACGCGATCGCGTTCGGGTCGCCCTCCCGCGCGTACCGGTCGATGACCGGACCGCCCGGGAACCCGAGGTTCAGCACGCGCGCGATCTTGTCGAAGGCCTCCCCCGCCGCGTCGTCGATCGTCGCCCCCATCGGCCGTACGTCCGACGTGATGTCCGTCGAAAGGAGCAACGACGAGTGGCCCCCGGACACCAGCAGCGCCATCGTCGGCTCGGGCAGCGCCCCGTGCTCCAGCTGGTCCACACAGATGTGGGAGGCGAGGTGGTTGACGCCGTACAACGGCTTGCCCAGCGCGTACGCGTACGCCTTCGCCGCCGAGACGCCCACCAGCAGCGCGCCCGCCAGCCCCGGCCCGGCGGTGACCGCGATGCCGTCCAGGTCCTTCGCGCTGACCCCCGCCTCCTTCAGCGCGCGGTCGATCGTCGGGACCATCGCCTCCAGGTGCGCCCGCGAGGCGACTTCGGGCACCACCCCACCGAAGCGGGCGTGCTCGTCGACGCTCGACGCGATCGCGTCGGCCAGCAGCGTCGTACCGCGCACGACACCGACACCGGTCTCGTCGCAGGAGGTCTCGATCCCCAGGACCAGAGGTTCGTCAGCCATTGATCTCGGTTCCTTGTGCGGATACGGATGTGGAGGGGTCGTTGAGTCGCATGACGAGGGCGTCCACGTTCCCCGGCTGGTAGTAGCCACGGCGGAAGCCGATCGCCTCGAAGCCGAAGCGTTCGTAGAGCTTCTGGGCGCGGACGTTGTCGACCCGGCATTCGAGCATCACCTGGGCGCACTCGAAGGCGGTGGCGGCCCGCAGCAGCTCGGTGAGGATCAGCGCGCCGAGGCCGGTGCCCCAGTGTTCACGCGCGACGGCGATGGTCTGTACGTCGGCGACGTCCCCGGCGGAGGCGAGGCCCCCGTACCCGACGATCCGCCCGTTCTCCTCCGGGGACTCCGCCACGAAGTACCGCCGGGTCGCGTGCGGGCCCCGCGCGTGGGCGAGGTCCGACCAGAACATGCCCCGGGACCAGGCGTCCTCGGGGAAGAGGTCCTTCTCCAGCTCCAGTACGGGCTCGATGTCCCACCAGCGCATCTCGCGCAGCACCGCGGTCGTCACTTGGGGGTGACCACCTTGTAGTTCTTGGGCACCTGGGCGTCCGGCCGGCGCAGATACAGCGGCCGGGGCGCCTCCAGTTCCTCGCCCGCCGCGAGTCTCTCGGCGGCCAGCGCCGCGAGGGCGGCGGCGGAGACGTGCTCGGGCGCGCGGGCGTCGGTGAAGGTGTCCGGATAGAGCAGCGCCCCGGCGCCCACCGCGGGCAGCCCGGCCACCAGCTCCGCGATCTCGGCGGGCCGGTCGACGGCCGGCTCGGTCACCCGTGTCCGCGCGTCCTCGTAGCGCGCCCAGTACACCTCCTTGCGCCGGGCGTCGGTGGCCACCACGAACGGCCCCCCGGCCGTTCCCTCGGCCTCGGCCGCGTACGCGAGCCCGTCGAGGGTGCACAGGCCGTGGACGGGGACCCCGAGGGCGAGGCCGAAGGTGTCGGCGGTCATGAGGCCGACGCGCAGCCCGGTGTACGGGCCGGGGCCGATGCCCACGACGATGCCGGTGACGGCGTCGAGGCGGGTGCCCGCCTCGGCCAGGACCCGGTCGACGGCGGGCAGCAGCAGTTCCCCGTGGCGACGCGCGTCGACCTGGCTCGACGCGGCGACGACGTCCGTGCCGTCGTGCAGCGCGACGGTGACGGCGGGGGTGGCGGTATCCAGAGCGAGCAAGAGCACGCAAACAGCCTACGGCGCTTCGGGCCGGGCCACGGCCGACCCGGTGCACGCTCCCTCTGCTGCTACCGTCACAGCACAGACGTACTTCAAGGGCGTACGTGGGTACGAGAGGTGGACACAGAAGGTGGCCAGTAGCAGCTCGGGATTCGTGGCCGGGCTCACCGCGGCGGCCATCGCCGCAGTAGGTTTCCTCGCCTATCAGGCGTCGGCGAGCGTACCCGACGACCTGGGCAAACCGTCCGCCTCGGAGTCCCCGAAGGCCAAGCAGTCCAAGAGCCCGGCCGACCAGGAGAAGGAGAAGGAGCAGATCCTTCCCGACGACTCGGGCGCGGGCGAGCGTGTCGTCTACTCCCTCGACGACGACCGCGTCTGGCTGGTCGGCTCCAACGAGAAGATCACCCGCACGTTCGAGGTCACCCCGAGCACGGTCGACCCCACCCCCGCGACCTACACCGTCACGTCCCGCTCGGCCGCCGTCACCGGCTCCGACGGCACCCCCATCGAACACGTCGTCCGCTTCGCGTCGGTCGACGGCGTCGTCATCGGCTTCAGCGCGGCCGTCGACGGCTCCACCCCCGAGCCCGACCCCACCACCAAGACGGGCGGCATCCGGGAGTCCCGCAAGGACGGCAAGGCGATGTGGGAGTTCGCCGGCATCGGCACGAAGGTGGTCGTGGTCGAGTAGGGAGCGCGTTTCGAGGCAACAGGCCGCACAAAAGGGGCGCGGGGAACTGCGCGAACAACCCCCACCACCCGCAGCCGCGACCCGACCCACAACACCCCTCCCGGGGCGCAAACGGCTACGCGGCCCGAGGGTGCCGCCGCTCCACAGGCCTCCGCCCCTCCGCCTTCACCGGCGGAGCCACAGGCGGAGCAGGAGGCGTCGACACGGCCTTCGCCGCCTCACCCGCCGCCAACAGGTCCCGCATCGACACACCGCCGGCCCCGGAGGGCCGCCGCTCTGATGCTGACATGGACAGCCTCCTGGTGCCACCGGCGAACCAAGTTAGGTAGACCTAACCAAGGACTGGTTACCATGTGACCACGCCGAAGACGCCCAACGCAACAGTGTGCCGACACCTTGTCGGCACACATGGAGGCGTCAGGCCGACAACACACCCAGCTCGACGGAGTCCCACCGCTCCCCCACCCCGGTGACGGTCACCTGCCGCACCTCGTCGGTCGTGTCCCCGACCGCCCGGTGGATGACGACGTTCAGCCGGTCGTCCGTCAGCTCCTCGACCTTCCCCTCGCCCCACTCCACCACGATCACCGATTCGGGCAGCGAGACGTCGAGGTCGAGGTCCTCCATCTCGTCCAGCCCGCCGCCCAGGCGATACGCGTCGACATGGACGAGCGGCGGCCCCTCCACCAGGGACGGATGCACCCGGGCGATGACGAAGGTCGGCGAGGTGACGGCCCCGCGTACCCCCAGCCCCTCCCCGAGCCCCCGCGTCAGGGTCGTCTTCCCGGCTCCCAGCTCCCCGTTGAGCATCACGAGATCGCCCGCGCGCAGAAGCTTGGCCAGGCGGCGGCCCAACTCGAGCATCTGCTCGGGAGAAGTGACGGTGACGCGAAGAGACGACATGGGCTCACCCGGGACGTGCGGTGCTGCTGGCGCTTCCATAACCACTAACGGTAGCCCCCGCCGGCACGGCCCCCGCGCGGGTGAGGAGGTCGGCGAGCCGGTCGGTCACGACCTCGGGGTGCTCCAGCATCACCAGATGCCCCGCGTCCGGTACGAGCACCAGCTCCGCGTCCGGCAGCAGATCGGCGATGGCCTCACTGTGCTCGCTGGGCGTGACGAGATCCTTGACCCCGGCCAGCACGAGCACCGGCAGCTCGGCGAACGCCACCAGCGCCTCGGTCTTGTCGTGCTCGGTGAACGCCGGATAGAACTCGGCGACCACGTCGATCGGCGTGCCCTCGATCATCCGTTCGGCGAACCGCGCGACCGCCGGGTCGACGTCCCGGGACGCGAACGAGTACCGCTTGATGATCCCGGCGAACAGATCGGCGGTCGCCCGCCGCCCCCGCTCCACCAGCGCGGCCTGCTGCCCCAGCGCCTTCAGCACACCGGGCAGCACCCGCCGTACGGCGTTGACGCCCGCGACCGGCAGCCCGAAGTTGACCTCGCCGAGCCGCCCCGACGACGTACCGACCAGCGCGACGGCGACGACCCTCTCGCGGATCAGCTCCGGGTAGTGCGCGGCCAGCGCCATGACGGTCATCCCGCCCATGGAGTGCCCGACGAGTACGATCGGCCCCTGCGGCACCGCCGCGTCGATCACGGCCTTCAGGTCGCGCCCCAGCTGGTCGATGGTGAGCGCCGTGTCGTCCTGGACCTGGCCGACGCCGCGCCCGGAGCGGCCGTGGCTGCGCTGGTCCCAGTGCACGGTCCGTACGACACCGCGCAGCGCGGCCCGCTGGAAGTGCCAGGAGTCCTGGTTGAGGCAGTAGCCGTGGCTGAAGACGACGGTGACCGGGGCCGGGGCCTTGCGGCCGAAGAGCCGGCGCCTGCGGGTGGAGAGGCCGGCCTCGGGTTCGAGGTCGTCGACCTCGTAGTACAGCTCGGTGCCGTCGTCGGCGTACGCCTTGCCGGGGGTGCCGCGCAGCGCCCCGTACGGACCGGTGGAGTCGAGCGCGAGGCGGGCCTTCCTGCGCATGCCGCGCCCGACGGTGAGCCGCTCTATGGCGACGCCGGCGGCCGCGCCGGCCGCGACCACGCCTATCGCCGCCCCGGCGACACCGGCGCGGCGCCAGATGCCCTCGGAGGACGCGGCCGTGGCGGCCGCGCTCGCGACGGCCTCCACGGCCTCCGCGCTGCTCTCGCTCACATCCCGCTCCTCTTCACCGACGTCCGGTCCCGCTGCCGATCCCGTTAGCGCTGCCGATCGTGCAGCCGATTCTGCTACCGCTACCGCTCCGCACATCCGTACGGAGTTTCCAGTCTTGTTCGTCTTTCACTTACTCGTGCTCGGTACCGCCCGTTCAAGTACCCCGGATCACCTCTTGGTGATCACATACTCATGGGCCGCACTCGCCGTCGCACGCGCTTCGCTCACTCACCCGTGTTGACGTAGACGCGCGGAACGCGGGTTCCGATGCGCGTCACGATCTCGTAGGCGATGGTCCCGGCCGCCTTCGCCCAGTCCTCGGCGGTCGGTTCGCCGTCGTCGCCCGCGCCGAACAGCACGACCTCGTCCCCGGCGGCGGGTTCGTCCCCGCCGAGGTCGACGACGAACTGGTCCATCGCGACCCGGCCGGCGACCGTCCGCCACTTGCCGCCGACCAGGACGGGCCCGGTGCCGGAGGCGTGCCGGGGGATGCCGTCCGCGTAGCCCACGGGCACCAGGCCGAGGGTCGTGTCACCGGGTGTGACGTAGTGGTGGCCGTAGCTGACGCCGTGGCCCCCGGAGACGTGCTTGACCAGCGCGAGCGAGGCGCTGAGCCGCATCGCCGGGCGCAGCCCGAGATCGGCCGAGCTGCCCAGCTCCGGGCTGGGCGAGATGCCGTAGACGGCGATGCCCGACCGTACGAGGTCGAAGTGGGCGTCCGGGCGGGTGAGTGTGGCGGGCGAGTTGGCGATGTGCCGCACCTCGGGGCGGACGCCCTGTCCCTCGGCGTACGCGACCATCTCGCGGAAGCGGGTGAGCTGGGCGTCGATGGACGGGTGCCCGGGCTCGTCGGCGCACGCGAGGTGCGACCAGAGTCCGGTGACGGTGACGAGCCCCTCGGCCTCCGCGCGCAGTGCCTCCGCGACGAGCTCCGGCCAGTCGCCCGGCTGGCAGCCGTTGCGCCCGAGCCCGGTGTCGGCCTTGAGCTGCACGCGCGCGCGTACGCCCACGGCACGGGCGGCGTCGGTGACCTCCTCGAGCGCCCACATGCCACTGACCGAGACGTCCAGATCCGCCTCGACCGCCTCGCGCCAGGGGCCGCCCGGCGACCACAGCCAGCACATCAGCCGCCCCGAGAGCCCCGCCGCGCGCAGCGCCAGCGCCTCCTCCGGCATGGCCGTACCCAGCCAGGTCGCCCCCGCCTCGACCGCCGCCCGGGCACACCGCACCGCCCCGTGGCCGTACGCGTCGGACTTGACCACGGCCATCAGCTCGGCACCCGGTGCCGACGCGCGCAGCTTCCGCACATTGGCCCGCAGGGCATCCAGATCGATCTCGGCACGGGCCCGCAGGGGCGCGCTCCGCAGAGGTGCTGTCTCACTCATGTCAGCCCCAGTGTCTCAGAGCCCACGGGGCCCCTTTCGAACGGTCATGTGATCAGCGATACGTGCCGCCCTCACGCCCATGAGACTGCCGCGCGTGCGTCACCCGATATCCGCGTGGGAAGTCACCCGATATGAGGGCTCACCGGACGCCCCACTGTCACGTACAGTCACAGTGGGCACACGACAGGTCGCGAGCAGTACGACACAGGGCACGACACAGGGGTTGATATGTGCGGAATCGTGGGATACGTCGGCTCGCAGTCCGCGCTGGACGTGGTCCTTGCCGGACTGAAGCGGCTGGAGTACCGGGGGTACGACTCCGCGGGCGTCGCGGTCCTGGCCGACGGGGGCCTCGCCGCCGCCAAGAAGGCCGGCAAGTTGGTCAACCTGGAGAAGGAGCTGGTCAGCCGCCCGTTGCCGACCGGCTCGACCGGCATCGGCCACACCCGCTGGGCGACCCATGGCGGCCCCACGGACACCAACGCCCACCCCCACCTCGACAACGCGGGCCGGGTGGCCGTCGTCCACAACGGCATCATCGAGAACTTCGCCGCCCTGCGCACCGAACTGGCCGAGCGGGGCCACGAGCTGGCCTCCGAGACGGACACGGAGGTGGTGGCCCATCTGCTCGCCGAGGAGTTCTCGTCCTGCGACGACCTCGCGGAGGCGATGCGGCTGGTGTGCCGCCGGCTGGAGGGCGCGTTCACGCTGGTCGCGGTGCACGCGGACGCGCCGGACGTGGTCGTGGGCGCCCGACGTAACTCGCCCCTCGTGGTCGGCGTGGGAGAGGGCGAGGCCTTCCTCGCCTCGGACGTGGCCGCGTTCATCGCCCACACCCGCTCGGCGATCGAGCTGGGCCAGGACCAGGTGGTCGAACTGCGGCGCGACGGCGTGACGGTGACGACCTTCGACGGCCGCCCCGCCGACGTCCGCTCGTACCACGTCGACTGGGACGCGTCGGCCGCGGAGAAGGACGGCTACGACTACTTCATGCTCAAGGAGATCGCCGAGCAGCCCAAGGCGGTCGCGGACACGCTCCTCGGCCGTATCGACGCGGCGGGCTCGCTCTCCCTGGACGAGGTCCGGATCCCCGCCTCGGAGCTGCGCGAGCTGAACAAGGTGGTCATCGTCGCGTGCGGTACGGCGTTCCACTCGGGCCTCATCGCCAAGTACGCCATCGAGCACTGGACCCGTATCCCGTGCGAGGTGGAACTGGCGAGCGAGTTCCGCTACCGGGACCCGATCCTCGACCCGCACACCCTGGTCATCGCCATCTCCCAGTCCGGCGAGACCATGGACACGCTGATGGCGCTGCGTCACGCCCGTGAACAGGGCGCCCGCGTCCTCGCCATCTGCAACACCAACGGCTCGACGATCCCCCGCGAGTCCGACGCGGTCCTCTATACCCACGCGGGCCCGGAGGTGGCGGTCGCCTCGACGAAGGCGTTCCTGACGCAGCTGGTGGCCTGTTACCTCGTAGCCCTCTATCTCGGCCAGGTACGCGGCACGAAGTGGGGCGACGAGATCCGGGCCGTGATCCGCGACCTCTCCCGCATCTCCCACGAAGTCGAACGCGTCCTGGAGACGATGGAGCCGGTACGGGAGTTGGCGCGCACCCTCGCCACCAAGAACACGGTGCTGTTCCTGGGCCGCCACGTGGGCTACCCGGTCGCACTGGAAGGCGCCCTGAAGCTCAAGGAGTTGGCCTACATGCACGCGGAGGGCTTCGCGGCGGGCGAGCTGAAGCACGGCCCGATCGCCCTGATCGAGGAGGACCTCCCGGTCGTGGTCGTGGTCCCCTCCCCCGCCGGCCGCTCCCTCCTCCACGACAAGATCGTCTCCAACATCCAGGAGATCCGCGCGAGGGGTGCCCGCACGATCGTCATCGCGGAGGAGGGCGACGAGGCGGTCGTCCCCTACGCCGACCACCTGATCCGCATCCCGGCGACCCCGACGCTGCTGCAACCGCTGGTCGCCACGGTCCCCCTCCAGGTCTTCGCCTGCGAACTGGCGACGGCGCGGGGGAACGAGGTGGACCAGCCGCGGAACCTGGCGAAGTCGGTGACGGTGGAGTGAGTCGGTGACGGGGCGGGCCAGGGCCCGTCGAGCGGCGTCGCGGGACTCCGCCCGTCGCCGTCCCCGTAGGCTGCGGATCATGCCCATCATCGGAGTCGGCATCGACGTCGCCGAGATCGACCGTTTCCGCGCCTCGCTGGACCGTACGCCCGGCATGGCCGACCGCCTCTTCCTCCCGAGCGAACTCCTGCTCCCGAGCGGGGAACGCCGGGGCATCGCCTCCCTGGCGGCCCGCTTCGCCGCGAAGGAGGCCCTCGCCAAGGCCCTCGGCGCCCCCGTCGGCCTCCGCTGGACCGACGCCGAGGTCTACGTCGAACCCTCCGGCCAGCCCCGCCTCCGAGTAACCGGCACGGTCGCGTCCCGCGCCGCCGAACTGGGCGTCAAGTCCTGGCACATCTCGCTGAGCCATGACGCGGGGGTGGCATCGGCGGTGGTGATCGCGGAGGGGTGAGGGGAGGGGAGGGGGAGGGGCGCCTGAGGACTCGGGGGTGCGCGTAGGAGAGCGACTGCGGGTCGTCCGTGGCCGATCGCGCAGTTCCCCGCGCCCCTGACGGGGCACAGCCCCGCTGTCCCCCTGCCGTAGTGGCTGCGGGCAATCGTGCCGCTGGGGCGATGGGGGCACCTCCCGCTCGAGCGAAGCCGAGAGTGGGGGAGGGTGGGCGCAGCGGCACCCGGCGAGCGCCGGTGAGCGAAACCCACCCCCGCCCAGCGTCGGCGAAGCGCACCCAACACCCCAAGCCCAGCTGCACCCACGTCCCTCCGCAAGGCAGACTCGTCCCCATGCGCTCAGCCCACCGTGTAGAAACCGTCCGCACAGCCGAACGCACCCTCATGGCCCGCCTCCCCGAAGGCGCCCTGATGCAACGCGCGGCCGCCGGCCTGGCCACCGCCTGCGCCGACCTCCTCGGCCGCGTCTACGGCAGCCGCGTCGTCCTCCTCACCGGCAGCGGCGACAACGGCGGAGACGCCCTCTACGCCGGCGCCCGCCTGGCGAAACGAGGCGCGGGAGTGACCGCCGTCCTCCTCACCCCCGACCGCACCCACCCGGAAGCCCTCAAGGCCCTCCTCCGAGCAGGCGGCACCACGACCACCCCCCAAGCCGCCGCCACCGCCCTCTCCCGAGCCGACCTCGTCCTGGACGGCATCGTCGGCATCGGCGGCAAGGGCGGCCTCCGCCCCGAAGCCGCCCACCTGGCCGACCGCGTGGCCGCCTCCCCCGCGACGGTCGTCGCCGTCGACCTCCCGAGCGGCATCGAGCCGGACACGGGCGAGGTGCACGGCGCAGCCGTCCGCGCCGACCTCACCGTCACCTTCGGCACCCACAAACCGGGCCTGCTGATCGACCCGGCCCGCGAGTACGCCGGCTCGGTCCGCCTGATCGACATCGGCCTGACGGAGACCCTCCCGCCCACTCCCGCCCTGGAGTCCCTCCAGCACGCCGACGTGGCCGCCCTGCTCCCCCGCCCGTCCCAGGAGAGCGACAAGTACCGCCGAGGAGTCGTCGGCATCGCGGCGGGCTCGACCCGCTACCCGGGCGCGGCGGTCCTCGCGGTCGCGGGCGCCCTGCGCGGCGGCGCGGGCGCCGTCCGCTATGTGGGCCCCGCCGCCGACACGGTCCTCGCCCGCTTCCCGGAGACCCTGGTCTCGGACGAGGGCCCGAAGAAGGCGGGACGGGTCCAGGCCTGGGTCGCGGGCCCCGGCGCGGGCGACGACCCGACCCCCGTCGCCGAGGCCCTCGCCTCCGACGTCCCGGTCCTCCTCGACGCCGACGGCCTCCGCCTCGCCGACCGCGAGACGGTCCGCACCCGCCGGGCCCCCACCCTGATGACCCCCCACGCCGGGGAGGCGGCGGCCCTCCTGGGCGTCTCCCGCGAGGAGGTCGAGTCCGCCCGCCTGACCGCCGCACACGATCTGGCCCGCGCCTACGACGCCACGGTGCTCCTCAAGGGCTCGACGACCCTCGTCGCCACCCCGGACCCCACCACCCCGGTCCGCGTCAACCCCACCGGCACCCCCTGGCTGGCGACGGCCGGCAGCGGCGACGTCCTCTCGGGCCTGGCGGGCTCCCTCCTGGCAGCCGGCCTCACGCCCCTGGACGCGGCGAGCGCGGCGGCGTACCTCCACGGCCTGGCGGGCCGCTACGCCGCGAACGGCGCCCCGACGAGCGCCCACGACGTGGCGGAGGCGATCCCGGCGGCCTGGCGGGACGTCATCTCCTGATGCTCGCCCCACCCACGAGTCTCAACTCCCCTCGCCGCGCTGCCCCGTCACGCCCCCTCCCCGCGCCACCCCTTCTACTCCCCCTCCTCGATGCGGTCGATGGCCTCCCGCACCATCCCCAGATACTCGACCTCCTCGCACCGCGGCTTGCTCCCCATCCGGTACATGTCAAGCGCATCGTCGAGACACTCGCCCAGATCCTCGTCCGGCAGATCCGACGACAGCTCACTGCACACCCGGCCGGCGAGCTCCGCCTCACCGCGCGTAGATCCACGCCGCACAGCGTCCCGTAACCGCAGACGCACGCCAAATGCCATCCCAACCCCCATTTCCCCCTGGTCGACCGGGAGGCGACTCCCTCCCGACCGCCCGGACGCTAGCCCGTCCCCCACCCGAGGTCCATACCTTCACCACAGTTCACGCACAGCGAAGGGCGAACCCTCTACGGTGCCCCCGGCGTGACGGACCCCACCCGCCACCCCGTTCAAACTCCGTTCACAATGGACTGTGATCTCACCGGCCTCCTCGTTGCCGCGGAGCGCCCACCGGCCCAGGCCGGAGGCGACTCCCTACGTCGACCTCACCCGTGCCGAATGGAGCGCGCTGCGCGAAAAGACGCCGCTCCCCCTGAACGCCGAGGAGGTCGAGAAGCTGCGCGGTCTGGGCGACGTCATCGACCTCGACGAGGTACGGGACATCTACCTGCCGCTGTCCCGCCTCCTCAACCTCTACGTGGGCGCCACCGACGGCCTGCGCGGCGCCCTGAACACCTTCCTCGGCGAACAGGGCTCCCAGTCCGGCACCCCGTTCGTCATAGGCGTCGCCGGCTCCGTGGCCGTCGGCAAGTCGACCGTCGCCCGCCTCCTCCAGGCCCTCCTCGCCCGCTGGCCCGAGCACCCCCACGTCGAACTGGTCACCACCGACGGCTTCCTGCTCCCCATGAAGGACCTCCGGGAACGCGGCCTGGTCTCCCGCAAGGGCTTCCCCGAGTCGTACGACCGCCGGGCCCTGACCCGTTTCGTCGCCGACATCAAGGCCGGCAAGGACGAGGTGACGGCCCCCGTCTACTCCCACCTCATCTACGACATCGTCCCCGACCAGCGGCTCACGGTCCGCCGCCCCGACATCCTCATCGTCGAGGGCCTCAACGTCCTCCAGCCCGCCCTCCCCGGCCAGGACGGCCGCACCCGCGTCGGTCTCGCCGACTACTTCGACTTCAGCGTGTACGTCGACGCCGCCGCCGACGACATCGAGCACTGGTACCTGAACCGCTTCAAGAAGCTCCGTCAGACCGCCTTCCAGAAGCCCGACTCGTACTTCCGCAAGTACACCCAGGTCTCCGAGGACGAGGCCCTCGACTACGCCCGCACCCTCTGGCGCACCATCAACAAGCCCAACCTGGTCGAGAACATCGCCCCCACCCGGGGCCGCGCCACCCTCATCATCCGCAAGGGCCAGGACCACAAGGTGCGCCGTCTCAGCCTGCGCAAACTGTGAGGGCGTGGGCCCTGCCCCTGGCCGTAACCGCGGCCTGTTAAAAAGGCCGCATGCTGCATCTGCGCCTGATCACCCCGTCCGACCAGACGGGCGAGGTGGTGCGTCTGGTCGAGGAGACCGTCGGCACCACCCACCTCGTCGTCGTGCCGGGCGCCGCCCGCAACCCCGCCGGGGACGTCGTCATGTGCGACGTGGCACGCGAGGCCGGTGACGAACTGATCGGCGCTCTACGGGCGTTGGACCTCGACAAGACCGGCTCCATCGCCGTCGAGGACATCGACCTGTCGCTCTCCGAGCGCGCCGACAAGGCCGAGAAGGACGCACCGGGCGAGGGCGCAGACGCGGTCCTGTGGGAGCACCTGACGGAGGCGACCCACGAGGAGTCGACGCTCTCCATCACCTACGTCGCCTTCCTCACCCTCGCCACGATGATCGCGGCCTGCGGTGTGGTCCTCGACAACGCGATCCTGATCGTCGGCGCGATGGCCGTCGGCCCGGAGTTCGGCCCCTTGGCAGGCATCAGCACGGCCGTCGTCCAACGCCGTCCCCGCCTGGCCCTGCGCTCCCTGATCGCCCTCGTCGTGGGCTTCGCGGTGGCCATGGCCGCGACGGTCGGCTTCAGCCTCTTCATGGACGCGCTCGACCTGTTCAGCCGGGAACAACTGGACGCCGAACGCCCCAACACGGCCTTCGTCTACGCCCCCGACGCCTTCTCCTTCGTCGTGGCCGTCCTCGCCGGCATCGCCGGCACCCTCTCCCTGACCTCGGCGAAGTCGGGCGCCCTGGTGGGCGTCGCCATCTCGGTCACCACGGTCCCGGCGGCGGCGAACGCGGCGGTGGCCCTGGCCTACGGCGACACGAAACAGACGGTGGGCTCCACGGAGCAACTGCTCCTCAACCTCCTGGGCATCATCCTGGCAGGCACCGTCACCCTGCTCCTCCAGAAGTGGCTGTGGTCCAGGCCCCGTAGAGGGGCCGTGCCCCGATAGGGGCGCGGGGAACTGCGCGACAAGCCACGACAAACCCGCAGCCCGCACCGCACAGAACCCCACGCCCCTACCCGGAACGCGAGAACTACCCGAGCGCAGACTTCACAACATCAGCCAGCCGCCCCGCCACCGCCCGAGCCTGCTCGATATCGGCGGCCTCCACCATCACCCGAACAAGCGGCTCGGTCCCGGAAGGCCGCAACAACACCCGCCCGGTGGACCCCAGTTCACCCTCGGCCTCGGCAACCGCCGCCGCCAGCTCCGCGGACGTGGACACCCGCGTCCGATCCACATCCGGCACGTTGATGAGCACCTGCGGCAGCCGCTCCATCACCCCGGCCAGCTCCCGGAGCGTACGCCCGTCCTGCGCGACCCGAGCGGCCAGCAGCAGCCCCGTCAGCGTGCCGTCCCCGGTCGTCGCGTGGTCGGAGATGATCACATGCCCGGACTGCTCGCCCCCGAGCGCGTATCCGTGCTCCTTCATCTCCTCCAGCACATACCGGTCCCCGACCGCGGTCTGCACCAGCCGCAGCCCCTCCCGCTCCAGCGCCAGCTTGAACCCGAGGTTGGACATGACCGTGGCGACCACGGTGTCCGAGCGGAGCTCCCCCCGCTCCCGCATCGCCAGCGCGAGCACCGCGAGGATCTGGTCCCCGTCGACCTCGTCGCCCTCGTGGTCCACGGCGAGGCACCGGTCCGCGTCCCCGTCGTGCGCGATGCCGAGGTGCGCCCCGTGCTCGACGACGGCGGCCTTCAGCTTCCCGAGGTGCGTCGAACCGCACCCGTCGTTGATGTTGAGCCCGTCCGGCTCGGCCCCGATGGTGACGATCTCGGCGCCGGCACGTGTGAACACCTCCGGCGAGACCCCGGCGGCCGCGCCGTGCGCCTCGTCGAGGACGACCTTCAGCCCGTCGAGCCGGTTGGGCAGGACGGAGAGCAGATGCTCGACGTACCGCGAGAAGCCCTCGTCGTACGACCGGACGCGCCCGACCCCCGCACCCGTCGGCCGGTCCCAGGGAGCCCCCGTCCGGTGCTCCTCGTACACGCCCTCGATCCTGTCCTCCAGCTCGTCGGCGAGCTTGTGGCCACCGCGGGCGAAGAACTTGATCCCGTTGTCGGGCATGGCGTTGTGGCTGGCGGAGAGCATCACCCCGAGGTCGGCGCCCAGCTCGCCGGTGAGGAACGCCACCGCGGGGGTGGGCAGCACCCCGACGCGCAGCACGTCGACGCCCGCGCTGGCGAGGCCGGCCACGACGGCCGCCTCCAGGAACTCTCCGGACGCCCGCGGGTCCCGCCCGACCACCGCCACCGGCTTGTGGCCCTCGAACGTGCCCGCCTCGGCGAGTACGTGTGCCGCCGCGACGGAGAGTCCGAGCGCGAGCTCGGCCGTCAGATCCGCGTTGGCGACACCGCGCACGCCGTCCGTGCCGAAGAGTCGTCCCACTGTGGTGTCCTCCGAATTGCTGAGAATGTGCGGCTCGTACCCGATCCCGTACCAGGTGTCCCTGAGTGTCCCGGCACGCCCGGACCAAGTACATTCCCTGAGACTGTCGTCCCCCTATCGGGGTTGTACCGCCAGTCTGTGTATAAGCCTGCGATAAACACGTGCCCCTGCTACGCAAACCGCCCCGGTGGCACAGGTACGTGCCTCCGGGGCGTTGCGTGCGGTGCAGCGAAGCGACGCTGGCAGCGCGTGATTAACGCTTGCTGTACTGCGGGGCCTTACGGGCCTTCTTCAGACCGGCCTTCTTGCGCTCGACCGCACGGTCGTCGCGCTTGAGGAAGCCGGCCTTCTTGAGGGCGCCGCGGTTGTTGTCGACGTCGGCCTCGTTCAGCGCGCGGGCGACACCGAGACGGAGCGCACCGGCCTGACCGGAGACACCGCCACCGGCGATGCGGGCGATGACGTCGTAGCGGCCCTCGAGCTCAAGAACCTTGAACGGCTCGTTGACCTCCTGCTGGTGCACCTTGTTCGGGAAGTAGTCCTCGAGCGTACGCCCGTTGATCTTCCACTTGCCGGAGCCCGGCACGATGCGGACGCGCGCGATGGCGTTCTTGCGGCGGCCCAGGCCGGCGGCCGGCTGCGGGTCGCCGAAGCGGGAGGCCATGGACTCGGAGGTGTACTCGCCCTCGACGGGGACGTCCGACTCCGTGGTGTAACTGTCGATGTCGACGAGCTCAGTCTCTTCGACCGGCTGCTCAACGGTGGTCTCGGCCACGATTCTCCTCAGATTTCTTCAGGCTAGGGGGTGTGGCCGGACTTACTGCGCGACCTGGGTGATCTCGAACGGCACCGGCTGCTGGGCAGCGTGGGGGTGCTGGTCGCCCGAGTAGACCTTCAGCTTGGAGAGCATCTGACGGCCCAGGGAGTTCTTGGGGAGCATGCCCTTGACGGCCTTCTCTACGGCCTTCTCGGGGTTCTTCTCCAGCAGCTCGTCGTAACGGACGGAGCGCAGACCACCCGGGTAGCCGGAGTGGCGGTAGGCCATCTTCTGGGTCCGCTTGTTGCCGGACAGGTGGACCTTGTCCGCGTTGATGATGATGACGAAGTCACCAGCGTCGACGTGGGGGGCGTAGATCGGCTTGTGCTTGCCGCGCAGAAGGGTGGCAGCGGTGGTCGCCAGACGACCCAGGACGATGTCCTGGGCGTCGATGACGTGCCACTGGCGAGTGATGTCGCCGGGCTTGGGGCTGTACGTACGCACGGTTCGTAGCCTTCGCTTCTTCAGTGAGGTTCCTGACAGGTCACCGAAGACGATCACGACAGCCCTTGCCGCACAGCGGTGACGCAACCGCGTGCTGGCTCGCTGGTCATCGGCCCGGTGGACCGGTGTAAGGGCCCCTCACGTGAGAATGAGCAAGCCAATACACATAACGAACACGCAGCTTAGCCGGGCAGGCCCGGACGGGTCAAAACGGCCCCGCTCCGCTCGGGTGCGGCCGGGCGCCCACACACCCCGCCCCGACCCCTGACCGCGTTCGTCGACCACCTGACCGCGATCGCCCCGACCACCACAGTTGGCCGCATTTGCGCGCACCCGCCAGATCACGCTAGGGGCTCAAGTCCCGGCGGACACTGACCAGCACACCCCCGCACCCGTCTAAAATGCGGCCCATGAGCTTTGGGCAGGGGGGGTCCCAGTGGAGCCCCGGGGGTTCCCACAATCCGTGGGACAATCAGTGGAATTCCACCAGTAACCAGACCCCGGACTGGGCGTCACTCGCCGAGCAGTCCGAAACACGCAACAGACGCCGCAGACTCCTGATGATCGTCGGCGGCGCCCTCGCCACGGTCGGCATAGGCGTCGCCGTGGCCGTCGCCGTCGTCAACGCCGACAGCGGCAACACCACGGCGAACGGCCCGAACGACCTGCCGACCACCGCGGACATCCCGAGCGCCAGCGCCAAGACGGACCCGTCGTTCGCACCGACCTCGGCCCCGCCCCCGCTGAACCCGAAGGACTTCATCTCCAGCTCGGGCAAGGACAAGGCCCCGATCAGCCCGGACATCCTCTTCCCGGGCTCCCAGCTGACGGAGCAGGACAACGTCTACCTCAAGGGCCTCACAGCCTCGACGAAGGACTGCGCCTCAGCCGTCCAGGGCACCCTCGACAAGCTCCTCACCAGCAACGACTGCACCCGCTTCATGCGCGTGACGTACCACCGGGACGATGTCGCGGTCACGATCGGCGTCGCCCTGTTCGACACCGAGGCCAAGGCGACCAAGGTCAAGACGGACTGGGACAAGCAGAGCACCATCGTCTCCCTCCCCGGCGACGGCGTCCCCGCCTTCTGCCGTACGACGGTCTGCCGTACGACCGCCAACTCCTACGGCCGCTACGCCTACTTCACCCTCGCCGGCTTCACCAACGGCAAGGACGTGGCGGAGAAGGACAAGGCCGTCTTCACCGCCGGCGACGACCTCGGCAAGTCCACCTTCCGCCAGATACACCGCCGGGGCGAGACCCAGGCGGCCGCCGCGGCCAACGCGCAGTAACCCCACCCCCCGCCGCCCGGGGTCAGCAGCAGCCGCCCCCGGGCGCCCCCGGCAGACTCCGCCGGTTCCGCGCCTCCTTGTTCCGCGCGGCCAGCAGCTCGTCCGCCGGGTACCCGACCTCCTCCAGGGTCAGCCCGTGCGGCCGTACGACATGCACGGCGGAGTCCCGCACACCGGCGGCCAGCACCTTCCCGGGCCACTCGGTCCCCCGGTGACCGTCCCCCACGAACAGCAGCGCCCCGATCAGCGACCGCACCATGTTGTGGCAGAAGGCATCGGCCCGCACGGTCGCGGTGATGATCCCGTCGTCGCCCCGCACGAGGCTCAGCTCCTGCAGCGTACGAATGGTGGTCGCCCCCTCCCGCCGCTTGCAGTACGCCGCGAAGTCGTGTTCGCCCAGCAGGGCCCCCGCCGCCTCGTTCATGGCGTCCACGTCCAGCGGCCAGTCGTGCCACAGCACGTGACCGCGCAGCAACGGGTCGACACCCCCGGGGTTGTCCGTGACCCGATAGGCATACCGCCGCCAGACGGCCGAGAACCGCGCGTTGAAGCCGCTCGGCGCCTCCCTGAGCGCCCAGACCCGCACATCCCTCGACAGCCGCCCCGCGAGCCGTTTGAGCAGCTTCTCGTGGTGCTCACGCCAGACCGCCTCCGGCAGATCCACATGCGCCACCTGCCCCCGCGCATGCACCCCGGCATCGGTCCGTCCGGCCACAGTCAGCTCGTACGTCTCCTGGGACCGCGTGACCGTCCGCAGAGCGTCCTCGATCTCCCCCTGCACGGTCCGCCGCCCCCCTGCCTGCTTGGCCCAGCCGGAGAACTCACTCCCGTCGTACGACAGGTCCAGCCGGACACGGACATGACCGGGCTGTACTTCGTCACTCACCCCTGGATCCTCTCAGGTACAAAAAAAGCGGGCCCGCTCCTATGACAGGAACGGACCCACTCAGACGCGCCCCCTCTTCCAGGGGCGCGGGGAACTGCGCGAACAACCACGGCGAAGCCGCAGCCGCCGATCGAGCAGCTCCCCGCAGAACGCTTACGCGTCCTTGGACTCCTCGGCAGCCTCGTCCGCGCTGTCGTCGGCCTTGGTGGTGTCCACCTTGGCCTCAGCGGCCGGCGTCTCCGCGTCCTTGGCGGCACGCTTCGTCGCGGCCTCGGCCTCGCCCGTGGCCTCCTGCGCGACCGTCAGCGCCTCGACCAGCTCGATGACAGCCATGGGCGCGTTGTCGCCACGACGGTTACCGATCTTGGTGATACGGGTGTAGCCACCCGGACGGTTCTCGTACCGCGGGCCGATCTCGGTGAAGAGCGTGTGCACGACACTCTTGTCCGTGATGACCTGGAGCACCTGGCGGCGGTTGTGAAGGTCGCCCTTCTTCGCCTTGGTGACCAGACGCTCGGCGTACGGCCGCAGACGGCGGGCCTTCGCCTCGGTGGTGGTGATCCGGCCGTGCTCGAAGAGCGACTTCGCGAGGTTCGCGAGGAGCAGCTTCTCGTGCGCGGCACTGCCGCCCAGACGGGCACCCTTGGTGGGCTTCGGCATGGTGTTTCTCCTAGGTGTCTGCCCCGGCCGTATCAGGTACCGGGGTCAGTATCCGAGCAGACGGTTGCCTGTCGGAGATCCGGGAGCAGCCCCGAAGGGGCGCTCCCGGAAGGGGCGCGGAGAACTGCGCGACAAGCCACAGCGCACCCGCACCCAAGATCGAACCGTATGGCCCGAGCTCTTAGTACTGCTCGGTCTCCACGAAGCCCGCGTCCGCGTCGTCGTCCGCACCGAAGGCGTCCGCGGCAGCGGTCGGGTCGAATCCGGGAGGCGAGTCCTTGAGCGCCAGGCCCATACCCGCCAGCTTCGCCTTGACCTCGTCGATCGACTTCGCACCGAAGTTACGGATGTCGAGCAGGTCGGCCTCGGAACGAGCCACGAGCTCACCCACGGAGTGGATGCCCTCACGCTTGAGGCAGTTGTACGACCGAACGGTGAGCTCCAGCTCCTCGATCGGCAGCGCCAGATCGGCGGCAAGGGCGGCGTCCGTCGGGGACGGACCCATGTCGATGCCCTCGGCGTCGATGTTGAGCTCACGGGCGAGACCGAACAGCTCGACCAGCGTCTTACCGGCGGAGGCCATGGCGTCACGGGGACGCATCGCCTGCTTGGTCTCGACGTCGACGATCAGCTTGTCGAAGTCGGTGCGCTGCTCGACACGCGTGGCCTCGACCTTGTACGTGACCTTCAGAACCGGCGAGTAGATGGAGTCGACCGGGATACGGCCGATCTCCTGGCCCACCTGCTTGTTCTGCACGGCGGAGACGTAACCGCGGCCACGCTCGACCGTCAGCTCCATCTCCAGCTTGCCCTTGCCGTTGAGCGTGGCGAGGACGAGGTCGGGGTTGTGCACCTCGACACCGGCCGGGGGCGCGATGTCGGCGGCGGTGACCAGACCCGGGCCCTGCTTGCGCAGGTACATCACGACCGGCTCGTCGTGCTCCGAGGAGACGACCAGCTGCTTGATGTTGAGGATCAGGTCGGTGACGTCCTCCTTGACGCCCGGCACGGTGGTGAACTCGTGCAGGACACCGTCGATCCGGATGCTGGTGACAGCCGCACCGGGGATCGACGACAGGAGCGTACGACGCAGGGAGTTGCCGAGGGTGTAGCCGAAGCCCGGCTCCAGCGGCTCGATCACGAACCGGGAGCGGAATTCGTCGACGACCTCTTCGGTCAACGAGGGACGCTGAGCGATCAGCATGTGGTGAGTCCTTCAGTCATGGGCACCCACTATTTGATGCCCTTGAGTACTACAAGGGTACGGGCGGTACGCCCCGTAAGAGCCGTACCGCCCGAAAACCTCAGACCAAGCAGTCGCGCAACCCGACCCGAAGGGTCAGACGCGGCGGCGCTTGGGCGGACGGCAGCCGTTGTGCGGGGTGGGCGTGACGTCCTGGATGGAGCCGACCTCGAGACCGGTCGCCTGCAGCGAACGGATGGCCGTCTCACGACCCGAGCCCGGGCCCTTGACGAAGACGTCGACCTTGCGCATGCCGTGCTCCTGCGCGCGACGGGCGGCCGACTCGGCGGCCATCTGCGCGGCGAACGGCGTGGACTTCCGGGAGCCCTTGAAGCCGACGTGGCCGGCGGAGGCCCAGGAGATCACGTTGCCCGAGGGGTCCGTGATGGAGACGATCGTGTTGTTGAACGTGCTCTTGATGTGCGCGTGGCCGTGAGCGACGTTCTTCTTTTCCTTGCGGCGCACCTTCTTGGCAGCGCCCTGACGACCCTTGGGGGGCATCTACTAACTCCTACGGGGAGGTGGTCGGTCCTACAGCGAAGACCGCTGATGAAGCGTTGTCCGCTGAGGACTACTTCTTGCCCGGCTTCTTCTTACCGGCGATGGCGCGACGCGGGCCCTTGCGGGTGCGGGCGTTGGTGCTGGTGCGCTGACCGCGGACGGGCAGACCACGACGGTGACGGAGACCCTGGTAGCAGCCGATCTCCACCTTGCGGCGGATGTCGGCCTGGATCTCGCGACGGAGGTCACCCTCGGTCTTGATGTTGTTGTCCACGTACTCGCGGATCGCGACGAGCTGCTCCTCGGAGAGGTCGCGAACGCGGGTGTTCGGGTCGACGCCGGTCGCAGCCAGCGTCTCCTGGGAGAGGGTCCGGCCGATGCCGAACACGTAGGTGAGGGCAACCTCCACGCGCTTGTCGCGCGGGATGTCAACACCGGAAACGCGTGCCATTCAATGGCTCCTGGTGATCTTCGGAGGTCTTCCACAGAACCGGCTCCCGGCCGCCGTACCAGGTACGAACCGGGTCCCCGGCCTCCGACCGGGGGTGTCAGGCACCTTCGGCGCCTGGGTCCTGCGTATGAACAAATTCAGCTCGCGTCGCGCGAATCCCTGCGATATCGATGCAGAGGGAACGGTCGAACGTGCGTCAGCCCTGGCGCTGCTTGTGGCGCGGGTTCTCGCAGATGACCATGACCCGACCGTGACGGCGGATCACCCTGCACTTGTCGCAGATCTTCTTGACGCTCGGCTTGACCTTCATGGGGTGAGGTTCTCCGGGTCAGTGCCACCACCCGCGTCCCGGAGGACCGGGGCACGGAGAGCGGGGGCAAGATCTACTTGTAGCGGTAGACGATCCGGCCACGCGTCAGGTCGTACGGAGACAGCTCCACCACGACCCGGTCGTCAGGGAGGATGCGGATGTAGTGCATACGCATCTTGCCGCTGATGTGTGCCAGGACCTGGTGGCCGTTCTGGAGCTCGACCTTGAACATGGCGTTCGGCAGAGACTCGACGACAGTGCCCTCGATCTCGATGGCACCTTGCTTCTTGGCCACGCTTCGCCCTTCGAATCGACTACCTTGATCGACTCCGCGTAACCGAATGAAGACATACGGAAACACGAGAGCCGACGAGTCAGTCTACGTCAGGGCTCCCGGAAACACGAATTCGGGTAAGGATGCCCAACGAGGGAGATCATTACGCGCCCTGACGGGGCGCGGGGAACCGCGCGAGCGACCACGAACCACCCGCATCCGGCGAACGCACTCAGCCCACCGGATCAGGAGCCGCGGTGATCCCGTACTCGGCCAACTTCGCCTTACCACCATCGGGAGCCGTCAGCACGAGAGGACCCTGCTCGGTCAGAGCAACCGAGTGCTCCCAGTGCGAGGACCACGTCCCGTCCGTCGTCACCACGGTCCAGTCGTCCGCCAGCACCTCGGTCTTGGGCGTGCCCAAGGACACCATCGGCTCGATCGCGAGACAGAAGCCCGGCACGAGCTTCGGTCCCTTCCCCCGCCGCCGCTCGACGTAGTTCAGCAGATGCGGGTCCATGTGCATCTCGGTCCCGATGCCGTGCCCGCCGTAGTCCTCGACGATCCCGTACTTGCCCCCGCCCGGCTTCGGCTGCCGGCGGATGTACGTCTCGATGGCCCGGGAGACGTCCACGAGCCGGTTGCCCACCTTCATCGCGGCGATCCCGGCCCACATGGACTCCTCGGTCACCCGCGACAGCTCGACCAGCTCCGGAGCGTGACCGGAGCCCACGAACGCGGTGTAGGCCGCGTCACCGTGCCAGCCGTCCACGATCGCGCCGCAGTCGATGGAGATGATGTCGCCGTCCTTCAGGACGACCTCGTCGCTCGGGATGCCATGGACCACGACCTCGTTCACCGACGTGCAGATCGTCGCGGGGAAGCCGCCGTACCCGAGGAAGTTCGACTTGGCCCCGTGCTCCGCGATCACCTTGCGGGCGACCTCGTCGAGGTCCTTCGTGGAGGCGCCCGGCACGGCGGCCTCCCGGGTGGCCGCGTGGATGGCGGCGACGACCAGCCCCGCCTCGCGCATCTTGGCGATCTGCTCGGGGCTCTTGATCTGCACCATGGGGGCCTGCGCTCTCCGTCTTCCGTGACTGTGAACTCTTGGATTTTGCCTACACAACAGTACGGCCGCGGCACCCCTCAAGGGCACCGCGGCCTACGTACCGACCGACGACCTACTTGTCGTCGTCCTCGCGCTTGAGCGCCTCCATGGCGCGCTGGGTGACTTCCTCCACCGGACCGAGGGCCGAGATCGTCACCACGAGGCCCTGGGCCTTGTAGTAGTCGATGATCGGCTCGGTCTGCGTGTGGTAGACCTCCAGGCGCTTGCGGACGGTCTCCTCGGAGTCGTCGTCACGCTGGTACAGCTCGCCGCCGCAGGCATCGCAGACGCCGTCCTGCTTCGGCTTCTTGTACGTGACGTGGAAGACGTGGGAGGAGTCGTTCCGGCAGATGCGCCGGCCGGCGATCCGCTTGACGACCTCTTCCTCGGGGACCTCCAGGTCCAGCACCGCGTCCAGGTTCATGGACTCGTCCTGGAGCGTCACGTCCAGCGCCTCGGCCTGCGAGACGTTGCGCGGGAAGCCGTCGAGCAGGAAGCCGTGCTCGGCGTCCGGCTGCTCCATGCGGTCCTTGGCCATCGCGATGGTGACCTCGTCCGGGACCAGCTCGCCCTTGTCCATGTAGGACTTCGCGAGTTTGCCGAGCTCCGTCTGCTTGCTGATGTTGGCCCGGAACAGGTCGCCCGTGGAGATGTGCGGGATCGACAGGTTCTGTGCCAGGAACGCGGCCTGCGTTCCCTTACCCGCACCCGGCGGCCCGACGAGGACGATTCGCATCAGCGGAGGAACCCTTCGTAATTGCGCTGCTGGAGCTGGCTCTCGATCTGCTTCACCGTCTCCAGACCCACACCCACGATGATGAGGATGCTGGTACCGCCGAACGGGAAGTTCGCGTTCGCCCCGAAGCCGGCCAACGCCATCGTCGGCACAAGAGCGATCAGACCCAGGTACAGCGAACCCGGCCAGGTGATCCGGTTGAGCACGTAACTCAGGTACTCAGCGGTCGGACGGCCAGCCCGGATTCCCGGGATGAAGCCACCATACTTCTTCATGTTGTCCGCGACTTCCTCGGGGTTGAACGAGATGGCCACGTAGAAGAAAGCGAAGAAGATGATCAGGAAGAAGTAGATCGTGATGTGCGCCGGCGCGGCCGTGTCGGCCAGGTTGGCTGTGATCCAACTCGCCCAACCCGCCGTGGAGTTCGAGAACTGCACGACGAGGGCCGGGATGTAGAGCAGCGACGAGGCGAAAATCACAGGGATGATGCCCGCCTGGTTGACCTTCAACGGAATGTAGGTCGACGTACCACCGTAGGAACGGCGGCCGATCATGCGCTTCGCGTACTGGACCGGAATACGGCGCTGAGCCTGCTCGACGAAGACGACGAGCGCCACCATGACCAGGCCGACGGCGATGACGGTGCCGAACTCGATCCAGCCGTCCGCCAGGTCGCCCTGCTCCTTGATGGCCCACAGCGCGGACGGGAAGGTGGCGGCGATCGAGATGAACATCAGGATCGACATGCCGTTGCCGATGCCGCGGTCGGTGATGAGCTCACCGAGCCACATGACGAGCGCCGTACCGGCGGTCATGGTGATGACCATGACCACGGTGGTGTAGATCGAGCGGTCGGGGACGATCAGGCCGGCCTGCGAGCAGCCGCTGAACAGCGAGCCGCTGCGGGCGGTGGCGACGAGACCGGTGCCCTGCAGGATGGCCAGGGCCACCGTCAGATAACGCGTGTACTGCGTGATCTTCGCCGTGCCGGCCTGCCCCTCCTTCTTCAGGGCTTCCAGACGCGGGATCACCACGGTCAGCAGCTGCAGAATGATGCTCGCCGTGATGTACGGCATGATGCCGAGCGCGAAGATCGTGATCTGGAGCAGTGCGCCACCACTGAACATGTTGACCAGACCGAACAGACCCGTGTTGGTCTGGGCCTGGTCGATACAGAACTGGACGGCGGTGTAGTCGACACCGGGGATCGGCACATGCGTACCGACCCGGTAGATCACGATGATGCCGAGCGTGAAGAGCAGCTTCTTGCGCAGGTCGGGCGTCTTGAACGCCCGGGCGAACGCGGTGAGCACGGTGCCTCCTGCGACCCCCGCGCTACTGCGTCAAGGGTGACGGTTTTGAGATTCTGATGAGGACGACTTACGTAACGTTTAACTGCCGCGTCGAGTGCCCGGTGAGGAGCACCCTGTGAAAACGGGCAGTGCAGGTCACCTTACCGGCGAGACTGCTTCCCTTGGAACGACCAACCGGGGATACCCCATTTGTGGGGTATCCCCGGTCGGGATCGCTCAAGTCATCGAGACACCTGATGTGTTCAGACGAGCTCGGTGACGGTACCGCCGGCGGCGGTGATCTTCTCCTTGGCGGAGCCGGAGACGGCGTCGACCGTCACCTGCAGCGCCACGGAGATCTCGCCCTGGCCGAGGACCTTGACGAGGCTGTTCTTGCGGACGGCACCCTTGGCGACCAGGTCGGCAACGGTGACCTCCCCACCCTCGGGGTAGAGGGCGGCGAGCTTGTCCAGGTTCACGACCTGGAACTCGGTCTTGAAGGGGTTCTTGAAGCCCTTCAGCTTCGGGAGACGCATGTGGAGGGGCATCTGGCCACCCTCGAAGCGCTCCGGAACCTGGTAGCGGGCCTTCGTACCCTTGGTACCACGACCGGCCGTCTTACCCTTCGACGCCTCACCACGACCGACACGGGTCTTCGCGGTCTTGGCGCCCGGGGCGGGACGGAGGTTGTGGATCTTGAGCGGGTTGTTCTCCGCCATGATCAGTCGACCTCCTCGACCGTCACGAGGTGGCGGACGGTGTGCACCATGCCGCGGAACTCGGGGCGGTCCTCCTTGACGACCTGCGTGTTGATGCCCTTGAGACCAAGGGAACGCAGGGTGTCACGGTGGTTCTGCTTGCTGCCGATGTAGGACTTGACCTGCGTAATCTTGAGCTGCGCCATGATTACGCACCCGCCCCGGCACGCGCACGGAGCAGAGCCGCGGGGGCGACGTCCTCGAGGGGCAGACCACGGCGGGCCGCGATCTCCTCGGGACGCTGCAGACCCTTCAGGGCCGCCACGGTCGCGTGCACGATGTTGATCGCGTTGTCGGAGCCGAGCGACTTCGACAGCACGTCGTGGATACCGGCGCACTCGAGCACGGCACGCACCGGACCACCGGCGATAACACCGGTACCGGGGGACGCGGGCTTGAGCAGTACGACGCCGGCAGCCTTCTCACCCTGGATGGGGTGCGGGATGGTGCCCTGGATACGGGGGACCTTGAAGAAGTGCTTCTTGGCCTCCTCAACACCCTTGGCGATGGCGGCCGGCACCTCCTTGGCCTTGCCGTAACCGACACCCACGGTGCCGTCACCGTCGCCCACCACGACCAGCGCGGTGAAGCTGAAGCGACGACCACCCTTCACAACCTTGGCGACGCGGTTGATCGCGACGACGCGCTCAACGTACGCGGTCTTCTCGGCGGCAGCTGCGCCGCCGTCACGGCCCTTCCGGTCCCGCCGCTCGCCGCCACCGGCACCGCCACCGCGGCGCTGGGGTCCAGCCATTGGATTTACCTCTCTCTTTCCGCTAGCTACGCAGCGAGCTCAGAACTTGAGCCCGGCCTCGCGGGCGGCGTCGGCCAGGGCCGCGATGCGACCCGCGTACCGGTTACCACCACGGTCGAACACGACGGACTCGACACCGGCGGCCTTGGCACGCTCGGCGACCAGGGCGCCGACCTTGCCGGCCTGCGCCGACTTGTCCTCGTCGCCGCCACGGATGGACGAGTCCAGGGTGGACGCCGACGCAAGGGTGTGACCCTTGAGGTCGTCGATCACCTGGGCCACGATGTGGCGGTTCGAGCGGGTCACGACCAGGCGGGGGCGCTCAGCCGTACCGTTGACCTTCTTACGGATCCGGATGTGGCGCCGCTTGATGGCAGCACGCTTGTAAGCGTCGCCCTTAGCGATCTTCGTGCCGTATGCCATGGCTTACTTACCCGCCTTTCCGACCTTGCGGCGGATGACTTCGCCCTCGTACTTGACGCCCTTGGCCTTGTACGGGTCGGGCTTGCGCAGCTTGCGGATGTTGGCCGCAACCTCGCCGACCTTCTGCTTGTCGATGCCCTCGACCTGGAAGCGGGTCGGGGAGTCCACCTTGAAGGTGATGCCCTCGGGCGCCTCGACGGTGATCGGGTGGCTGTAGCCGAGCGCGAACTCGAGGTTCGAACCCTTGGCCTGCACGCGGTAACCGACACCGCTGATCTCGAGCTTCTTCACGTAACCCTGGGTCACGCCGGTGATCATGTTCGCCACCAGCGTGCGGGACAGGCCGTGCAGGGCCTTGCTCTGACGCTCGTCGTTGGGGCGGGTGACGTTCAGGACGCCGTCCTCACCCTTGGCGATCTCGATCGGCGCCACGACGGTGTGGGTCAGCGTGCCCTTGGGGCCCTTGACCGAGACCGTCTGGCCGTCGATGGTGACGTCCACGCCGGCGGGAACCGTGATGGGGAGCTTGCCAATGCGCGACATAGCTGTTTCCTCCGTTCCCTTCCGCTACCAGACGTAGGCGAGGACTTCTCCGCCTACGCCCTTCTTGCCGGCCTGCTTGTCGGTGAGGAGCCCGTGGGACGTGGAGATGATCGCCACGCCGAGGCCGCCGAGCACCTTGGGCAGGTTGGTGGACTTCGCGTAAACCCGGAGACCGGGCTTGGAGATCCGCTTGATGCCCGCGATGGAGCGCTCACGGTTGGGGCCGAACTTCAGCTCCAGGACGAGGTTCTTGCCGACCTCGGCGTCCTCGACCTTCCAGCCCGTGATGAAGCCCTCCTGCTGGAGGATCTCCGCGATGTGAGACTTGATCTTCGATGCCGGCATCGTCACGGAGTCGTGGTATGCCGAGTTCGCGTTCCGCAGACGCGTAAGCATGTCTGCGATCGGATCAGTCATGGTCATGAATTGGCCTTCGGCCTCTCTCGCCGGGGTTTCCTGGTGCGCCATCCCTCTCCTCGATCCGAGACGAGGCGGGTGCGGTGCGGTGGACCTACGGCGTAGTAAGTCGTACGGGCGACCATCAGGCGCCCAACCCTCCAAGCCTAAGCCATGGATGGGCGGGCGCCTGACACGCCCAGTGCTTACCGAGAGCTTCGGGAATCCCTGAAAGCAGGGACTACCAGGAGCTCTTGGTCACGCCCGGCAGCTCGCCACGGTGAGCCATCTCACGAAGGCACACGCGGCACAGGCCGAACTTGCGGTACACGGAGTGGGGACGGCCGCAGCGCTGGCAGCGCGTGTAGCCACGCACAGCGAACTTGGGCTTGCGAGCAGCCTTTGCGATCAGAGCCTTCTTCGCCATCTCGCTCACGCCTCCTTGAAGGGGAAGCCGAGGTGACGGAGGAGCGCACGGCCCTCAGCGTCGTTGGTCGCCGTGGTCACCACGGTGATGTCCATACCCCGGGTGCGGTCGATCTTGTCCTGGTCGATCTCGTGGAACATGACCTGCTCGGTGAGACCGAAGGTGTAGTTGCCACGGCCGTCGAACTGCTTGGGGGACAGACCACGGAAGTCGCGGATGCGCGGAAGCGCGAGCGACAGGGTGCGGTCCAGGAACTCCCACATGCGGTCGCCACGGAGCGTGACGTGGGCACCGATCGGCTGGCCCTCACGCAGCTTGAACTGCGCGATGGACTTACGGGCCTTGGTGACGGCCGGCTTCTGACCGGTGATCGTGGTGAGGTCGCGGATGGCGCCCTCGATCAGCTTGGAGTCGCGGGCGGCGTCGCCCACACCCATGTTGACCACGATCTTGACGAGGCCGGGGATCTGCATGACGTTCTCGTACTTGAACTCGTCACGCAGCTTGCCCGCGATCTCCTCGCGGTACTTCGTCTTGAGACGCGGAGTCGTGGTGGTAGCCATCAGATGTCCTCACCCGTCCGCTTGGCAACGCGAACCTTGTTGCCCTCGTCGTCGAAGCGGTAACCGACACGCGTGACGACCTTCTTGCCGTCCTTCTCCACGACCAGCTGGACGTTGGAGACGTGGATCGGCGCCTCGGTCGTGACGATGCCGCCGGCCTGCGAACCGCTGGCGGTCGGACCGGCCTTGGTGTGCTTCTTGACCCGGTTGACACCCTCGACCAGGACGCGGTCCTCGCGGGGGAAGGCCGCGATGACCTTGCCCTGCTTGCCCTTGTCCTTACCGGTGATGACCTGGACCAGGTCGCCCTTCTTGATCTTCATGCTTACAGCACCTCCGGCGCGAGCGAGATGATCTTCATGAACTTCTTCTCGCGCAGCTCACGGCCGACGGGGCCGAAGATACGGGTGCCGCGAGGGTCGCCGTCGTTCTTCAGAATGACGGCGGCGTTCTCGTCGAAGCGGATGTACGAGCCGTCCGGACGGCGGCGCTCCTTGACGGTGCGAACGATGACCGCCTTGACGACGTCACCCTTCTTCACGTTGCCACCGGGGATCGCGTCCTTGACGGTGGCGACGATGACGTCACCGATGCCCGCGTAGCGGCGACCGGAGCCACCGAGCACACGGATGCAAAGGATCTCCTTCGCACCAGTGTTGTCGGCGACACGCAGTCGCGACTCCTGCTGGATCACGTCTATCTCCTGATTGTCTGCCGGTTCCCCGGGGGCCGTTCAGGAACGGCCCCCGGAGCCTGGCGGAACTGTCCTGCGGGTTTGCCCGCAGGAAATTACTTGGCCTTCTCGAGGATCTCGACGACGCGCCAGTGCTTCGTGGCGGACAGCGGCCGGGTCTCCATCAGGAGGACGCGGTCGCCGATGCCGGCGGCGTTCTGCTCGTCGTGGGCCTTGAGCTTGCTCGTGCTACGGATGACCTTGCCGTACAGGGCGTGCTTCTTGCGGTCCTCGACGGCGACGACGACGGTCTTGTCCATCTTGTCGCTGACGACGATGCCCTCACGAGTCTTGCGGAAGCCGCGCGCCTCGGTGTTCGTCTCAGTCACGTTGTTCTCGCTCATCAGGCGCTCTCCACCGTTTCGATGCCCAGCTCACGCTCGCGCATCAGGGTGTAGATCCGCGCGATGTCCTTGCGGACCGCCTTCAGACGGCCATGGTTCTCAAGCTGTCCGGTCGCCGCCTGGAAGCGGAGGTTGAACAGCTCTTCCTTGGCTTCGCGAAGCTTCGCCAGAAGCTCCTCGTCACCCAGCTCGCGCAGCTCGGACGCCTTGGTACCGGCCGACATCACGCTTCACCTGCCTCGCGCTTGACGATCCGGCACTTCATCGGCAGCTTGTGGGCGGCGCGAGTCAGGGCCTCACGGGCGATCTTCTCGTTGGGGTAGGACAGCTCGAACATGACCCGGCCCGGGTGCACGTTCGCGATCCACCACTCCGGCGAACCCTTACCGGAACCCATGCGGGTCTCGGCGGGCTTCTTCGTGAGCGGGCGGTCCGGGTAGATGTTGATCCAGACCTTGCCACCACGCTTGATGTGGCGGGTCATCGCGATACGGGCCGCCTCGATCTGGCGGTTGGTCACGTACGCCGGCGTGAGGGCCTGAATGCCGTACTCGCCGAACGCGACCGTCGTACCGCCCTTGGCCTGACCACGGCGCTTCGGGTGGTGCTGCTTGCGGTGCTTGACCCTACGGGGGATCAGCATGTCGGTCAGGCCTCCGTTCCGGTGCTCTCAGCCGGAGCGGACGCGGGAGCCTCGGCCTTGGGGGCCTCGGCGCCTGCGGCCTGCTGCGGCTTGCGACCGCGCCGCTCGCCACCACGGCCACCACGGGCCGGGCGGTCGGCACCGCCACCGCGGGCCGGGCGGTTACCCGCACGGGCGGCAGCGTTCTCGGCGCGGACCTCGGCGATGTTCTTGACGTCGCCCTTGTAGATCCAGACCTTCACACCGATGCGGCCGAAGGTCGTCTTGGCCTCGAAGAAGCCGTAGTCCACGTTCGCGCGGAGCGTGTGCAGGGGCACGCGGCCCTCGCGGTAGAACTCCGAGCGGGACATCTCGGCGCCACCGAGGCGGCCACCGCACTGGATCTTGATGCCCTTGGCGCCGGCCTTCATGGCGGACTGCATGCTCTTACGCATGGCCCGACGGAAGG
This sequence comes from Streptomyces sp. NPDC002787, assembly GCF_053592095.1. Taxonomy (NCBI): domain Bacteria; kingdom Bacillati; phylum Actinomycetota; class Actinomycetes; order Kitasatosporales; family Streptomycetaceae; genus Streptomyces; species Streptomyces sp. NPDC002787. The sequence goes on along the minus strand of NZ_JBSFVC010000005.1, from coordinate 156,314 downwards.
AGACGCGGGAGGAGAGCTGCTCGGCAACGGCCTGGGCCACGAGCTGAGCGTCCGTCTCGGGGTTCTTGACCTCGAGGATGTTCAGCTGGACCTGCTTGCCCGTGAGCTTCTCGAGGTCACCGCGGATGCGGTCGGCCTCGGCGCCACGGCGGCCGATGACGATGCCCGGACGCGCGGTGTGGATGTCCACGCGGACGCGGTCACGGGTGCGCTCGATCTCGACCTTGGAGATGCCGGCGCGCTCCATGCCGGACGTCATCATCCGACGGATGGCGACGTCTTCCTTGACGTAGTCCTTGTACAGCTTGTCGGCGTACCAACGCGACTTGAAGTCGGTCGTGACACCGAGCCGGAACCCATGCGGGTTTACCTTCTGGCCCATTACCGGGTTCCTTCCTTGCTGCTGACGACCACGGTGATGTGGCTGGTCCGCTTGCGGATCCGGTAGGCACGGCCCTGGGCACGCGGACGGAACCGCTTCAGGGTCGGGCCCTCGTCGACGTACGCCTCGCTGATGAACAGCGAGGAGGCGTCCGTGTGGTCGTAGTTGTGCGCGGCGTTGGCGATGGCGCTGTCCAGCACCTTGCCGACCGGCACGCTCGCGGCCTGCGGGGCGAAACGCAGGACCGCCTGAGCCTCCGTGGCGTCGAGGCCACGGATGAGGTCCACCACGCGGCGGGCCTTCATGGGCGTGACGCGGATGTACCGCGCCTGGGCCCTGGCTTCCATGGTTGTCCTTCCAGTGTCTGTCATGGTCATTCCACCCCGCGTTAGCGGCGCTTCGACTTCCGGTCGTCCTTGACGTGACCCCGGAAGGTGCGCGTCGGCGAGAACTCGCCGAGCTTGTGGCCGACCATCGACTCGGTGACGAACACCGGAATGTGGGTCTTGCCGTTGTGCACCGCGATCGTGTGGCCGAGCATGGCCGGGATGATCATCGAGCGACGGGACCAGGTCTTGATGACGTTCTTGGTGCCTGCTTCGTTCTGGGCGTCCACCTTCTTGATCAGGTGGTCGTCGACGAAGGGCCCCTTCTTGAGACTGCGCGGCATCTAAACCCGCTCCTAGCGCTTCTTGTTCGTCTTGCGGCGGCGGACGATGTACTTGTTCGAAGCCTTCTTCGGCGAACGAGTACGACCCTCCTTCTGACCCCAGGGGCTGACCGGGTGGCGACCACCGGAGGTCTTGCCCTCACCACCACCGTGGGGGTGGTCAACCGGGTTCATCGCCACACCGCGGACGGTCGGGCGGACGCCCAGCCAGCGCTTGCGGCCGGCCTTGCCCCAGTTGATGTTGCTCTGCTCGGCGTTGCCGACCTCGCCGACCGTGGCGCGGCAGCGCACGTCGACCAGGCGGATCTCACCGGACGGCATGCGGAGGTGGGCGTAGGCGCCCTCCTTCGCGAGCAGCTGCACGGAGGCACCGGCGGAGCGGGCGAACTTGGCACCGCCACCGGGACGGAGCTCGATCGCGTGGATCGTGGTACCGACCGGGATGTTGCGGAGCGCCAGGTTGTTGCCCGGCTTGATGTCGGCCCCGGGACCGTTCTCCACGCGGTCACCCTGCTGCAGGTTGCGCGGGGCGAGGATGTAGCGCTTCTCGCCGTCGGCGTAGTGCAGCAGCGCGATGCGCGCGGTGCGGTTGGGGTCGTACTCGATGTGCGCGACCTTCGCCGGCACGCCGTCCTTGTCGTGACGACGGAAGTCGATCACGCGGTAGGCGCGCTTGTGTCCGCCACCCTGGTGACGAACGGTCACACGACCGGCGTTGTTACGGCCGCCCTTGCTGTGCAGCGGGCGGACCAGCGACTTCTCCGGCGTGGACCGCGTGACCTCGACGAAGTCGGCGACGCTGGAGCCACGGCGGCCCGGCGTAGTCGGCTTGTACTTGCGGATTCCCATTTCTCAGTCCTCGTCCGATATCGGACGATCCGACCCGCTTACGCGGTCGGACCGCCGAAGATGTCGATACGGTCGCCCTCGGCAAGGGTCACGATCGCGCGCTTGCTGTCGGCACGCTTGCCGAAGCCCGTGCGGGTCCGCTTGCGCTTGCCCTGGCGGTTGATCGTGTTGACCCCGGTGACCTTGACCGAGAAGACCGCCTGGACGGCCTGCTTGATCTGGGTCTTGTTGGCGCTCGGGTCGACGATGAACGTGTACTTGTTCTCGTCGAGCAGCGCGTAGCTCTTCTCCGACACGACCGGCTTGATCAAGATGTCACGGGGGTCCGTGTACGCCTTGCTGGGCGCGGTGACGACGGTGTTCTTGCCCTCGGCGGCGTGACGACGCGCCTTGGCGACGCGCGCGGCCTTGGCGGCCTTGGCCGCCTTGGAGGCAATGCTCGGGTGACGCGTAGCCATCAGGCCTCGCTCCCTTCGGTGTCGTTGGCCTTCGGGCCGGCGACGAAGGACTCGAGAGCGGCCTGGGTGAAGACCACGTCGTCCGAGACGATCACGTCGTACGTGTTCAGCTGGCCCGGCTCCAGGATGTGGACCTGGGGCAGGTTGCGGGCGGAGAGCCACGCGGCCTCGTCGGCGCGCTCGACGACCAGGAGCAGGTTCTTGCGCTCCGAGATCTTGCCGAACAGCGACTTGGCGGCCTTGGTGGAGGGGTTCTCGCCCTCGATCACGCCGGAGACGACGTGGATGCGGTTGTGGCGGGCCCGGTCGGTGAGGGCGTGGCGCAGGGCCGCGGCCTTCATCTTCTTCGGGGTCCGCTGCGAGTAGTCACGCGGCACGGGACCGTGCACGACGCCACCACCGGCGAACTGCGGCGCGCGGGTCGAGCCCTGGCGCGCACGGCCGGTGCCCTTCTGACGGTAAGGCTTCTTACCGCCACCACGAACCTCGCCGCGGGTCTTGGTCTTGTGCGTGCCCTGACGGGCAGCCGCGTTCTGCGCGACGACGACCTGGTGGATCAGCGGGATGCTGACCTTCTCGACGCCGAAGATCTCCGCGGGGAGCTCGACGCTTCCGGTCTTCTCGCCGGCAGGCGAAAGGATGTCAACAGTGCTCATCGGTACCTCAGGCCCCCTTGGCCGCGGTGCGGACCAGGACGAGGCCGCCGTTCGGACCGGGAACCGCGCCCTTGATGAGCAGCAGACCCTTCTCCGCGTCAACGGCGTGGACGGTCAGGTTCTGGGTGGTGACCCGCTCGTTGCCCATGCGGCCCGCCATGCGGAGGCCCTTGAACACACGGCCGGGGGTGGCGCAGCCACCGATGGAGCCGGGGGAGCGGTGCTTGCGCTGGGTGCCGTGTCCGGCGCCGAGGCCCTTGAAGTTGTGACGCTTCATGACACCGGCGAAGCCCTTGCCCTTGCTCTTGCCGGTCACGTCCACCTTGACGCCGGCCTCGAAGACCTCGGCGGAGATCTCCTGGCCCAGCGTGTACTCGGAGGCGTCCGCGGTGCGGATCTCGACGAGGTGGCGGCGGGGGGTGACGTCGGCCTTGGCGAAGTGGCCCTTGAGGGGCTTGTTCACCTTGCGCGGGTCGATCTCGCCGAAGGCGATCTGGACCGACTCGTAGCCGTCGACATCGTTCGTACGGACCTGGGTCACGACGTTAGGGCCGGCCTTGACGACGGTGACGGGAACAACGCGGTTGTTCTCGTCCCACACCTGCGTCATGCCGAGCTTCTCGCCCAGGATGCCCTTGATCTGCTTAGCCATTCTCAGCTCACCGACCCTCAGAGCTTGATCTCGATGTCGACACCGGCCGGGAGGTCGAGTCGCATCAGAGAGTCAACGGTCTTGGGGGTGGGGTCGAGGATGTCGATCAGGCGCTTGTGCGTGCGCATCTCGAAGTGCTCGCGCGAGTCCTTGTACTTGTGCGGCGACTTGATGACGCAGTACACGTTCTTCTCAGTGGGCAGCGGCACCGGGCCCGCGACCGACGCACCAGTGCGGGTCACCGTCTCGACGATCTTCTTCGCCGAGGAGTCGATGACCTCGTGGTCGTAGGCCTTGAGCCGGATGCGGATCTTCTGTCCCGCCATGGCTACTCAGTAGTCCTTTGTCTCGTTTAACGCTCTGGAACCCGGTGTTCCTTGATCCGCTTCTCCGACCCACGCGGTCGGGCGTGTCGCACTTCCGCTGACACAGATGCCCCTTGTTCGAACATCCCCTGTCCGGGAAACACGGCCCTTCCTGCAACCGCGAGCCGGGGGCAGAAGCCCACCGGGTGCCTGGCCGGCGCCGCACTGACACTTCCCGAAAGATTCCCGTACGTCCGCCCCAGCGCTGCCATCAGGCAGTTGGGGCGACGAGTACTGTGGGACTCGCTTCCGGTCCTCCCGGCGGGAGGCGCGCAGCATCAACACTCGACCGAGCAACCCCGCTAGTCTGCCATACGGCCCAGCACCTCCGCCAATCGAGCCGGAGAGATTACCCCGAGAGTGACGCAGGTCAAACCCGGGCCGCGGACCCGGTCGGGGTTCCGGGCCGCCCGTAATCCGTTCGCCCGCTGTCACCCGGCGCTCCTACGCTGATCAGGTACCGCCCTCACGTGCGGCGAGGGCGGCCGACACGGGGGACGTTCACCATGCGTACGCACTATCCGCGGACCAGGCATCTGCCCTGGTCGCCCGGCGCGAGTGCCGATGATCTCCGGGTCACCGATCTGTCGGGGCTGCGGGGACGCGAGGTCGTCGTGAGCGAGAAGCTCGACGGCGAGAACACCACGCTGTACGCCGACGGTCTGCACGCGCGCTCGCTCGACTCCGCGCACCACCCCTCCCGTACCTGGGTCAAGGCGCTCCAGGCCCGGATCGGCCCTGCCATCCCGGAGGGCTGGCGGGTGTGCGGGGAGAACATGTTCGCCCGGCATTCGATCGCGTACGACGACCTGGAGAGCTGGTTCTACGGCTTCTCGGTGTGGGACGCGGAGGGGCGCTGCCTGGGCTGGGACCGCACGGTGGCCTTTCTGCGCGGACTCGGGGTTCCCGTGCCGCGCGTGTTGTGGCGGGGCGTGTTCGACGAGAAGGCGTTGCGCGCCCTGCGGCTGGATCTCGGGCGGCAGGAGGGCTACGTCGTCCGGGTCGTGGACGGCTTCGGCGCGGAGGAGTTCGGTTCGCGCGTGGCCAAGTGGGTGCGGGCCGGGCATGTGCGGACGGACACGCACTGGATGCACGCGGCCGTCATCGAGAACGGCCTCGGGGCGGGGGCTCCGCTCTGGGCGGTGCGTTCCGGGGCGACCGTGGACGCGGACGGGCCGGCGGAGGCCGTCGGGCTGCCCGGCGAGGGAGATCGGGAGGCCGTGGCCCGCTTCGATCCGGCGGGGCGGACCGGCGACGACCGGCTCGTGGGCGTACTGGCCGCGCTGCTGCACGACCACGGGGGAGCCGGACGGCGGGCGCGGATCACGGCGCGACTGGCCGGGGCCGTGGGCATGCCGCTCGCGCGCCGGGTCGCCGACCTGGTGGGGCTGCATCCCGCACTGCACCGGCCGTATCCGGACGAGGACCGCCGGACGGGCCTGGCGCGGCTGTCCCTCGCCGCCGACCTCGGTCTGCTGCACGCGGTCGCCCGCGCCACAGCGGCGACGGACGAGGCGCGCGAGCAGGTGGAGTGGTCGGCGCTGCACGCCGAGGAGGTCGCGGGCCTCGACGACGGTGCCCTGCGGGAGGCGTTCGCCGGGCTGTCGGCCGACGCGGCCGTCCGCTGCCGGGCCGAGGCGCGGGAGGCGTACGCGCGGGGGCGGATCAGTGGTGCCGATGAGGCCGTCGCCGCGACCTGGCGGTGGCGGTCGGGGGCCTTCCCGAAACTGATCCAGCTGGTCGGTCCGGCCGGCAGCGGCAAGAGCACGTTCGGCCGGGGGCTCACGGGCGTGGACGCGTACGTGTCGCTGGACGATCTGCGCGAGGCGCGCGGCGCGCGTGCCGACCAGCGGGCCAACGCGGACGTGCTGCGTGCGGGGCTCGACCGGCTGGACGGGGCGCTGGCCGCCGGCGGGACGGTGGTGTGGGACGCCACCTCGCTGAACCACCAGCAGCGCTCGCTGGTGCACGCGGTCGCCCACCGCCGCAACGCCCTGATCACCCACGCCGTGGTCCTGGCCGACGAGGACGAGCTGGTCCGGCGCAACACCCGCCGCGAGCATCCGGTGCCGCCGGAGGTGCTCACCGCCCAGCTGCGCCGCTTCGCCCCGCCGTATCCGGGCGACGCGCACCGCACCTGGTACGTCGGGGCGAGCGGGACCATAGAGGAAGAGGTCTGAGGAATCGTGCGTACGAGCGAGGAGATCTACCACCGGGTGCGCTGGGACGCGCGCTTCGACCCGGCCCGCTTCGTGCTCGGCGTGCTGCAGCGCGGCGCCGCGCCCAAGCGCGTGCCGCTGCCCGCGTTCGTGCCCGGCGGCGAGATCCCCTGGCACCGGGTGCTGTTCTTCGAGGCGGACGGCGAGGTGATCTGGGACCGGGCCACGGGTGTGGACCGGATCGACGCGACGGACGCGGGGCGCGTACGGGAGGCCCGCATGCTCCGGGCGCCGTTCTTCACGGCGCGTACGCCGTGCGCGTGGGACGGGGAGGCGTGGGTGCCCGCGACGCGTCCACCACGCGGGAGCGCGTCCGGCTCCGGGGGCGTACGGGTGCTGACCTGGAACACCCTCTGGGACCGGTACGACGCCGATCTCATCGACAGCGCCGGCCGCCGGCCGTTGCTGCTGCGGGCCCTGCGTGACGCGGATGTGGACGTGATCGCGTTGCAGGAGGTCGAGGCGGACCTCGCGGCCATGCTGCTGCGCGAACCCTGGGTGCGGGCGGACTGGACGCTGGGTACGGACCCGCGCGGGCGGGACGTCGACGCGTGCGGGCTGCTCCTGCTGAGCCGGTTGCCGGTCCGCGAGGCCGCGTTCCACGAGCTGGGCCCGCACAAGGCGGTGACGGCGGTGGTGGTGGAGACGGCCACGCTCCCCCTCGTCGTCGCGGCCACCCACCTGAGCAGCGACCACTCCGCCGACGGCGCCGGTCGCCGGACCGCCGAACTGGCCCGTATCGCCGAGGGGTTGGCGGGCCTGGACGCCGACCTGCTGCTCCTCGGTGACTTCAACGACGGCGGCGACACCCCGCAGGTGACCCTCGGCATGCGGGACGCCTGGAGCGAGACGCACGGTGCCGCCGACGCGACCCCGACCTTCGACCCGGCCGCGAACCCGCTGGCCGCGATCTCGTCCCTGTCGGGGCGGGCGTCCCGGCTGGACCGGGTGCTGCTGCGCGGGGAGGGGCTGCGGGTCGCGCGGGCCGAGTTGTACGGGCAGGAGCCCACGGCGGAGGGGCTCTACATCTCGGACCACTACGGGGTGCGGGCGGAGGTGACGCCGGACGGTCGCCCGGGAACGGACACCCCCGCGCGCCTCGACCTCCGGCCGACGGCCCGTACGGCACTGGCGTGGCTGCCGCCCGAGGAGCTGTGGCCACCGCTGCAGACCATCCGCCGGGACCACGACCCGCAGATCCACCGCTGGCCCCCGCACGTGAACGTGCTCTTCGGCTTCGTACCGGAACACGCCTTCGAGCAGGCGGCCTCGGTGCTCACGACGGCCACGACGAGCCCGTTCGACGTCCGGCTGGAGGGCGTGCAGTGGTTCGGCCACCGGGACGACGCGACGGTGTGGCTCGACCCGGCGGCGGACGGCGAGGAGCCCTGGGCCGAGCTCCACCGCACCCTCGTACGCCACTTCCCGCACTGCCGCGGCCGCCACGAGGGCTTCACCCCGCACCTGAGCCTGGGCCGCACCGCGGACCCGCACGTCCTGGCCGCCTCCTGCGCGGCCCGGCTCACCCCCCTGTCGGCCAGGGTCGGCGAACTGGCCCTGCTGTCGCGACGCGGGGACGAGCCGATGCGGGTACGGGCGACGGTGAGCCTGGGGACGGGCGAGGTGCGGTGGAGGGAGGAGCGGGCGCCGGACGAGGTGGGAGAGTCCGGCGGGGACGAGGTGGCCGATCGGATCACCCGCCTCGTCGCGGACGCGTTCCCCGAGGGCGTCGTGCGTGTCGTCGGCTCCCGGCGGATGGGCTGCGCACTGCCGGGCGCGGACCTGGACCTGGTGGCGGCGCTGCCGGGCACGGTCGAACTCACCGCGGTACAGGCGCGGTTGACGGAAACCTTGCATGAGGACGCTGCCGTGCGCGAAGTGGTCGGAGCACGCGTACCCGGCCTGCGGTTGCGGTGCGACGGGCTGGATGTGGACCTGGTCGTCGTGGCCACGGGATCGCTGGACCCGGCGGAGGCGGTGGACCGGCGGACCGACCTGGGTGAGGCGGCGGCGATCGCGCTCAGCGCGGTGAGCGACGCCGACGCGGTGCTCGCCTCGGCGGGCGCCCACGGGCCGGCCTTCGCCCGGCTGGCCAGGGAGGTCAAGGCATGGGCGAAGGCCCGGGGCCTGGACTCGGCACCGTTCGGCGGTCTGCCCGGCCTGGCCTGGTCCGTCCTGGCGGCCCGCACGGCGAGCGAGGCCGGCCACCTGCCGCCGACGGACCTCCTACGGCACTTCTTCGCGACGTGGGCGGCGTGGGACTGGCGCGAGCCGGTGGGAGACCCCGGGGGCACCCCCGGCCCGCTCCCCCTCACCATCACGACCCCCTCGGCCCCGGTCCGCCCCTGCACGGACCAGGTCACGACGGGTATGCGGGACCTGATCACGCAAGAGCTGTTCCGGGCCTGGGAGTTGCTGGAGGAGGGCCGCCCGTGGCCCGACGTCCTCGCCCCTCCCCCGCTTCACCGTCGCCACGCCGCCTGGGCGGTCGTGACGGTGGGCGCGGGCGCGGACGAGGGGCGGGTACGGGGCCGGATGCGGGCCCTGGTCACCGACCTCGCCGAGGCGGCGCCCGACTGCCACGCCTGGCCCCGCCCCTTCACCACGGCCCCCGCCCGCTACGCCATCGGCCTGGGCCCGACCCCACCGACCGCCGACGAGCTGGCCGCCGTGGCGGAACGCCGGCTACGCGGTCTGTCGGGGGTCACGCTCACGCGGGCCGAGGGTGGCGAGATCCCGACCCTGTACTGAGGTGGTCAGCGCACGTCGACGTAGTCGGCCGCGCTGGTGGCGACGCCGGTCGTCGAGTTGCCGTAGTACACCCAGCGGAACGAACCGTCGGTGGACGCGGTGACCGTGGTCTTCAGGCCGCCGGTGCTGCTGGTGGTGGCCTTCTTGACCGTCTTGAAGGTGTCGGTGCCCTTGGCGCGGAACTGGAGGCTGACCGTACGGCCGCTGTAAGCGTCGTACGTCTTGGTGCTCCAGTTCGCCCGGGTCAGCTTGCCCGTGACGGTGATCGTCTTGCCCTTGGTGACCGGCTCCGGCGAAGCGTTGGCGGTGGCCTTGGCCGCGCGCTTGAGCTGAGCGGTCTTGGAGCGCGTCTCCAGCTCCTCGGTCTTGAGGCCTCCGTCGGCCTTCCACAGGCGCAGCGAGACGCCGACCTTCCAGGTGGTGGCGTCGCTGTTGGAGTCGACGTGCTCCTGGCTCGGGTGCGGGTCGATGTAGAGGTTGCCCTCGCAGCGGGCGCGCCTGGAGTCGATCTCGTAGCAGGTGTAACTGCCCGGCTGGATGAAGTTCTCGCCGGTGTCGGCCGCCGTCTTCATCGTGCCGCGGTAGAGGAACGGGTACGCGTCGTAACGGGAGGGATCGGCGGTGCTGTACCCGGACGGCAGAGCGATGCTGAAGGATATGGGCGGCTCCACCTCCTGCGACGTGCCGACCACGATCGGCTTGCCGTGGTTGATGACGATGTCCGACACGGTGATACCGGTGTCCGCCGCGTTGGCCGCCGGTGCGGCCAGCACGGAGAGCCCGAGCGCCCCCACGAGCGTGGCCACCGCGACGGTCCGTCTGCCTGTCTTCATTCACACCTCTTCGGAGGATGCCTGTATGGGAGGCGGCAGAGTATAAATGGCTTGATCATGCTTCTCGGGCGGCATACCTCACGAAGTGGGCCCGCGACTCAGGTGGCGCGAGAGCATGTCGGCCTCCCCGAGGGGTGAGCCGCGCCGGGGAGGGGCGAGCAACAGCCGCCCCGCCCCGCTGCCACCCGGCCTCACCGCCCCGCGGCCAGCCCCTCTCGCAGCGCCCCATACGCCGGCTTCCGCCCGTACTCCTCGTCCATCGGTGTCGCCGAGCCCTCGCCGTCGAAGACCCCAGGCACCCACGAGTACCGGTCCGTGAACCCCCACACCGTGAAGGACCTGCAGCTCCGCGCCCCCAGGCACGCGTCCAGCAGCCGCCGGTAGTAGTCCGCCTGGGTCGCCTGCTTCTCCTCGTCCACCGGCAGGATCATCCGCACGTCGACCTCGGTGAACGCCGTCTGCAGACCCAGTGCCTCGAAGCGGGCCAGGTTCTCCGCGACCTGCCCCGGGAAGCCGTACTGGATGGCGAGATGCCCCTGCGCAGCGAAGCCCTGGACCGGCACGCCCTCCGCCCGCAACCGTTTCGCCAGTTCGTAGTACGCCGTGGACTTCGCGTTGACGCCCTCGACGTTGTAGTCGTTGAGGAAGAGCTTCGCCCTGGGGTCGGCGGCGTGGGCCCAGCGGAAGGCGTCCGCGATGTAGGAGGGGCCCAGCTGCTGCAGCCAGATCGAGTTCCGCAGGCTGCCGTCCTCCTCGAAGACCTCGTTCACCACGTCCCACTGCTGGATCTTCCCCTTGTACCGCTTCACCTCGGTGGTGATGTGCTTCCGGAGGATCCCGCGCAGCTCCGCCGCGTCGATCGAGCCGTCCGCCACCCCGGTCGTCAGCCAGCCCGGCAGCTGGCTGTGCCAGACCAGGGTGTGGCCGCGCACGACCTGCCCGTTCCTGCGCGCGAAGCGAACCAGGTCGTCGGCGGCCTTCCAGTCGTACACACCCCGCTGCGGCTCGACCGACTCCCACTTCATGACGTTCTCGGCGGTCACCGAGTTGAACTCACGGACCGTCGTTCTGCGGTAGGTCCGGTCGTCCGCGAGGGCCGCCATGTCGACGGCCGTACCGATACGTACCCCGGCCCGGTCGGCAAGCGTCCTCAACGACGGGCCGGACTGTCCGTGCGCCGAGGCCGGCTGCACGGCCACCGCCGTGGACAGCAGAGCTCCGGCGACCACCCCGAGCACGGGCAGGCGAAAGCGGTTCATGTGCGTCATCTACGGGTCCCTTCTCAGATCCGGTGGCTCTCCAGCGGCCCCAGATACGTCGGCGTCAACCCACCCGTGTCGATCACCAAGCGCTGCAACACCACCGTCGGATCGACCATCCAGAACTTCAGCCGGTGCACGCCGGGCCCGGCGATCGCGTGCCGGGTCGCCGTCACGTTCACGTTGTCCGACGTGTTGCGCGCCCACTGCTTGTTCATGAGCCCGTCGTCGGCCCCGGTGACGGCGTTGATGTCGACGAGCTGCGGAGTCCCGGAGTCGAAGGACACGGCGTACCGCAGGCCGCCCGTCGCGAGGGCCGGGTTCCGCGGCGAGACGTACGCCCAGACCGTCACCTCGTCCACGGCCGACAAGACGCTGACCTCGTACTCCAGGCGCGGCCCCGCCCCACCGGGCGTCTGCCGAGCCGCCGTCACCGGCCAGGGAGTGACCCCCGCCCCCGTACGCCCGATCCGCTCGATCCGCCGCCACCGCACCCGCCCGTCGGACGACCCCACCGCCCGCGCGTGGTGCTCCGCGTCGATCGCCACGTACCCGCCCGCCTCCACGAAGCCCTTCAACCCTCGCGACTGCCGAGCCGACGGCTTCTCCGCGACGGCCTTCACGGTCACCGAGGCCCCGGCGCCGGACACCGTCAACGACGCCTCCGCGCCGCCTGCCGGCACCCGCCCCCAATCCACCCGCACCGCCACCCGCACCTGCTCCTCGACCCGCCCCCGCGACCGCTCCACCACCAGCCACGGCACCGACGACTCGATCCGGTACGAGAAGGGCGTACGCCCCCGGTTGAAGATCTCCACGTACTGCTGGGGCCTGGTCTGGTACGGGCTGAACACCGGAAGCACCGCCTCCGCACCAGAGGCACCGCCCCCGGGCCACCACTCCCCCGAGTCCTCGCAACCGTCGACCGCCACCCCCAGCTCCGCCGCCTCCGGCACCTCGATCCGCCGCACCTTGGGGAAGATCTCGTCCGGCAGCGCCACGTTGTTCTTCTCCGGCTGCTGCCACCCGGCGTTCGGGCCGTAGCGCTCCACATCCCCGTACCCGATGTGCGGCTGCGTCTGGAAGCCTCGCCATTTCCCGCCCGCCACCTCGGAGTTGAAGCGGTCGGCCAGCGCGAAGTCCCGCTCCAGCCCCGCCTCGGCCGCCGACGCCCGGCCGTTCGTCGCCGCCCGCCCCTGCCCGGCATAGAGCAGGTTCTTGAACTCGGCCTCCCGCAGTCCGTACAAGTTCGCCGTGGCCAGCACCGCGTACCCGACCAGCTCGAACCACGCGTCCCGCGTGCCCGCCGGAAGCCGCCGTCCGACCCGCTCCGCCCGTTTCGCCAGCGCCCGCCACTCCTCCGTGACCCGCTCCAGCTCCCGGTGCCCGAAGTAGAAGGGCGTCTCCTGGTCGTCGTAGACGATCGCCCGCTCGTCCTTCGTCGGGTCCTTGGTCTCATCGAGCGTGATCCGCCGGTTCAGCAACTCGGGCTTCCGGCGGGCCTGGAGCTGCCCGTACTCGCTCAGCACCTCGGCGACGTCCGAGGCGGCACCCGCCCCGAAGTTCTGCCGCGCGAACCCCCGCTCCCACTCCTCGAGCCGCTCCAGCCTCCAACGCCCCGGGTTCCAGGCGTAGTTGAGGAAGAACTCGGTCGGCAGCTCGTTCCCCTTCAGATCCCCTACGTTCGCCACCCACAGGCCGTGATTGCCGTAGGCGTCCGCCTCGTGCAACTGCTCCCACAGATTCGCCAGGTTCGCCGTGTCGACCCACTTGTAGTTCCGTCCGACCCCGACGTAGTCGAAGTGGTAGTACAGCCCGTAGCCCCCACGTCGTACGGGTGCCCCCGGATCGGGGTGCTTGCGGATGTTCCCCCAGTTGTCGTCCGTGAGGACGACGGTCACGTCGTCCGGCGCCCGCAGCCCCCGGTCCCAGTACCGCTGGACCTCCTTGTAGAGGGTCCACACCTGCGGAGTCTCGGACGCCGGCCGCCCCGTCACGTCCTCGATGATCCTCCGCTGTGTCGCGATGATCTCCTGCATCAGCTCGATGCCGTCACCGTCCGGCAGGCTGGTGTCGCCGTTCCCGCGCATGCCGAGCGTGACGACACCCTCGAAGTCCTGCTCCACCATCCGCTTGATGCCGTCCCGCCAGTACGCCCTGATGGCCTCGGCGTTCCGGCGGTACGACCACTCCCCGGTGCCCCCGTAGGGGTCACGCCCGGGGGTCACCACATTGCCCGCGCTGTCCCGCACGGCCGGCACCGCGTGCCGGTTCCACTCCTCGATCCCCCGCATCATGGGCGCCTCATGAGACGTGCCCATGACAATCCCGTATTCCTTCGCCCGCGCGTGGTTCTCCGCGTCGTCCTCGGCGAACGCCCGCCCCCACACCGCCGGCCAGACGTAGTTCCCCTTCAGCCGCAGCAACACCTCGAAGACCTTGGCCCAGAAGTCAGCGTTGAAGCCCCCGGGATGCCCGGGCGCCTTGCCCGGCCCGAAGTACGCGGGCGCCCAGGTCCCCAGCGCCGGGTTCTCGTCGTTGATGAAGATTCCCCGGTACTTCACCACCGGCGTCCCCTGACTGAACCGCCCCGCCCGCACGAACACCGCGTCCCGGTGGACCGGCGGCACATCGTCCCACCAGTGCCAGGGCGAGACTCCGATCCCGTACGACACGTCGTACACCCCGAAGATCGTGCCGCGCGGATCGCTCCCCGCGACGACGAAGGCCCGCTCCACCCCCGGCATCGGCCGCTCGACGACCATCTGCAGCGAGGTCTCCCACCTGCCCCGCACCCCGCCGACATCCAGCTTCCCGGCGGCGATCAGCCCGTCGATCAGCGGACTGCGCCCGATGGTCCCCACCAGGACGACCTCGGACGCCATCGCACCCCCCGGCCGCACCCCCGTCACCCGCTCGATGTCGTCCCGCAGATCCCCTGCGACCCGTACGACTCCGGGGTGATCCTCGGGGCTGACGACGACCGGGGCCCCCACCAGCGACATGGCTCCCCCGGTGAAGGAGACATAGGCCCCGGGATCCGTCACCCGCACCCCCGAACCCACCAGGTCCGACCCCGCCGCGTCCGACACCGCCGCGTCCACCCCCTCCGCCCGCGCGACCCCGGAGAGCGCCGGCAGCGCGGCGACCCCCGCACTCGCCCCGAGCAACGCCCTACGACTGACGCTCCACGCCATGACGCACCCCTCCACCCGAATTTGGTCAGCGGCATGACAAATGGTGAACGGAGTGGCCGGTGAGGGGAATGGGTCGTCAGCGTCGAATAGTTTCGGAGCACCGGCGCAGCGGCCGGGGAACAGCGAAAGGGCCCGTACGACCGAAGTCGTACGGGCCCCTCCAGGAGCTCAGCTGATGCTGGAGCTACCAGGTCAAGTCAACAGGACTTACTTGTTGATCTTGGTGACCTGGCCGGCGCCCACGGTCCGGCCACCCTCACGGATGGCGAACTTCAGGCCCTCTTCCATGGCGATGGGCTGGATGAGCTCCACCTTCATCTCGGTGTTGTCACCCGGCATCACCATCTCGGTGCCCTCGGGGAGGGTCACAACGCCCGTCACGTCCGTCGTACGGAAGTAGAACTGCGGACGGTAGTTGTTGAAGAACGGCGTGTGGCGGCCACCCTCGTCCTTGGACAGGATGTAGGCCTGGGCCTCGAACTCGGTGTGCGGCGTGACCGAACCGGGCTTGATGATGACCTGGCCGCGCTCGACGTCCTCGCGCTTGATGCCACGGAGGAGCAGACCGACGTTCTCACCGGCCTGGCCCTCGTCGAGCAGCTTGCGGAACATCTCGATGCCGGTGACCGTGGTGGTGGTCTTGTCCTGCTTGATACCGACGATGTCGACGGTCTCGTTGACCTTGAGGACACCACGCTCGATACGACCGGTGACGACGGTGCCACGACCGGTGATCGTGAAGACGTCCTCGATCGGCATCAGGAACGGCTTGTCGACGTCACGCTCGGGCTGCGGGATGTTCTCGTCGACGGCCTTCATCAGGTCGAGGACGGACTGGCCCCACTCCTTGTCGCCCTCAAGGGCCTTGAGCGCCGAGACCTTGACGACCGGCAGGTCGTCGCCCGGGAACTCGTACTCGGAGAGCAGCTCACGGACCTCGAGCTCGACGAGCTCCAGGATCTCCTCGTCGTCCACCATGTCGGCCTTGTTAAGGGCGACGACGATGTACGGAACGCCGACCTGGCGGGCCAGGAGCACGTGCTCCTTGGTCTGCGGCATCGGGCCGTCCGTGGCGGCGACAACGAGGATGGCGCCGTCCATCTGCGCCGCACCCGTGATCATGTTCTTGATGTAGTCCGCGTGACCGGGGCAGTCGACGTGGGCGTAGTGACGGGTCTCCGTCTGGTACTCGACGTGCGCGATGGAGATGGTGATACCGCGCTGGCGCTCCTCGGGAGCCTTGTCGATCTGGTCGAACGCCGAGGCCTCGTTCAGGTCCGGGAACGCGTCGTGCAGCACCTTGGTAATGGCGGCCGTGAGGGTCGTCTTACCGTGGTCGATGTGACCGATGGTGCCGATGTTGACGTGCGGCTTAGTCCGCTCGAACTTCGCCTTCGCCACTGGGGTCCTCCTGTGGAGTGGTTCTGAACGCCTTGCTTCATCGGCGCCAGGTGATCTTTGCTGGATGGCCCGGATCCCCGGGGCATTCCTTCCGTCTTGCGGCGGAATGCCCCGTGAGGCTCCGGAGTCAAGCCTACGGCGTGTGAACGCGGTGCGTTACTCGCCCTTGGCCTTCGCGATGATCTCCTCGGCGACGTTCCGCGGAACCTCGGCGTAGGAGTCGAACTGCATCGAGTAGCTTGCGCGACCCGAGGTCTTGCTGCGGAGGTCTCCGACGTAGCCGAACATCTCCGAGAGGGGCACGAGGCCCTTCACGACGCGGGCACCGGCCCGCTCCTCCATGGCCTGGATCTGACCACGGCGGGAGTTGATGTCGCCGATGACCTCGCCCATGTAGTCCTCGGGCGTGGTGACCTCGACGGCCATCATCGGCTCGAGGAGCACGGGGGACGCCTTGCGCGCGGCCTCCTTGAAGGCCTGCGAACCGGCGATCTTGAAGGCGAGCTCGGAGGAGTCGACCTCGTGGTAGGCACCGTCGAGAAGCGTGACGCGGACGCCCGTCATCTCGTACCCGGCGAGGATGCCGAACTGCATGGCCTCCTGCGCACCGGCGTCCACCGAAGGGATGTACTCCTTCGGGATACGGCCACCGGTCACCTTGTTCACGAACTCGTACGACGCGTCGCCGCCCTCGATCGGCTCGATCGCGATCTGCACCTTGGCGAACTGGCCGGTACCACCAGTCTGCTTCTTGTGCGTGTAGTCGACGCGCTCGACGGCCTTGCGGATCGTCTCGCGGTAGGCGACCTGCGGCTTGCCGACGTTGGCCTCGACCTTGAACTCACGGCGCATACGGTCGACCAGCACCTCGAGGTGCAGCTCGCCCATACCACCGATGATGGTCTGGCCCGTCTCCTCGTCCGAGTGGACCTGGAAGGAGGGGTCCTCCTCCGCGAGACGCTGGATGGCGACACCCAGCTTCTCCTGGTCGCCCTTGGACTTGGGCTCGATGGCGACCTGGATGACCGGCGCCGGGAAGTCCATGGACTCCAGGATCACCGGCTGCTTGTCGTCGCACAGCGTCTCACCGGTCGTGGTCTGCTTCAAACCCATGACGGCGATGATGTCGCCGGCGCCCACCGACTCGATCTCCTCACGCTTGTTCGCGTGCATGCGGTAGATCTTGCCGATGCGCTCCTTCTTGCCCTTGACGGAGTTCAGCACGGCGGTGCCGGACTCCAGGCGGCCCGAGTAGACCCGGACGAAGGTGAGCTTGCCGAGGTGCGGGTCGCTCATGATCTTGAACGCCAGCGCGGACAGCGGCTCGTCGTCGGACGGCTTGCGCTTGACGACCAGCTCGGGGTCCTTCACGTCGTGGCCCTCGATGGCCTCGACGTCGAGCGGGGTCGGCAGGTAGCGCACGACCGCGTCGAGCAGGGGCTGGACGCCCTTGTTCTTGAACGCGGTGCCACAGAACACCGGGGTGACCGTGGTGTCGTTGGACTTGCCGGACGCGATGGTGATGCGACGGATCGCGGCGTACAGCTGCTCCTCGGTGGGCTCGACGCCCTCCAGGTACAGCTCCATGATCTCTTCGTCGTTCTCGGCGACGGCCTCGACGAGCTTGCCGCGGTACTCCTCGGCAGCCTCGGTGTGCGTGGCCGGGATGTCGACGACGTCGTACATCTCACCCTTGGCGGCCTCGGCGGACCAGACCAGGGCCTTCATCGTCACGAGGTCGACGACGCCCTTGAAGTCGGCCTCGGCGCCGATCGGGAGCTGCATGACGAGCGGCTGGGCGCCCAGGCGGTCCGAGATCATGTCCACACAGCGGTGGAACTCGGCGCCGGTACGGTCCAGCTTGTTGACGAAGCAGATGCGGGGCACGCCGTAACGGTCGGCCTGACGCCACACCGTCTCGGACTGGGGCTCCACACCGGCGACGCCGTCGAACACCGTCACGGCACCGTCGAGGACGCGGAGCGAACGCTCCACCTCCACGGTGAAGTCGACGTGACCCGGGGTGTCGATGATGTTGATGGTGTGGTCGACGCCCTCGAGCGGCCAGTGACAGGTGGTGGCAGCAGAGGTGATCGTGATGCCACGCTCCTGCTCCTGCTCCATCCAGTCCATGGTGGCGGCGCCGTCGTGGACCTCACCGATCTTGTACGAAACGCCGGTGTAGAACAGGATCCGCTCGGTGGTGGTCGTCTTGCCCGCGTCGATGTGGGCCATGATCCCGATGTTGCGGACCCTGGCCAGGTCAAGCGAAGTGGTAGCCATAAGGCTTCAGTCTTCTCTCGGTCTCGATGGGGTCTGCGACTACCAGCGGTAGTGCGCGAAGGCCTTGTTGGACTCGGCCATCTTGTGCGTGTCCTCGCGCTTCTTCACAGCGGCACCCAGGCCGTTGGACGCGTCGAGAAGCTCGTTGAGCAGACGCTCGGTCATGGTCTTCTCGCGACGGGCGCGGGAGTAACCGACCAGCCAGCGCAGCGCGAGCGTGTTGGCACGACCGGGCTTGACCTCGATCGGAACCTGGTACGTCGCACCACCGACACGGCGGGACTTGACCTCGAGGGTCGGCTTGATGTTCTCCAGAGCGCGCTTCAGCGTGATGATCGGGTCGTTGCCCGTCTTCTCACGCAGGCCCTCCATGGCGCCGTAGACGATGCGCTCGGCGGTGGAGCGCTTGCCGTTCAGCAGCACCTTGTTGATGAGCGACGTGACAAGAGGAGAACCGTAGACCGGGTCGATGATGACCGGGCGCTTCGGGGCGGGGCCCTTACGAGGCATTCTTACTTCTCCTTCTTGGCGCCGTAGCGGCTGCGGGCCTGCTTGCGGTTCTTGACGCCCTGGGTGTCCAGGGAACCGCGGATGATCTTGTAGCGAACACCCGGCAGGTCCTTCACACGGCCACCACGCACGAGCACGATGGAGTGCTCCTGCAGGTTGTGTCCCTCACCCGGAATGTAAGCGGTGACCTCGATCCCGCTGGTCAGACGCACACGCGCGACCTTACGCAGGGCCGAGTTCGGCTTCTTCGGGGTGGTCGTGAACACACGCGTGCAGACGCCGCGGCGCTGGGGCGAACCCTCGAGCGCGGGCGTCTTGTTCTTCTCGACCTTGTCCTGCCGGCCCTTCCGGACCAGCTGCTGGATCGTAGGCACTACTTCTCCGGTTTCTGTGTGCCGAATGGTGAAGCTAACCCGGAACATTCGCCGACCCACGCGGTCGGGTGTGTCGAAACTGCAGACTCCCGCCGCAAGGCAGAAAGGGCGCAGAGTACGGCGGCCGCTTACGGCTCCCCCTGTGCGGTTGAAGGCACGCACGAGAGCCAGGGCACACCCCAGGCACAAGGTCTGAGCGTACCTACCTCATTCGCTATGGTCAAAACAAATGGGCAGGCGGGGGTTTAAGGGTGGGCACATCCGCACCGACAGGCACTGCCGGGCTCAGCTCCCGCTGCTCTACGCGACCCCCGCGATCAGGAAGAGCATCAGGAAGAAGGCCCAGCCGGCCACGGAGAGCCAGCCGAGGATGAGGCCGGCCAGGGCGAAGCCCTCACCGCCCTCGCCCGTGCGCTTCATCTCGGCGCGGGCGGTGTGGCCGAGAATGACGGCGGGGATGCCCGTCAGTCCCATCGTCATGGTCGTCAGCACACCGCAGACCATGGAGCCGACGGCCTTGCCGTTGGTGGGCGGGGGCAGGACGGGCGCCGGCATGAACGTTCTCGGGACCATGGGCGCCATGGCGGTCGGCTGCATCCCCGCGGGCCCCTGGGGCAGGTCGGCGACCAGCAGGGTCAGCTCGCCCACCGTGCGCGCCGTATAGGCCCTCTCGATGCGCTTCTCGTACTCCTCCTGCTGGAGGCGGCCCTCACTGAAGCCGGCCCGCAGGACATCCACGGCACGCTCACGATCGGCATGGGCGGCGAGCATCGAAGGGCTGCCGCCCTGCGCCTGCTGCCACGGCATCGGCTGCCACGAAGGGTTGGACACGAGAACACTCCCCCGGACTGGTTGTGCCTCCATGATGCTCCAACGTACGGCCCACGGCATCGGTTCCCCGCCCCACTTGTGTCCCGGTTCTGCCACACCGCCCCCGCTCACGAGCCCACCGGAGGGCGCTCGCCCCACAAGGGACGGGCTCCGGCCAGGCCTGGCCGGTCGCCGCCCGTTGCCCCCGTGGTCATCTCCAGTACGTCGACCGGTTGCGGGGTCGGAGGCATGGGCACAGGTGAACGCGGGGGCGCCGGCATGACCCGGGGGGACGGCCGGGAGACGTACACACGCGTGGGACGACGACGGCTTCGACGACCGCGTGCCCTTCCTCGCCCGCCTGGAGAAGGACGACCGCGTCGCGCTGCCGGCCGCCCGCCGCGTTACCGCCCCGCAGCGTGATCATGCACCAGGACGAGCCGTCCACCCATGTGGCGCTCCTCCTACACGGCTGGACCAAGGTCACGTTGCCCGTGCCGATGACCACCGCGTCGAAGGCCGTCGTCGTGGTTACTGTTCGGCGGCCTCTCGGGCGATCTGCTCGAACTGGGCACCCATGGCCTCGCCGAGCGCCTGGGCGGCGGAGAGCGGGCGCACCATCACCGTGAACTCGTCGATCTTCCCGTCGTCGTCGAAGTGCAGGAAGTCGCATCCCTGGAGCTGCTTGCCGGCGACGGTGGCGGTGAAGACGAAGGCGTGATCGCGGCCGTCGGGGTTGGCGATCTCACGGATGTAGGTGAAGTCCTCGAAGACCCGGAGCACGCCGCGCAGGATCGCCGCGGTGATCGCCTTGCCCGGGTACGGCTTGAAGGTGACGGGGCTGGTGAAGACGACGTCGTCGGCCAGCAGAGCGGCCACGGCCTCCAGGTCGCCGCTCTCGACGGCCTTGCGGAAGGGATGCATGAGCCCACCTCTGATAGTCAGAAATATGAATAGGTGTGGCGGAGACTAGAGGGCCCCTTAGGGCTTGTCTACAGGAAAGGGTGACTATTAGTCGCTTTGTTGATTAATCTGCTAGCGTGCAGCCATGGCTTTGCGGAACGCGGTGATGGCCGCGCTGCTGGAGGGCGAGGCGTCCGGGTACGACCTCGCGAAGGCGTTCGACGCGACGGTCGCCAACTTCTGGATGTCGACGCCCCAGCAGCTCTACCGGGAGCTGGAGCGCATGGAGGCCGAAGGACTCGTCACGGCCCGCGTCGTCGAGCAGGAGCGCCGCCCCAACAAGCGACTGTTCTCCTTGACGGAGGCCGGGCGGAAGGCCGTCCACGCCTACACCGCCGAGCCCTTGGGCAAACCGGCGGTGATCCGGGACGAGTTGCTTGTCAAGGTGCAGTGCCTGGACGTCGGCGACATGGAAGCGGTCCGGACCGCCATCGCCGAGCGCATGGAGTGGGCCACCGCCAAGCTGGCCCGCTACGAGAGGCTCCGGCAGCGTCTGCTCGACGGACGCTCGGAGGAGGCGTACTTCGCCGAGGCCGAGCGCATCGGCCCGTATCTCACCCTGCTGCGCGGGATGTCGTTCGAGCGGGAGAACCTCCAGTGGGGGGACACGGCGCTGCGCAGGCTCGAACAGCGCAAGGCCGCGCTCCGGGCCGACGGCTGACCTGCGGCGGTCCGACGCCGGTGACCTGACGCAGGGGCTGGGACCCGCCGAAGACGCGGTGGAAGCCGGGGAGTGCCTGGAGGGGGACCGCGGCGCCGGACATCGGTACCGCCATGGCGATGTCGCGGATCGACTGGACGATCCGCACTCCGCGGTCGGCCTGCAGTGCCACGGCGCCTACGGCCCGGTGAAGAGCAGTTCAGCACGAGGAGCCGCCGGCGTCGTCGCAAGCCAGAGCATCACACCGCTGGGGAGGTGTCCCCAGCGGACGCGGCCACCGGAAGCAGCGCCGGCCGCTTGGCCTGGCGGCCGTCGCCGGAGGAGCGGCCACGCAGGCGGCGGCCGACCCAAGGGCCGAGGAAGGTGCCGGCCCAGCGCAGTTCGGCACCCACGGTCCTCCAGACAGAGATGTCTGCCCCCGCGACCGGAAGGGGAAGGGTCCACTTGTCGTCGCTGCCCGGCAGACCGAGCGCCTGGGCCACGGCAGCCGCGATGCGCGCGTGTCCCAGCGGGCCGGCGTGCAGCCGGTCAGCACTCCACAACCGCGGATCGGTCGCCGCCGCGTGCGCGGCCGTCTCCGCCACCACCACGCCGTGGCGGTCGGCGGCCTCCCGGATACGTGCGTTGAGTGCGAGAACACGGTGCCCGATCGGGCGGGACAACGGGGTGATACGCCCGACGTCGGGAAACATGAGGGTCGCGACGGTGGCGCCCTGGGCGGTGAGAGCGGCGAACATCGCCTCGACGTGGCCCGCCACCTCGTCAAGGTCGCAGCTCGGGCGCAACACGTCGTTGACCCCAGCCACCACGGTGGCGAGGTCGGGCCGCATCGCGAGAGCCGGAGCGAGTTGCTCGGCGCGCACCTGACCGGCCTTACGGCCGCGCACCGCGAGGTTGGCGTAGAGCAGGCCGGGGCTGTGGCGGGCGACCTGCTCGGCGAGCCGGTCCGCCCAGCCCCGGAGACCACGGACGTCGTCGCCGTCCCCGAGCCCCTCGGTGTGACTGTCGCCCAGGGCGACATAGCGCAGATACCCACTGCTAGACACGGGGCCGACCGCCTCTCGTCAACGCTGCTGATGGAAGTGGCACACGGCCATCGCTAAACAACTAGGCACCTAGTCGCATTGTTGAATATGAGGATAGCTGCGGGCTCACCTTCCCGCAAAGTAACGCCGCTCAGGCACGAGCTGAGGCCGTCGAGGGCGGTCCACTGCCTCGGCCCCGAGGAGGAGGGGGTAGTCGCACGACTCCTCGCCTCCCACCCAGACCCGCACACCCGGCTCCACGGCTCGCGGGCCCACCTGGAGCGCGGACGCTGAGCCCCCCGGGGCGAGGGAACCCCGGCAACGCCGAAGGGCGGCCACCCGAAGGTGACCGCCCCTCAACTCAAGCGACTGCAGCCGCTCGCCTACTGGTTGTACGGACCGTAGTCGTAGTCCTCCAGCGGGACGGCCTGGCCGGAGCCCGTGCCGAACGGCGAGTAGTCGATGTCGTCGTAGCCGACGGCCGAGTACATCGCGGCCTTGGCCTCCTCGGTCGGCTCGACCCGGATGTTGCGGTAGCGGGACAGACCCGTACCGGCCGGGATGAGCTTACCGATGATGACGTTCTCCTTGAGGCCGATGAGGCTGTCGGACTTGGCGTTGATCGCCGCGTCCGTCAGGACCCTCGTCGTCTCCTGGAAGGACGCCGCCGACAGCCAGGACTCCGTGGCCAGCGAGGCCTTGGTGATACCCATGAGCTGCGGACGACCGGAGGCCGGGTGACCGCCCTCCTGGACCACACGACGGTTCTCGGTCTCGAACTTCGAGCGCTCGACCAGCTCACCGGGCAGCAGCTCGGCGTCGCCGGACTCGATGATCGTCACGCGGCGGAGCATCTGCCGGATGATGATCTCGATGTGCTTGTCGTGGATCGACACACCCTGCGAGTTGTAGACCTTCTGGACCTCGCCGACCAGGTGGACCTGGACGGCACGCTGGCCCAGGATGCGCAGCACGTCGTGCGGGTTGGTGGCACCCACGGTGAGCTTCTGGCCCACCTCGACGTGCTCGCCCTCGCTGACCATCAGACGGGCACGCTTGGAGATGGGGTAGGCCATCTCGTCGCTGCCGTCGTCCGGGGTGACGACGATCTTCTTGGTCTTCTCGGTCTCCTCGATCCGCACGCGGCCGGAGGCCTCGGAGATCGGGGCGACACCCTTCGGGGTACGGGCCTCGAAGAGCTCGACGACACGCGGCAGACCCTGGGTGATGTCGTCACCGGCCACACCACCGGTGTGGAAGGTACGCATCGTCAGCTGGGTACCGGGCTCACCGATGGACTGGGCGGCGATGATGCCGACCGCCTCACCGATGTCGACCAGCTTGCCGGTGGCCAGGGAGCGGCCGTAGCACATGGCGCACGTGCCGACCTTGGACTCACAGGTCAGGATCGAGCGGGTCTTGACCTCCTCGACACCGTGGTGCACGAGCTGGTCGATGAGCACGTCGCCCAGGTCCACGTTGGCCGGCGCGATCACCTTGCCGTCGATGACGACGTCCTCGGCGAGCATGCGAGCGTAGACGCTGGTCTCGACGTCCTCGGCCTTGCGCAGGACACCGGTCTCGTCCTTCGAGGCGATCCGCAGCTTCAGACCGCGCTCGGTGCCACAGTCCTCCTCGCGGATGATGACGTCCTGCGAGACGTCCACCAGACGACGGGTCAGGTAACCCGAGTCGGCGGTACGCAGGGCGGTGTCCGCCAGACCCTTACGGGCACCGTGCGTGGAGATGAAGTACTCCAGCACGGACAGACCCTCACGGAACGAGGCCTTGATCGGACGCGGGATGGTCTCGTTCTTCGCGTTCGACACCAGACCACGCATACCGGCGATCTGACGCATCTGCATCATGTTGCCTCGTGCACCCGAGTTCACCATCATGAAGATCGGGTTGGTCTTCGGGAAGTTGTCGTTCATCGCCTCGGCGACCTCGTTGGTCGCCTTGGTCCAGATCGCGATGAGCTCCTGCGTGCGCTCGTCCTTGGTGATCAGACCGCGCTCGTACTGCTTCTGGACCTTCTCGTCCTGCGCCTCGTACCCGCGGACGATCTCCTTCTTCGCCTCGGGAACGACGACGTCGGAGATGGCCACGGTGACACCGGAACGGGTCGCCCAGAAGAAGCCGGCGGCCTTCAGGTTGTCGAGCGTCGCCGCCACGATGACCTTGGGGTAGCGCTCGGCGAGGTCGTTGACGATCTCGGAGAGCTGCTTCTTGCCGACCTCATAGTCGACGAACGGGTAGTCCTCGGGCAGCAGCTCGTTGAAGAGCGCGCGGCCCAGCGTGGTCTTCAGGGTGAAGCTGTCACCCTGCTGCCACTCGGGCTCGCCCTCCTCGCGGGCCGGCGGGGTCCAGCCGCGCGGCGGGATGGTGCCCACCGGGAAGCGGATGTCCACGCGCGACTGCAGCGAGAGCTCGCCGGCGTCGAACGCCATGATCGCCTCGGCGACCGACGAGAACGAGCGGTCCTCGCCCTTGACGTCACGCATCTCGCCGTCGGTGGTGAGGAAGAACAGACCGAGGACCATGTCCTGGGTCGGCATCGTCACCGGACGGCCGTCGGCGGGCTTGAGGATGTTGTTCGAGGACAGCATCAGGATGCGGGCCTCGGCCTGCGCCTCCGCGGAGAGCGGCAGGTGGACGGCCATCTGGTCACCGTCGAAGTCCGCGTTGAACGCGGTGCAGACGAGCGGGTGGATCTGGATGGCCTTGCCCTCGACCAGCTGCGGCTCGAAGGCCTGGATGCCGAGGCGGTGCAGGGTGGGAGCACGGTTCAGCAGCACCGGGTGCTCGGCGATGACCTCTTCGAGGACGTCGTACACGACGGTGCGGCCGCGCTCCACCATGCGCTTGGCGCTCTTGATGTTCTGCGCGTGGTTGAGGTCGACGAGCCGCTTCATCACGAACGGCTTGAAGAGCTCCAGCGCCATCGCCTTCGGCAGACCGCACTGGTGCAGCTTCAGCTGCGGACCGACGACGATCACGGAACGCGCGGAGTAGTCCACACGCTTACCGAGCAGGTTCTGACGGAATCGACCCTGCTTACCCTTCAGCATGTCGCTGAGGGACTTCAGCGGGCGGTTACCGGGACCGGTGACCGGACGGCCACGACGACCGTTGTCGAACAGCGCGTCGACGGCCTCCTGGAGCATGCGCTTCTCGTTGTTCACGATGATCTCGGGCGCGCCGAGGTCGAGAAGCCGCTTCAGTCGGTTGTTCCGGTTGATCACACGGCGGTACAGGTCGTTCAGGTCGGAGGTCGCGAAGCGGCCACCGTCCAGCTGCACCATCGGGCGGAGGTCCGGCGGGATGACCGGCACGCAGTCGAGCACCATGCCCTTGGGGCTGTTGCTGGTCTGCAGGAACGCGGAGACGACCTTGAGGCGCTTGAGCGCACGGGTCTTCTTCTGGCCCTTGCCGGTACGGATGATCTCGCGGAGACGCTCGGCCTCCTCGTCCAGGTCGAAGGACTCCAGGCGCTTCTGCAGCGCCGCGGCACCCATCGAACCGTCGAAGTACGTGCCGAAGCGGTCACGCAGCTCGCGGTAGAGGAGCTCGTCGCCCTCCAGGTCCTGGACCTTGAGGTTCTTGAACCGGGTCCACACCTCGTCGAGACGGTCGATCTCGCGCTGCGTACGGTCGCGCAGCTGCTTCATCTCACGCTCGGCACCTTCGCGCACCTTGCGGCGCACATCGGCCTTGGCGCCCTCGGCCTCCAGCTCGGCCAGGTCGGTCTCGAGCTTCTTGGCGCGGGCCTCCAGGTCGGCGTCCCGGCGGTTCTCGATCTGCTGCCGCTCGACGGAGACGTGCGCCTCCAGGGAGGGCAGGTCGCGGGTGCGGCGCTCCTCGTCGACGTACGTGATCATGTACGCCGCGAAGTAGATGACCTTCTCGAGGTCCTTCGGGGCGAGGTCGAGCAGGTAGCCCAGCCGCGACGGAACGCCCTTGAAGTACCAGATGTGGGTGACGGGAGCGGCCAGTTCGATGTGGCCCATCCGCTCACGGCGCACCTTGGCGCGCGTGACCTCGACGCCACAGCGCTCACAGATGATGCCCTTGAAGCGGACGCGCTTGTACTTGCCGCAGTAGCACTCCCAGTCCCGGGTCGGACCGAAGATCTTCTCGCAGAAGAGTCCGTCCTTTTCGGGCTTGAGCGTGCGGTAGTTGATCGTCTCGGGCTTCTTGACCTCGCCGTGGCTCCACTGACGGATGTCGTCAGCGGTGGCCAGACCGATCCGGAGCTCGTCGAAGAAGTTGACGTCGAGCACTATGCGTCAATCCCTCTCAGGGTTGTAAGTCATGGGGTCTGATACGGGGGTCCTGGGGCCGGCGGCCTTCATGGCGAAGGCCGCCGAACTCCCGTCAGACCTCTTCGACGCTGCTCGGCTCACGCCGGGACAGGTCGATGCCAAGCTCCTCCGCAGCGCGGAAGACGTCCTCGTCGGTGTCGCGCATCTCGATGGACATGCCGTCCGAGGACAGCACCTCCACGTTGAGGCACAGGGACTGCATCTCCTTGATGAGAACCTTGAAGGACTCGGGGATGCCGGGCTCGGGAATGTTCTCGCCCTTGACGATGGCCTCGTAGACCTTCACGCGGCCGGTGACGTCGTCGGACTTGATGGTCAGCAGCTCCTGGAGGGCGTACGCGGCGCCATAAGCCTCCAGCGCCCACACCTCCATCTCACCGAAGCGCTGGCCACCGAACTGGGCCTTACCACCCAGCGGCTGCTGGGTGATCATCGAGTACGGACCGGTCGACCGGGCGTGCAGCTTGTCGTCGACCAGGTGGTGCAGCTTGAGGATGTACATGTAGCCGACCGAGATCGGCTCCGGGAACGGCTCACCCGAGCGGCCGTCGAACAGCGGCGCCTTGCCGGACGGGAGCACCATGCGCTCGCCGTCGCGGTTCGGGATCGTGTGCTCCAGCAGACCGGCGAGCTCGTCCTCGCGGGCACCGTCGAAGACCGGGGTCGCGACGTTGGTGCCGGGGGCGACGGAGTCGGCGCCGATGACCTGCAGACGCTGGGCCCACTCGTCGGCGAGACCGGAGACGTCCCAGCCGCGGCTGGCGAGCCAGCCGAGGTGGATCTCCAGGACCTGTCCCGGGTTCATTCGGGACGGCACACCCAGCGGGTTGAGGATGATGTCGACCGGAGTTCCGTCCTCGAGGAACGGCATGTCCTCGATGGGAAGGATCTTCGAGATGACACCCTTGTTGCCGTGACGGCCGGCGAGCTTGTCACCGTCGGTGATCTTGCGCTTCTGCGCCACGTACACGCGCACCAGCTGGTTGACACCGGGCGGAAGCTCGTCGCCCTCCTCGCGGTCGAAGACGCGGACGCCGATGACCTTGCCGATCTCGCCGTGCGGCACCTTCAGCGAGGTGTCACGGACCTCACGGGCCTTCTCACCGAAGATCGCGCGCAGCAGGCGCTCCTCCGGCGTCAGCTCGGTCTCACCCTTGGGCGTGACCTTGCCGACGAGGATGTCACCGGCGACGACCTCGGCACCGATACGGATGATGCCGCGCTCGTCGAGGTCGGCGAGGACCTCCTCGGAGACGTTCGGGATGTCCCGGGTGATCTCCTCGGGGCCGAGCTTGGTGTCACGGGCGTCGACCTCGTGCTCCTCGATGTGGATCGAGGAGAGGACGTCGTCCTGCACGAGGCGCTGCGACAGGATGATCGCGTCCTCGTAGTTGTGACCCTCCCACGGCATGAACGCGACCAGCAGGTTCTTGCCGAGCGCCATCTCGCCGTTCTGGGTGGCCGGACCGTCGGCGAGGACCTGGCCCTCGATGATCCGGTCGCCCTCGTTGACGATGACCTTCTGGTTGACCGAGGTGCCCTGGTTGGAGCGGGCGAACTTGGCCAGGCGGTACGTGATGTACGTGCCGTCGTCGTTGGCGGTGGTGATGTAGTCCGCGGAGACCTCCTGGACCACACCCGCCTTCTCGGCCTTGACCACGTCGCCGGCGTCGACGGCGGAGCGGTACTCCATGCCGGTGCCGACGAGCGGGGACTCGCTCTTGATGAGCGGGACGGCCTGCCGCATCATGTTCGCGCCCATGAGGGCACGGTTGGCGTCGTCGTGCTCCAGGAACGGAATCATGGCGGTCGCGACCGACACCATCTGGCGCGGCGAGACGTCCATGTAGTCCACGTCGTCACCGGCGACGTAGTCGACCTCGCCGCCACGACGGCGGACCAGGACCCGGTTCTCGGCGAACCGCATGCCGTCGTCGAGCGTGGCGTTGGCCTGCGCGATGACGAACCGGTCCTCTTCGTCGGCCGTCAGGTAGTCGACCTCGTCGGTGACGACACCGTCGGTGACCCGGCGGTAGGGCGTCTCCACGAAACCGAACGCGTTGACGCGGCCGTAGGAGGCGAGCGAACCGATCAGACCGATGTTCGGGCCTTCGGGCGTCTCGATCGGGCACATACGGCCGTAGTGGGACGGGTGCACGTCACGGACCTCGAAGCCGGCCCGCTCACGGGACAGACCACCGGGACCCAGCGCCGAGAGACGACGCTTGTGCGTCAGACCCGACAGCGGGTTGTTCTGGTCCATGAACTGCGACAGCTGGCTGGTGCCGAAGAACTCCTTGATGGAGGCGACGACCGGCCGGATGTTGATCAGGGTCTGGGGCGTGATCGCCTCGACGTCCTGGGTCGTCATCCGCTCGCGGACGACACGCTCCATACGCGCCAGACCCGTACGGACCTGGTTCTGGATGAGCTCGCCGACGCTGCGCAGACGACGGTTGCCGAAGTGGTCGATGTCGTCGGTCTCGACGACGATCGTCTGGCCGTTGTCGGCGGCCGTCTCGGTCTCGCCCGCGTGCAGCTTCACCAGGTACTTGATCGTCGAGATGACGTCCTCGACGGTCAGGACGCCCGCGTCGAGCGGAGCCTCCGCACCCAGCTTCTTGTTGACCTTGTAGCGGCCGACCTTCGCGAGGTCGTAGCGCTTGGGGTTGAAGTACAGGTTCTCGAGCAGCGTCTGCGCGGCCTCACGCGTGGGGGGCTCGCCCGGACGCAGCTTGCGGTAGATGTCGAGCAGCGCGTCGTCCTGGCCCTGGGTGTGGTCCTTCTCCAGGGTGGCGCGCATGGACTCGTACTCGCCGAACTCCTCCAGGATCTGCTCGGTGGTCCAGCCGAGGGCCTTGAGGAGGACGGTCACGGACTGCTTGCGCTTGCGGTCGATACGCACACCGACCATGTCGCGCTTGTCGATCTCCATCTCCAGCCAGGCACCCCGGGACGGGATGATCTTGGCGGAGAAGATGTCCTTGTCGGAGGTCTTGTCGATGGAGGAGTCGAAGTAGACACCGGGCGAGCGGACCAGCTGGGACACCACGACACGCTCGGTGCCGTTGATCACGAAGGTGCCCTTGTGCGTCATGAGCGGGAAGTCGCCCATGAAGACCGTCTGGGACTTGATCTCGCCGGTCTCGTTGTTGGTGAACTCGGCCGTGACGAAGAGCGGAGCCGCGTACGTGAAGTCGCGGTCCTTGCACTCGTCGATGCTGTTCTTCGGCGGCTCGAAGCGGTGGTCGCGGAAGGTCAGCGACATCGACCCGGAGAAGTCCTCGATCGGGGAGATCTCCTCGAAGATCTCCTCCAGACCGGACTTGGTGGGGACGTCCTGTCCGTTCTCCAGAGCCTCCTCGACCCGACTCTGCCAGGCGGTGTTGCCGAGCAGCCAGTCAAAGCTCTCGGTCTGCAGCGCGAGCAGGTTGGGAACCTCGAGAGGCTCCTTGATCTTTGCAAAGGAGATGCGCAGCGGGGCGGTGCTGGCGCCGTTGTTCGTATTCGCGGTCGAGGCGTTGCGCGAGGCGGCCAAGAGGGGGTCCTTCCGAGGGCTCGGACTCACTACGCGCGTACCGGCCCCTCTCCTGCGCAAAGAGACCAGGCAGTTCCTGAACGGACTGGAAGGCCAGATCAGGAATGGTCTGTTCGTCGATGCTCAAGCGAGGGCATGCCCCTGGTGACGGGCAGGGGACAGCTAACAGGCAGCGCAAAGGGTCAGTGTAGCCACTTGGCACACTGATGTCCAGTGCGGGTTTCTCGAGACCCTCGTTGTTCTCGACACCTACGCAAGCCCACGCCCTCAATGCACGTTGATACTGCCCTCTTCGTCGTCGATCCATGCCTCGGAGTTCGGATCGGTGTGACGACGCGTCCTGAGAATTGCGCGCTGCGTGCGGTTCGTCAAGGCCCCTCATGCCCGATCCCGGTGCCGCGATCGTCACTCGCAGCTCGTCACCTAGGGCGTTCGGAGGCAGGACGAAGATCACCATACTCGTCGCCACCGACAGTGCAAGGCAGTCGTCGCTCGACGTCCCGGAACGCCGAAGGGCGACCACCCAGTTGGGTGATCGCCCTTCAGTGCGTTCGCGTTACAGCCTCGAACAAAATTTCGACACGCGTCTCAGAACTGTTCAGAACTGTCTCGCACGGATCCTCGCGGACCCTGAGGTGCTGGCGGACCAGCGAGGCCTTACTTGACCTCGACGGAGGCGCCGGCGGCCTTGAGGGACTCGGCGGCCTTCTCGGCGGCGTCCTTGGCGACCTTCTCGAGAACGGGCTTGGGGGCGCCGTCCACGAGGTCCTTGGCCTCCTTCAGGCCAAGGGAGGTCAGCTCACGCACGACCTTGATGACCTGGATCTTCTTGTCACCGGCGCCGGTGAGGACGACGTCGAACTCGTCCTTCTCCTCGACGGCCTCGGCCGGGGCGCCGGGGACGGCGGGGCCGGCAACGGCGACGGCCGCGGCGGCGGTGACGTCGAACTTCTCCTCGAACGCCTTCACGAACTCGGAGAGCTGGATGAGGGTCATGCCCTCGAACTCGGCGAGCAGTTCGTCCTGGGTGAGAGCCACGATGGCTTCCTTCCACTAATTCGGCTGGTGCCGGGGTGTACATGTCTGGCGGGCGTACGACGGCCCGCTACGACCGCTGTCGGAGGCGGACTGCCTCAGGCGGCGGTCATTTCGCGAGCCGAGTTACTCGGCACCGCCCTGCTCTTCTTGCTTGGCACGAAGCGCGTCCACGGTGCGGACGAGCTTCGAGGGAAGCGCCTGGAAGAGCTGCGCAGCCTGGGACTGCTTGCCCTTGAAGGCACCCGCCAGCTTGGAGAGCAGAACCTCGCGGGACTCGAGGTCCGCGAGCTTCTTGATCTCGTCGGCGGACAGCGCCTTGCCGTCAAGGACACCGCCCTTGATGACGAGGTTCGGGTTGTCCTTGGCGAAGTCACGAAGACCCTTAGCCGACTCCACCGGGTCACCGGTGACGAAGGCGACCGCCGTCGGACCGTTGAACAGGTCGTCGAGCGTCGTGATCCCGGCCTCGTTGGCCGCAATCTTGGTCAGCGTGTTCTTCACCACGGCGTACTGGGCGTTCTCACCGAGCGAACGACGCAGCGTCTTGAGCTGCGCCACGGTGAGACCCCGGTACTCGGTCAGCACGGCGGCGTTCGAGCTACGGAACTGCTCCGTGAGCTCGGCCACCGCGGCAGCCTTGTCGGGCCTTGCCATAGAGCGTCGGCCTCCTTCCGGGTGATGAGGACCGCTCGGAAGGGGCTGGGGGAAAACGAAACGCCCCGGCGCAGGCGCACGGGGCGTGGCTCGACCGGACGAATTCCGTACGATCACGGAACCGGACCAGGAGCAACTTCCACAGTCACCTACGCGGGTCGTCCGCAGTTCAGCGGATCCTTCGGCCACCGAGTCCTCTCACGAGCACACGGCAACGACCAGCGGTCTTTGGCTTCTCCGAGAGCGTAGATGACACACGGCGTGTCAAGCAAATCCGCTCCGGGAGCCGCCTCTCAGCTCACTCCGCTCAGCTCACTCCGCCCTCGTCCGCCAGTCCGCCGACGTCCACGGTGTCGTCGGTCGCCGGGGCCTCGACGGTCACCGAGGGGTCGTCGTCCAGGAAGGCGACGGTCATGTCGAGCGGTCCGGTGTCGACCGTGCGCCCCTCGCCGTCCAACGTGCTGGTCTCCCCCTTCAGCCGGAACTGCTTGGCCCGGCCGTCCCCGTCGACCCACAGATCCATGGTGAGCGCGCTGCCGAAGCGCAGGCCGAGGCCCGTGAGCTGGTCGAGCCCGGTGATCAGCTGCTCCCGGGTCGCCTCGTCCTCGGCGGCGCCCTGCGCGGCCCTCAGCCCCTTGGTCGTGACCGAGCCCCGGTAGTGGGTGGTCGGGGTGCCGTCCACGGTCTCGCTGCCGCTCTCCTTCACGTCCTCGGCGCCGGTCAGGATCGTGGACTGCAGCAGCGGGCTGCCCTGCAGTTGGCGGGGCAGGACACCGTAGGACTGGTTGTCGGCGGCACCCTTGCCCCACACGGCCGGCTCGGCCTTGATCCAGCTCTTCCCCGCCGTGTCGCCGAGGACCGTCGTGTCGCCCTGTACGTACATGGCCCCGTCGACGAACCGGATCTCCAGTGGCCGGTCCTCGGTCTCGCCCAGCCCGGTCAGCTCCATGCGCATGGCTGACGTCTTCACCGCCATGGAGGCCTCGGCCCTCACCTTCCCGTGCTCCGGCAGCGTCCCGGTCACCCGGTAGCGCAGGAAGGCCACATCCTCGGTCTGCACCGAGGCCCGCGCGACGGCCTCGCTGGGCGTCAGGTCCTCCTCGGCGCCGCAGGCGGTGGCGCCGCCTGCCAGCAGCACGGCCGTGGCGGCCATACCGAGGGCTCTACGACGGGGCAGCGCACCGCGCCTGGCAAACCTCATGTGTCCCCCTGGAACCTCATGCCCCACCTGTGTGGGCCGGAAGGGACCCTAACCGCGCCGAGTTCGAACTGTCCCGCGATTTCAGCTGGTCGGCAGATTGCTCATCAGGTCCTTGTAGTCGACGGTCCGGGCGGCCGGCGGCTCCTTCACCGACACCTCGACGCCGTAGTCGCTGTAGTGGACCGTGGAGTTCAGCGCACCGTTCGCGGTGTCGCTCTTCTCGACCTTCTTGACCAGCAGGTTGTCGTCGTTGATCCAGAGGTCGATGTCCGCGGTGGTGATACCGGACGCCTTGAGCTGTTCCTCCAGCTCGGCCCGCGTCTCCTCACCGAGGTTCGCGTTCCGCTCCTGGATGTCGGCGACGTTCACCGTGCCCGCGTAGTGCGTGGTCCGCTCACCGCGCACATCCTGCTCGCCGACCTTCTCGATGTCGCCGGAGGCCAGCAGGAGCCGTACGGACTGGTTCGGCGTGACGCTCTCGAAGTGCTCCCGCACATAGGCACCGGAGGCCCCGCCGATCATCTCGTCCATGTCGTGGTACGCGTACCTGATCCACCGCTTGCCGCCGTACTGCCCGGCGAACAGGTCGCCCATGTCCGCGTAGTAGGCGTCGGGGAGATAGCGGGCCTCGGTGGAGGTGATGCCCAGCCGGCCCATCTGGTCGGCCGCCTGGCCGCCGGTGTAGGTGATGGTCATGGTTCCTTGGAGGCCGTCGGCCCAGTCGACCTCGCCGTGCGCCTCGATGGACATCAGATCGCCCATGTCCCCGGTGGACTCGATCCTCGCCGAGTCGGCGTCGCCGGTGGACCTGTCCGCGAGCTTCAGCGCCGCGAACGCAGCGCCCCGTCCGCCCTCGCCCGAGTCCGAGGACCCGCAGGCCGCCACCCCCGTCAGCGCGGCCACCACCGCGAACGACACAGCCGTACGGCGACACGTGGTCGTCCTGGTCATCCGTCCCCACCCCCAGGGAGATTCACCGCGCTCCGCACACCAGGGCAGCACACTCGCGCGTCAATGCCCACCCGTACGCCGGAGAGACCCGCAAGAGGCCCCTGTGCCGGAAAGGGGCGAGCCCCGCACCTCGAAAGGTGCGGGGCTCGTCCTCGGGCTCTGCGTCCGCGACGCGGCTGCCGGTGAGCGTCAGGCTCAGACGGCGGCCGGGTCCTCCTCGACGAGGAGGTTGCGGGTGCGGTTGGAGTCGACCGGGATGCCGGGGCCGATCGTGGTGCTGATCGCGGCCTTCTTGATGTAGCGACCCTTGGCGGCCGACGGCTTCAGACGGAGGATCTCCTCCAGCGCCGCGGCGTAGTTCTCCACCAGCTTGGTGTCGTCGAACGACGTCTTGCCGATGATGAAGTGCAGGTTCGAGTGCTTGTCGACGCGGAACTCGATCTTGCCGCCCTTGATGTCGTTGACGGCCTTCACGACGTCCGGGGTCACGGTGCCGGTCTTGGGGTTCGGCATGAGACCACGGGGACCGAGCACGCGGCCGAGGCGGCCGACCTTGCCCATGAGGTCCGGGGTGGCGACGACGGCGTCGAAGTCCAGACGGCCCTTCGACACCTCGTCGATCAGCTCGTCGGAGCCGACGATGTCGGCGCCCGCGGCGAGTGCGGCCTCGGCACGGTCACCGGTCGCGAAGACCAGGACCCGGGCGGTCTTACCGGTGCCGTGCGGGAGGTTCACGGTGCCACGGACCATCTGGTCGGCCTTGCGCGGGTCGACACCCAGACGGAAGGCGACCTCGACGGTGCCGTCGAACTTGGTCGTGGAGGTCTCCTTGGCGAGACGGACGGCCTCGAGCGGGGCGTACAGCTTGTCCCGGTCGATCTTGGCGTCCGCAGCGCGGAGAGCCTTGCTGCGCTTGCTCACAACTGCTCCTGTGTGTTCTGAAAGGAGTCGTGGTGTACGGGCCGAGCAGGCCCTACCACGGTGGTTCTACGAAGGTGGGGTTCAGCCCTCGACCGTGACGCCCATGGAACGCGCGGTACCGGCGATGATCTTCGCGGCGGCGTCCAGGTCGTTGGCGTTGAGGTCGGGCATCTTGGTCGTGGCGATCTCGCGGACCTGCGCCTCGGTGATCTTGGCGACCTTGGTCTTGTGCGGCTCGCCGGAGCCCTTCTCGATACCCGCGGCCTTGAGGATCATCTTGGCGGCCGGGGGCGTCTTGGTGACGAAGGTGAAGGAGCGGTCCTCGTAGACCGTGATCTCCACCGGGATGACCCAACCGCGCTGCGACTCGGTCGCGGCGTTGTAGGCCTTGCAGAACTCCATGATGTTGACGCCGTGCTGACCCAGCGCCGGGCCGACCGGCGGAGCCGGGTTGGCCGCACCGGCCTGGATCTGGAGCTTGATGAGCCCCGTGACCTTCTTCTTCTTGGGAGGCATAGCTCTCCGGGTCCTTTCGATTCGAGTGCGCCCCCACCCAGGTCGCGTCCCGGATGAAGGCATACCGCACAACGATAACGGGTATAGATGCGCGGCCAAAAACCGAGCAGGTCAGACAAGCGATGAGAGCTTGCCTGACCTGGTCGGAAGCGTACGGTCCGAAGAAACTCAGTTCTTCTGGATCTGGTCGAACGACAGCTCGACCGGTGTCTCGCGGCCGAAGATCTCCACGAGACCCTTGACCTTCTTCGAGTCCGCGTTGATCTCGTTGATCGTCGCCTGCAGGGTGGCGAACGGGCCATCGGTGACGGTGACCGAGTCGCCGACCTCGAAGTCCAGCACCTGGACCTCGACCTTGCGGGCGGGCGCCGGCTTGCCCTCGGCCTCGGCCGCCTCACGGGCCGCCTTCTCCTCGGCCTCCGGCGCGAGCATCTTGACGATCTCGTCCAGGGTCAGCGGGTACGGGTCGTAGGCGTTGCCCACGAAGCCGGTGACACCGGGCGTGTTACGGACGACGCCCCAGGACTCGTTCGTCAGGTCCATGCGCACCAGGACGTAGCCGGGGAGCTTGTTCTGGCGGATGGTCTTGCGCTCGCCGTTCTTGATCTGCGCGACCTCTTCCTGCGGCACCTCGGCCTGGAAGATGAAGTCCTCGACGTTCAGCGAGACGGCACGCTGTTCGAGGTTGGTCTTCACGCGGTTCTCGTAACCGGCGTACGTGTGGATGACGTACCACTCGCCGGGCAGGGTCCGCAGTTCCTCACGCAGGGCCTCGACGGGGTCGACCGGCTCGGTCTCCTCCTCGACGGCCTCTTCGGCCGCGTCCGCGTCCTCGGAGTCGTCGGCGTCCTCGCCGTCCTCGACGTGAACGGCCGCTTCCTCGGCCGGTTCCCCCGCCTCGGCTTCGGCAGCCTCGAACTCGTCGACCTCGTCCGCTCCCTCGACGATGTCGAGCTCATCATCCACGGACTCGTCCGGCTCGATGGCGTCGTTCAGGTTCGGGTCAGACACGTGGCTGCTTCTTCCTGGATACATGGGGGTGGAACACGCGAAAGGGGCGCCAGGTTACGGCGCCCTTCGCTCTCGGCTCAGCCGAAGACGTACTTGGCGGCCTTGTCGAGTCCGAAGTCAATCACAGTAACAAGACCGATCATGATCACAACGAAGACGATGACCACCGTGGTGTAGGTCGTCAGCTGGGAGCGGGTCGGCCAGACGACCTTCCGCAGCTCCGCGACGATCTGGCGGTAGAAGAGCGCGAGGCGCTTCAGCGGGCCCTTCTTGGCGCGCTTGCCGCCCTTGCGGGTCTTCTTCTTGTCCTCGGGCACCTCGTCCTGGGCATCAGGCGTGTCGATGGAGCCCACGGCGTCCGTCATTCATCCTCACCTGATTCCGGTCCGGGTCGTGGCCGTGCCGCGCCCGGTCTGAGCCGCACGGCGGAACATTGCTGTACGTACATGCGCACACATCCTGGCGTGAGGAGTGTGTAGCAGGGCCGGAGGGACTTGAACCCCCAACCGCTGGTTTTGGAGACCAGTGCTCTACCAATTGAGCTACGACCCTTTGCGGTTCTCCCCCAACGTACCGCATCCGACCGAGTGCTCGGTGTGCACCTGGTGGGCGCGGCCGGTGAAGGCCAACGAGGAGAGAGCATACGTGGTCCGAGGCCTGCCGTCGAACAGAAAGCGTCCGTAGGGGCGTTGGCCGCCGAAGATCGACCGTTCCCCGAGCCCGGATACGGACGGTTGTTCCCGGGCTGTTCACTGGGTGAAACCCGCGTGCCGGGCGCGTTTCGGGTCTGGAACGATGGGCCCCATGAGCGCTGCAACCCCTCCCACCGAGCGCCGGGTCTCCGCCCGAGTCGGCGCGATCTCCGAGTCCGCCACCCTCGCCGTGGACGCCAAGGCCAAGGCCCTCAAGGCCGCCGGGCGTCCGGTGATCGGCTTCGGCGCCGGTGAGCCCGACTTCCCGACCCCGGACTACATCGTCGAGGCGGCCGTCGAGGCCTGCAAGAACCCGAAGTACCACCGCTACACGCCGGCCGGTGGTCTGCCCGAGCTGAAGGCCGCGATCGCCGCGAAGACCCTGCGCGACTCCGGGTACGAGGTCGACCCGTCGCAGGTCCTCGTCACCAACGGCGGCAAGCAGGCCATCTACGAGGCGTTCGCCGCGATCCTCGACCCGGGCGACGAGGTGATCGTCCCGGCGCCGTACTGGACGACCTACCCGGAGTCGATCCGTCTCGCCGGCGGTGTCCCGGTCGAGGTCGTCGCCGACGAGACCACCGGCTACCGCGTCTCCGTCGAGCAGCTGGAGGCGGCCCGCACGGAGAAGACGAAGGTCGTCCTGTTCGTCTCCCCGTCCAACCCGACCGGCGCGGTCTACAGCGCCGAGGACGCCGAGGCGATCGGCCGCTGGGCCGTCGAGCACGGCCTGTGGGTTCTGACGGACGAGATCTACGAGCACCTGGTCTACGGGGACGCGAAGTTCACCTCGCTGCCGGCGATCCTGCCCGAGCTGCGCGACAAGTGCGTCGTGGTCAACGGTGTCGCGAAGACGTACGCGATGACCGGCTGGCGCGTCGGGTGGATCATCGGCCCCAAGGACGTGGTCAAGGCCGCGACGAACCTCCAGTCGCACGCCACGTCGAACGTGTCGAACGTGGCGCAGGTCGCCGCCCTCGCCGCCGTCTCCGGCGATCTCACCGCCGTCGCCGAGATGCGCGAGGCCTTCGACCGCCGCCGCAAGACGATCGTGCGGATGCTCAACGAGATCGAGGGCGTGTTCTGCCCGGAGCCGGAGGGCGCGTTCTACGCCTACCCGTCGGTGAAGGACCTCATCGGCAAGGAGATCCGCGGCAAGCGCCCGCAGGACACGGTCGAGCTGGCCG
This sequence comes from Streptomyces sp. NPDC002787, assembly GCF_053592095.1. NCBI lineage: Bacteria > Bacillati > Actinomycetota > Actinomycetes > Kitasatosporales > Streptomycetaceae > Streptomyces > Streptomyces sp. NPDC002787. The sequence goes on along the minus strand of NZ_JBSFVC010000005.1, from coordinate 117,962 downwards.
CGCTGATCCTGGAGGAGGCCGAGGTCGCGGTCGTACCCGGAGAGGCGTTCGGCACACCCGGCTATCTGCGCCTGTCGTACGCCCTGGGTGACGAGGATCTCGTCGAGGGTGTCTCCCGCATCCAGAAGCTGCTGGCGGAGGCGACGGACTGAGGGCCTGAGCGTCCGCTCCAAGGGGGCGGGCGCCTCCGAAATTTCGGAGGCGCCCGCCCCCTTCATATGTGCGAGCAAGACCACGTTCGGGGATTCCGCTACCGGGACGGCACGGACGTGCGGCAGGATCCTGCAATGGAGCGTGTACGTGATCTCTCTGAACTGCCCAAGGCCCATCTGCATCTGCACTTCACCGGGTCGATGCGGCCCGCCACCGTGCTGGAACTGGCCGACAAGCACGGGGTGCGGCTGCCCGACGCGCTGACGGAGGCGCTGACCAGCGGGGAACCGCCGAAGCTGCGGGCGACCGACGAGCGCGGGTGGTTCCGCTTCCAGCGGCTGTACGACGCGGCGCGCTCGTGTCTGCGGGAGCCGGAGGACATCCAGCGGCTGGTGCGGGAGGCCGCGGAGGAGGATGTGCGGGACGGATCGGGCTGGCTGGAGATCCAGGTGGACCCGACGTCGTACGCACCCCGGCTGGGCGGGCTGATCCCGGCGCTGGAGATCATCCTGGACGCGGTGGACACGACCGCGCGGGAGACCGGGCTCGGGATGCGGGTGCTGGTGGCCGCGAACCGGATGAAGCACCCGCTGGACGCGCGCACGCTGGCCCGGCTGGCGGTGCGGTACGCGGACCGGGGCGTGGTCGGCTTCGGGCTCTCCAACGACGAACGCCGGGGCATGGCGAGGGATTTCGACCGGGCCTTCGCCATCGCGCGTGAGGGCGGTCTGCTGGCGGCGCCGCACGGCGGTGAGCTGACCGGTCCGTCGTCGGTACGGGACTGTCTGGACGACCTGCACGCCTCCCGGATCGGGCACGGGGTGCGCGCGGCGGAGGATTCGAGGCTGCTGAAGCGGCTCGCGGACCGGCAGATCACCTGCGAGGTGTGCCCGGCCTCCAACGTCGCGCTCGGTGTCTACGAGAAGCCCGAGGACGTCCCTCTGAGGACGCTGTTCGAGGCCGGTGTCCCGATGGCGCTCGGCGCGGACGACCCTCTGCTGTTCGGCTCCCGCCTCGCGGCACAGTACGAGATCGCCCGCCACCAGCACGGTTTCACGGACGCCGAACTCGCCGAGCTGGCGCGCCAGTCGGTACGTGGCTCGGCGGCCCCGGAGGATGTGAAGCGGAAGCTGCTGGCGGGGGTCGACGACTGGATCACCGCCTGAGGCCGCCGTCGCGTGGCCCGGCGGGGGCCCGGCGCTCCTCCACGAGGACTGCTCTCAGAGGCTGACGCCCACCGTGACCGGCTCGTTGACCAGGGTGATCCCGAAGGCGTCCCGGACTCCGGCGACGACCTCGCGGGCCAGCGTGAGCAGGTCCTCGGTGGTGGCCGCGCCCCGGTTGGTGAGGGCGAGGGTGTGCTTGGTGGAGATCCGGGCGGGGCCGGTGCCGTACCCCTTGGTGAAGCCCGCCTTGTCGATCAGCCAGGCCGCGGAGGTCTTGGTGTGGCCGTGGCCCGCGGCGTACGCGGGCGGGGTGACGTCGTCCCCGAGGCGCTCCCGCACGCGCGCGTGGAATGCGGCGAACTCCTCGTCCGTGAGGATCGGGTTGGTGAAGAACGACCCGGCGGACCAGGTGTCGTGGTCCTCGGGGTCGAGCACCATGCCCTTCCCGGCCCGCAGCTTCAGCACGGTCTCGCGGGCCTGGGCCAGCGGCACCCGGTCACCGGGCTCGACGCCCAGCACCCGTGCCGTCTCGGCGTACTTGATCGGCCCCGACAGTCCGTCCGCGTCCTCCAGTTCGAACCGGACGCGCAGGACGACGTACCGCTCGGGCTCCTCCTTGAAGCGGCTGTGCCGGTACGAGAAGGCGCACTCGGCGTTCGGGACGGTGACCGTCTCGCGGGTGAGGCGGTCGTAGGCGACGACCTCGGTGATGGTGGAGGCCACCTCCTGCCCGTACGCGCCCACGTTCTGGATCGGTGTCGCACCCGCGGAGCCCGGGATACCGGCGAGGCACTCGATCCCGGCGAGCCCGGCCTCGACGGTCCGGGCGACCGCGTCGGTCCACACCTCGCCGGCGGCCAGCTCCAGCCGCGTCCCGTCGAGCACGAAGCCCTTCGTCGCGATGACCAGCGCGGTTCCGGCGAAGCCCTTGTCGCCGATGACCAGGTTGGACCCGCCGCCGATGAGCAGCAGCGGCGTACCGGCGTCGTCGGCCTCGCGGACGCAGGCGATCACCTCGTCGTCGCTGGTGGCGGTGATCAGCCGTCGCGCGGGCCCGCCCAGGCGGAAGGTGGTCAGCGGGGCGAGGGGGGCGTCGTGGAGTTCCTGCACGGGCTCAAGAGTACGAGACGGGCCCCACGCCTTCTGATGGGCGTGCGGCCCGTGGGGCCCATAAGGGGCGCGGGAAACTGCCCGACAAAGCGACGGCGAGCCCGTTGGCTCAGGTCCGAGCCTCTTCTTCACCTCATTGACCTCAAGCGGAGTTGAGGTCCTAGCGTGCCGGGGACGTGCACCGACTGACGGCAGGAAGAGACGACGATGATCCTCGTGACCGGCGCGACCGGAAACATCGGGAGCGCACTGTTGGCGCAGTTACGCATGAGCGGTGTCACCGCTGTACGCGCGCTGAGCCGCGATCCCGTGCGGGCCTCGTTCCCGGAGGGCACCGACGCGGTCGAGGGCGATCTCACTCGGCCGGTCTCGCTGAAGGCCGCGCTGGAAGGGGTTCGCGCACTGTTCCTGCTGTCGGGCATGGGGGCGGAGGCGGAAGTCCTCGCGGCCGCGCGGCAGGCGGGTGTGGAGCATGTGGTGCTCGTGTCGTCGATCACGGTACTGACGCATCCGCACCTCGCCCCGGCCGCCGAGAACCTGGCCGTCGAACGCTGGCTCAAGGACAGCGGCATGGCCTGGACGATCCTGCGGCCGACGCAGTTCGCCTCGAACACCCTGTGGTGGGCCGGATCGATCCGTGAGGAGGGCGTGGTCCGGGCCCCCTACGCGGACATCGGGCTGCCCACCATCCATCCCTCGGACATCGCGGCGGTGGCGTGCGGGGCGCTGACCGGGCCGGGCCACCAGGGGGCGGCCTACGCGCTGACCGGGCCGGAGCGCGTCACGGTCCGCCAGCAGGTCGCGGCCATCTCCGCGGCGCTGGGCCGTGAGGTGACCTTGGTGGAGATCGACCGGGCGGCCGCCCACCGGCGGATGGTCTCCTTGCTGGGGGACGACATCGCGGCGGCCGTACTCGATCTGATGGGCGGGGACGTCAACGACGAGTTGCTGAAGGTGCGTGACGGGGTGTCGCGCGTCACGGGCCGCCCGGCCAGGTCGTTCCGGCAGTGGGCGGCGGAGAACCAGGCCGCCTTCCGTTGAGCCGGGACGCATCGGTAGTCCATTGCGCCGGACGCATCGGGTATTCCACTGAGCTGGACGCAACGGTAAGGGACGCCCCGCGATGGAGGACGCCCCTTACTTCGCCGCATCGCGACTCGGTCGTCTCGCGGGCTCTCAGGCCAGTCGTACGACCGCCCGGGACATGCCGAGGACCTTCTGGCCGGCGCTCATCGCCGTGAGGTCCACGCGGACGGTGTTGTCGTCGAGCTTGGCGCCGATCTTGGCGGTGACCTCGATGGCGGCGCCCTGGTCGTCGTTGGGGACGACGACGGGCTTGGTGAAGCGGACGCCGTACTCGACGACGGAGCCCGGGTCGCCGGTCCAGTCGGTGACGACGCGGATCGCCTCGGCCATGGTGAACATGCCGTGCGCGATGACGTCGGGGAGGCCGACCTCCTTGGCGAACTTCTCGTTCCAGTGGATCGGATTGAAGTCGCCGGAGGCACCCGCGTACTGCACGAGGGTGGCGCGGGTCACGCCGAAGGTCTGGGCGGGCAGTTCGGTGCCGACCTCGACGTCGTCGTAGGAGATCTTCGCGGTCATCGGATCCTCACGCCTTCTCGGCCGCGCGGGCCACGAGCTTGGTCCAGGCGGTCACCACGTGCTCGCCGGCCTCGTCGTGGACCTCGCCCCGGATGTCCAGGATGTCGTTGCCCGCCAGCGACTTGATCGCCTCGATGGTCGAGGTGACCCTGAGACGGTCACCGGCGCGCACCGGGCGTGTGTAGGCGAACTTCTGGTCGCCGTGCACCACGCGGCTGTAGTCGAGGCCCAGTTGCGGGTCGGCGATGACGAGTCCCGCGGCCTTGAAAGTGATCGAGAACACGAAGGTCGGCGGGGCGATCACCTCGGAGTACCCGAGCGCCTTGGCGGCCTCCGGGTCCCTGTACGCCGGGTTGGTGTCCCCCACGGCGTCCGCGAACTCGCGGATCTTCTCCCGGCCGACCTCGTAGGGGTCGGTGGGCGGGTAGGAACGCCCCACGAAGGACTGGTCGAGCGCCATGGGCTCGGCACCTCCTGGTTGCTCAGCGGATACGGCGGCCGGCGGGCCCTCGCGCGGCGGTCGGCCGTGGAGAGGACGGACCGGTCCGGGTGAATGGGCCAGTACTGGCCGGTACGGGGTCTCTCAACGACGTGAGGCCGCCCCCGATCACTCGGGGACGGCCTCACGTACGAGCCTGATTTATCGCGTTTCGCGGTGCGCGGTGTGCGCGTTGCAACGCGGGCAGTGCTTCTTCATCTCCAGTCGGTCCGGGTTGTTACGCCGGTTCTTCTTGGTGATGTAGTTCCGCTCCTTGCACTCCACGCAGGCCAGCGTGATCTTCGGGCGGACGTCGGTGGCAGCCACGTGAGTGCTCCTTGACGAACGGATGGGATTGGTTTAACGCAAGAAAGAGTAGCCGATCGAAGGACCGACCCCGCAATCGGCTACTGTCAGTAGCGGTGACCGGACTTGAACCGGTGACACAGCGATTATGAGCCGCTTGCTCTACCGACTGAGCTACACCGCTGTGATGCGATCGGACCCCGCCTCGCGGCGGGAACCTTTCACACCAGAGCCCCAATACGGAATCGAACCGTAGACCTTCTCCTTACCATGGAGACGCTCTGCCGACTGAGCTATTGGGGCGAGCGATGAAGACATTACACGCCCCACCGCCGATCGCCCAAATCCGTTTCCCCGCCCTCATCCATGGGTTGTCCAGGGATCATCCGGGGGTCGTCCGGCAGCCGTCCGGGACCACAAGTCCGTCCCGCTTCCCCAGGCCTCACGCACACCACTGGCCTCATGGGCACCACGGTTTCCCGGCGCTCCCGAGCGTTCCAGAGGGTCCCCGGCCAGGTGAACCACACCGGTACGACTATTGCGCTCCTCCGCGACGAGGGCGGGCGGCCCGCCTAGGCTCGACTCACTCTGCGTGATCTTGTGTCCCCCGCTGTTCCTCATCCCGTGCAGCCGTCGTCGAGGGAGCGCGATGCCCGACAGCCAGCCGCAGCCGTCCCACTCCTCGTCCGGCCCGCCCTCGGGTCCGGACGAGGCAGGCGCCCTGCTGCTGTGCGGTGCGCGGCTGACCGACGGCCGGGTGGTGGACGTACGGCTGGGCGGCGGGCGTATCGAGGCGGTCGGCACGGCGGGCAGGCTGGGCGCCGGCCCCGCCGCGCCGGCGACCCGGGTGGACCTCGGCGGCCATCTGCTGCTGCCGGCTCCCGTCGAACCGCACGCCCACGGCGACACGGCCCTGTCGGCCGACTTCGAGGGGCCGGTGCCGTACGACGGCCAGGACGTCCAGCGGCGGGCCACCGAGGCCGCACTGCTGCAGCTCGGGCACGGTGCCACGGCCGTGCGCTCACACGTCCACGTGGGCGACGTCCAGGGGCTCGGGGCGCTGGCGGCCGTGCTCCAGGCCCAGCGGGCGCTGCGCGGGCTCGTGGAGCTCTCGGTGGTGGCGATGCCCCGGGTGCTGACCGGGGTGGCCGGGGCGGACGGGCTGGCGATCCTGCGGGACGCGGTGAAAATGGGCGCCTCGGTGATCGGCGGCTGCCCGGATCTGGATCCCGACCCCACCGGGTACGTGGAGGCGGTGCTGGAGATCGCCTCCGAGCACGGCTGCCCGGTCGATCTGCACACCGACGGCGCCGACCCGGCGCGGCTGGCCCGTCTCACGGCCATGGCGGGCGGTCTGCGGCCCGGTGTCACCCTCGGCCCGTGCGGCGGCCTCGCCCGCCTCCCCTTCCAGTCCGCCTCCCGCGCCGCCGACCAGCTCGCCGCGGCCGGCGTGACCGTCGTCTGTCTCCCCCAGGGCGGCTGCGGCACCGTGGACCGCCGGGGCACCGCGCCCGTACGGCTCCTGCGGGCGGCCGGGGTACGGGTCGCGGCGGGCAGCGGCGCTCTGCGGGACGTGTCGAACCCCGTCGGCCGCGGGGACCCGCTGGAGGCGGCCTATCTGCTGGCCTCCCGGTACGGCCTGCGCCCCGAGGAGGCGTACGACACCGTCAGCGGGGCGGCACGGGCCGCGCTCGGCCTGCCCGAGGTGCGCGTCGAGGCCGGCTTCCCGGCCGAACTGCTCGCCGTACGCGGCGGCCGGCTCGCGGGAGTGCTGTCCCTCGCCTACAGCCGCATCGTGGTCCACCGGGGGCGCGTGGTGGCGCGCACCAGCGCGGTGCGGGAGTACTGCGGCTCGGCGGCGCGCGCGGAGCTGGATCTGCCTCGGCAGGGGCGGGGGGAGCCGTCGTGAGGGGTGTGGGTGGTGTGGGAGGGCGGGCGTGAGGGTGCGGGCAGGCGCGTAGGCGCGAGTGCGGGCACGCGCGCGTAGGGCTTTCGGGCTTTTCGTGCTCCACGCGTTCGTGCCCGGTGTGGCGGGTGCCGCGCTCGGCGGCGGCGCGGTCAGACGCCGAACATTCCGCTGCCGAACGGGCCGCCGAACTCGTCGACCGGGATCTCGGAGGCGCCCTTGGGGGCGCTGATGTCGCCGGCCTTGCCGAAGGTGAGCACGAGCGGGGCCTTGGCGCCCTTCGGGTCGTCGGCGAGGACGGCGAGGTCGGTCTCGATGCGGGTCAGGTCGCCGTTCCTGAGGGTGAAGTCGACCGCGACGTTCTTGTTCGGGGCGTCCTTGAGGTCCTTGCCGGTGGGCAGTTCGGCGCCCGGCGGCAGGTCGTCCTCGATGGGCCGGAGCTTGTCGAAGACGCCGGTGAGCAGGTCGCGGAAGTTGGCCTTGGCGGTGATGACCTCGGTGCCGTCCTTGCCCTCCTTGGTCTTGAAGCCGACCTCACGGGCGACGACACCGCGGACGGCGTCGAGGATCTTCTTCTGGGTCTTGGCGTCGATCTCGTCGGAGCCGCCCGCACCGGATCCGGCCCCCGCGTCCTCGGCGGCGGCCTCCTCCAGCTCGGCGGTGTCGACCTTGACCCAGTCGCCCTCGAAGAGCGGCCGCAGATGCTGCTCCTCCTCGGAAAGCTCGTCGAGTTCGTCGGCCGTCGGGAAGGGCATGCCCATCGCCTCGCCCATGACCTCCATGTCGACGCGGTAGTACGTGTGGTCGCCGACGAGCCGGTACTCGGTGAACACTCCCTCGTCGCCCGAGATCTTCATGCCCATGCCGATGATGTCCTTCTCACCGGACTCGGCCAGCGGCTTCTTCGACTTGACGGACACATCGACACTCAGCCCGGTGAAGAAGTCCGCCATCTCGGGCGGCATCTCCTCGCTGTCCTCGCCCATCAGCGCGGTCAGGTCGTCCGGGTCGGCGTCGAGTCGCAGCCCGAAGGCCAGCGACTTCTGCTCGCCGAGCCGCTCGACGGCGCCGTCGACCTTCTGACCCGCGGTGAGGTTCTGGACGGTGCCGCACGCGGCCACCGTGACGAGCACGGCCGCGGCGCAGCCGACCCCGGTGAAGGCGCGGCGGACGACGGGCGCCCCGGCGGCGGACGCGCGCGCCATGGACGTACGTACGACGGTTTCGCGTGTGGTTCTGCGCATGGCTGTGATGAGTCCCCCCGTGGTTCCGGCGCTCGCCGGCACTGCGAACATATGTGAGACAGCCGGGACGACCGGATGGTTGCGCGGCGAACGCGCTTCTTCGGGCGTACGGTCGGAAACATGCGCATTGTCATCGCTGGGGGTCATGGTCAGATCGCGCTGCGGCTGGAGCGACTGCTCGCCGCGCGTGGGGACGAGGTCGCGGGGATCATCCGCCGACGCGAACAGGCCGACGATCTGCGCGCGGCCGGTGCCGAACCGGTGCTGTGCGATCTGGAGTCGGCTGCGGTCGAGGAGGTCGCCGCGCATCTGCAGGGCGCGGACGCCGCCGTGTTCGCGGCGGGTGCCGGTCCGGGCAGCGGGGCGGCCCGCAAGGACACGGTCGACCGCGCCGCCGCGGTCCTGTTCGCGGACGCCGCGGTCCGGACGCGCGTGCGACGCCACATCGTCGTCTCGTCCATGGGCGCGGACCCCCAGCACAAGGGCGACGACGTCTTCGACGCCTACCAGCGGGCGAAGGGCGAGGCCGACGCGTACGTGCGCGGTCTGGATGCCCTGGACTGGACGATCCTGCGCCCCGGCATGCTGACCGACGACGCCGGCACGGGTCTCGTACGTCTGGAGGCGTCCACCGGACGCGGCCCGATCCCCCGCGACGACGTGGCCGCCGTGCTCGCCGAACTCCTGGACACCCCCGCCACCGCCGGTCTGACCCTGGAACTCATCAGCGGGTCGACACCGGTGTCGGTGGCCGTGAAGTCGGTGGCGGGCAACTGAGCCGAGGGTCAGAGGGTCAGAACAGCGGGAGCTGGCCGGGGAACTCGGGAACTGCGTAGCCGTCGAGCGCGGGCTGGGCCGCCCCGATCTGGGCCGGCCTGCGCGACCCGGGACACGACACCAGCTCCCCGCTCGCCCCGGGCGGGTCATGCCGCGCGAACCGGCCCGCCACGACGGCGATCTCGCGACGGCACTCGGGGCAGTTCCTACGACGCGATGACATGCAGTCAGTGTGCCCCGCAGCCGTACCGACTCCCTGAATCCGCCCTCCGCAGTCGCACACGCGCACGAAGAAGCCCCTCCCGAACTGCTCTCACAGTCGGGAGGGGCTTCTCTCCACGTGGCGGCGCCAGGATTCGAACCTGGGTAGGCTAAGCCGACGGATTTACAGACCTCTCGTGATCATGCACCTGCACCCCATCTGAGCAGGCTCTTCACAGTGCGCTATGGCTGTGTAGCTGTCCACCGTCCACGCTTCGTCCACGACGGCTCGCGCCCATATGCGCTAGGGCCCACCCATCACGCTAGGCATCTGGATGGGGCGTCCCAACGGATGCGGCTTCCGCTGATGCGTAAGCCGTGATGATGTCCGCTCGCAGCTCCGGCTGCACCGTGTGCAGCACCACACGCAGCCTTGCCGTCCGGCCCCGTTCCATCACGAGCGCCTTGCGGTACCGAAGCCACATCCTTAGAGCTCCAATCGCGATCGCCGCCAGCGGAAGCAGCAGTCGCCCGTCAAAGAGCGCTGTCATGATCTCTGATCCCATGTAGGTCCAGCCTCCCCTTGCTTCAGTCCAGGTCAGGACATCTGCCGGAAGCCTCGCGCAGCCGCTTAGTTTCCCTCTACGGTGGAGAAACTCGTAGAAACCGGCATGGTAGGAGGCGCCTGTGCCCGGAGGCCGCCCGTCACGCAGTGGCCACGACGGCTACCCGGAGCTGGCTGAGCTAGCAGCCTGGTTCAAGGCTGCGATCACCGCTTGCGGCTACAGCAGCGTCAACGCTTTCGTGCAGCAGCACACGTTGGACAAGAACAAGGTGTACGAAGTGGCGCGCGGGACCGGGTTGCTGTCGCTCGAATCCACAAAAGGCCTGGCCCGGCTCTTGAAGCGCGACCCCGCAGAAGCCGAGCCGATCTGGGTCCGTGCACGTGAAGCCATGGATCTCCGTCTCATGGCAGACGATGATGACCATGCACCACGAGTTACGTCGTGGGCAGAAATCCCAAGACCAGAGCTTGCCTTGCGTAATGTGCTTGACGCACTCGCGCACGTCACAGAGCAACTCCCATATCGGCTGTTGGGAATTAATCCACCACCGCTGTCCACGGTCTACGTCCGGCAACGCCTGCGTGAAAGCAGCCCCACAGGGGGTGGGGAGGCACCCAAAGAGCGCGATCGGCCTGAGGGTCGTCCACACGGAAGTGAACAGAGCAGCACCGACATCCCTGTCACAGTCGCAGAAGCCTTAAATCGAAGCGATCACCTCCTGATTACGGGAGAACCAGGAGCAGGCAAGTCCACCCTCGGGCATCAATTGATCTCCCGGCTCGCTAAAATTTGGCTTCGCCGAGAGAGCGCGACGAATCCACCTCTAAATGAGCCCGTTGTGCCGCTGCGTGTGTCGGCACGTTCTCTCGTTGGCGCCGGAGCATGGAGCACGGTGCTCGCTGAGGCGACTCGCCGCGCCTTGGGACCCTACTTGGTCACAGAACCCAGTCACCACCTATTTACCGGTCGAACTCAGGGGGTGCGCTGGCTCATCGTTGTCGACGGACTCGACGAGATACTAGATCGCCCAACGCGAACCTCGATCATTAGAGCTATTGGACAACACGCCCGAACAAATGGCGACTATCGCTTCGTGATCACAAGCCGCCCCCTCCCCGACGAGGAGTTAGCGCCCCTCCAAATCGCGAACATTGGCGTTTGCCGCATCGAGCCTTTCGAACCAGAAGAACTTAAGCTTTTTTCTGAACGGTGGTTCCTTAGTCAAGATCCCATTACAGCAGAATGTAGGGCAGAGCAATTTCTAGAACAAGTTTCCGACGGCAGGCTTAAAGATCTAGTTCGCAACCCCCTTCTGGCCTCTATCGCCGCCGTCGTTAACACTCTCGAACCTGATCGTCCACTCCCGGCGAACCGAATCGATCTATACCAGCGATTCTATGAATACCTAGTAACCGACGAGGAAGCGAGCGGCCGGGCCACTCCATCTGAGTTGCGCCGCCTGGAGCAATCACACCCGGCACGCTATCGCCTCGCGGAGTGGATGCACTCTCAACGCATCACCATAATCGACGTTATTGCAAAAGAGCGGCTCACAACCGACACTCTACTCACGGAAACGGCCTGCGATTGGGTCCGTAGAAATAAGCCAACAGGGATGACGCTCCCCCCGGGCTGGGAGGCAGACGCCGATCGACTACTCATAGACACGGGAATGCTAGTTTACGAAAGCTCCGGGCTGCGATTCCTTCACCACACTTTCGCCGAATTTCTGGCAGCGCGCACCTTCGCCCAAACCATTCCCTCAGATTTCCCAGAGAAAGAGGAATGGTTCAAACGTGGACTCATAGAGGCCGAAAGGAACTTCGTTCTTCTGACTTTTGCTCTTTGGGCAAAGGTCCCCGGCAACGATGTTGGCATAATCCTGCGCAGTCTCCTTGGCGGCGGCTATGCGCGCATACTCTTGGCTGGCCGTCTAGTCGCCGAACTTGGTGGCACCAACGACCTATCAACGCGATCAGCCGTGGACAGGTTGATTGACCTAGCTCTGGGTAACGCACTCGACGGGGGGGAAGATCACAATTTCGCCCCAAATCCCAGAACGACACGCATAGCGGATGTTCTATCCAGAGCCGAGCGAGCCTTCGACGTAATCGGACTACTTCAGGGAAACGCGTACGCTTCCCGAAAGCTGCGCAATATCATAGAGAAGACGGAGATTCCATTCGTCACTCGCATTCTGGCCCTAGATGCATTCCATAGGGTCACTTCGGGCGAAGAAACACTAAAGCGCCTGAAGTCCATTTCAGACGAATCCGACCAGCCCTTTAATCGAATCATTTGCGCACTTGGCTTCATTGAGTTCGGCCCAAGCGAATTGAATGGAGAAATGTGCAGGGAGCTGGTGGCCCTTAAGGATCATCCTCAGATTAACGCTGAATCGAGGATGCTAATCGCGGATGCCTTGGCGGAGCAGGGAGACACGGCATCAGCTACAGACCTAAGTTGGTCCGTACTGTCTGAAGCAGGCGCTGCTAGTCCCGATATTCGCAGTGCAGTGAAGCTTCTACTGAGTCAAGGCCACGACGACCCCATCCCTCATCTCGGCCGAATAATTGGCCTGCTGTCAACGCAACGCCCGGAGGCGAGAGCTGCGGCAGCGAGAGAGATGGTGACTTCAGGAAATTCAGAGCACGCAAAAATTCTCGCGCGCGACATTGTAGACGACATGGATGCTGGCAGCACTCCTCTTACGCAAGCTGTCGAGATTCTGCTGCAAGATGCCCCAGAGGACGACACAAAGAGGTTGCTGGAATTACTAAGCAAGCGACCGGACTGGGTGACCGAGCGAGCCGATTTATTGGATACCCTACTGGATGCTGGACACATAAACTTTGTGATCAACGAAGCGACTTCCATCATCAAGACACCTAACTCTAGGCCATATTCGATCGGACAGGCAGTAAGCGCTTGGCTAACGGCTACCGAAGCTACAAGCGTCGATACGCTAATGCACGCTCTAAGGGAGCGGCCACAACTGAATGCGTGGACGCGCGCTGTTACGTCGCGCGCGCTTGCAGATGCCGGGCTCCTTCCCGAGGCAGCGGAAATTGCATATCCGATATTCTTGGACCCCAGCGCAGATGCTTACGATCTGGGGAAGGCAGCGCGGGTCGCGCTTCTACCTGAAGCGCCCGACGTAGAAGACATACTCCGGACCGTAAAGGAGCGGGCCGCCTGCAACATCAATGAGCGCGCCCGCATGGTCGAAGTCCTCTCAGCACTAGAAAGGTCGGAAGAAATTCTGACTCCGGCCCTACAAGTACTGAGCGACTCCACAATTATAAAGCCTACCTTTACGTCAGTAGTCAACTCTCTCATTTCAGCGACAGGGGTATCGAAGGCCGACAAGGTGGCAGAATGCATGATGAGGCAAGGTAACCTCACCTATCGCTTCATTGCCGCTGACATCCTGGCCAGAGCCGGGGCGTTGCAGGCAGCCGTGTCCATCTGGCGTAACCTGCTTACACTCGACGCACTGTCAACGATAGACGCGTTCACGGTGCTTAACCGTCTCATCAATACCGGACATCGCCAGGAAGCCATAGAGTCCTTGCAATCCGAAATCGAGAACGGCAGTCGAAACAAATACAATATTGGACGCATTCGTAGACTCCTCGCTTGGGCGGCACTAAGTGACATCGATGAGGCTCAATCAGCATCACCAGAATAAAGGAGCGATTCTCTCAAGATCGAGAGCGGTTGACACTGTCTCTACGCTTATCTGAACTGGCCGCCTCGGAGAGTCCCGGGAGCGCGCCACGTGAGGACTACGGCGGCGTCATCTGCCATCGCTGCTGAGGGTCACCCTTGGTAAGACCTGAGGTGATGCATCTGTGGGCCACTACGCTGGTAAGCACCACCTCAGAATGGAGTGCTCGACGGATGGGACCGAAGACGGCGAAGGTCTACGAGACGATTCGTGCGCGGCTCGCATCGGGCGAGTACGCCCCCGGCGACAAGATGCCCTCGGAGCGGACGCTCAGCGAGGAACTGAGTATCGGACGGACGGCCTTGCGGCAGGTGCTCGCCCGACTCGTGTCGGAGGGCGCGCTAGAGGTTCGAGGGCGGAGTTCGTACCGGGTTCCTGGCGCGGTGAGCGTCAAGGCGCCTGAGGGACTGGAGCCATGGCGCATCCACGGCGAGCGGGATCTCTACGACAACCGTTGGGTCAAGCTTCAGCTTTGGGACGTTGAGCCGCCCGGCGTGGAGCGCTTCGAGCATCACGTGGTGAAGCTGCACCACGTGGCGATTACCGCCGTCCTGGACGACCAGGAACGCGTACTGATGATGTGGCGGTATCGATTTGTCCCGCAGCAGTGGGGATGGGAGCTCCCCGGCGGCATCGTCGACGCCGGCGAGGACCCCGCCGACACGGCGCTGAGGGAGTTCGTAGAAGAGACCGGCTGGCGCCCGAAGACTCTGGAACACGTCGTCACGTATCAACCCATGATCGGCATGGTCGACTCCCCTCACGAGATCTTCGTGGGCCACGGGGCCGAGCAAGTCGGATCACCGACGGATCTTGAAGAGGCGGGCCACATCGAGTGGGTGCCCCTCGCCGACATTCCGGGGCTGATGGCGCGTGGTGAGCTGATGGGTTCTGGCACCCTCGTTGCCTTGCTTCACATCCTGGCGAGCCGGGGCAAGCAAGGGATTACAACCGCTCACTGAGGAGGTCGACGCGGCGCCGCTGCCGTACGGAGCCCGTACGGTTCGCCAGCAACCGTGCCTGGCGGAGATGCGTGTTCGCGTCGTCGTACTCTTCTCGCGCCAGGTGGGCCTGTGCGAGATCCGTGTGCAATCCGGCCTTCGCTCGCACGAAGGTCGGATCTGCCACTTCCAGCGCGTCATACAGGCTGGTCACCGCTTCGTCGTCGCCAAGCAAGGCGAGGACGTTTCCGCGCCATCGAGCCAGGTGTGCGCTGTTGAGGAAGATACTCAACATGTCCGGGTCGCGGTCGACGGGGCCCGCCGGAATGCTCGCTACGGCCGAATCGAGGGCGCGTCGACAGTCGTCCGGCATTCCTGCATGGGCGCACATCTCGGCTTCGGCGGCGTACAGCCACGCCCGGAGACGAGGTGATCCGGCTTGCCCGAGGGTCCGCTGTGCGTCGCGGACCAGGTCGACACCGAGCGCCGGCCGACCGGCCTCGCACAGCACGTACGCTTGCTCTGCCATGGCGTGAGCGAGGTACATCGGTTCCTCAGCATCCCGCGCCGCCCGCTTCGCCAACTCGTAATGTCTCCACGCCCGTTCCACCGCTCCTGCGTCGATTGCCTGCCATGCAGCCATCGTTGACGCCCCGGCGAGGGCGAGGGCCACGGGGCGGCGCGTGTGGGGCAGTACGGCGAAGCTCAGCGCGTCTTCGAGGGCGGCGAGGTGACCTGTCACCTGGTCGACAAGGCTGGCTGCGCCCATTCGCCGATCCATGGTTCGCAGTAGTTCGGTCTGGTCGTTGAACGCCTGCACCATGGATTCGTCGACACTGCTCGCCGAATCGATCCTGCTGAGGAGTTCGTCGTACCCGTCGGCCACCGGCGGAGCGATCGCCGCTGGGTCGCCCCGCAGCTCTGCATCCGTCACGCCGATGAGCTGTCGCAGGATCGCCGCGTATCGGTCCGAGATCGCGCGCTTGCCGTTCTCCCACTCGGACACGTACACCCGCAAACTCGCGGTCGACGCGACATCGGTGACATGCCGTCGGGCGTACTGCTCGATCTCGCGAACCAGTCGTTCCTGAGACCAGCCTCGCGCGGTTCGCGCGCTTCGAAGTCCTGAACTCACAAGCCACCGTCCGGCATAGGTTCACTCGCTACCCCTCCCAGCATGCCTCACGTAGCCGCAGGTCAACAGGGGTTAACAGGACGGGTGTTAAGCCCTGTTGGCTACCGGAACCCCTGCCTCGAAGCGTCTCCTTGAAGTGCGCCAGGGCGAGCAACTCCCGCCCGAATCAACGAAGCCTCTTGACTCTGGTGCGCACCAGATGCACTCTACTGGTGCGCACCAGATTCGGGGTGACTCCGATTCACGGCTGCACGCAGAAGGACCCCGCCGGGCCTGCTTACACGCGGTTCGAGCGGCAGGGGAGACGTAAAAGTCCGTCGTCTTCACGGATCGATCGGTGTCATCGGCTAAGCCGCTGGTCTGACCCTCGGGCATGGGCCCCAGGGACCGGATCACGGGAATCCCGGTGGTTGGGCTGCACCCGGTCCATGACACCCGTGAGGGAGGGAGACCACTCAGCGAGTGACGACTGAGTGGCGCGGTGACCGGCGTGCCGTCCAAGGGAGGCGGAGCAAGGCGCGTTCGGAGCCGCGAGACGCAGTGACGGGTTTTCCCGTCACTCGTCATGCGGGCAGGGCGCCGGCCTCAACGTCGGTGGCCTGCCCGTTTGATGAGGACATTCGAAGGTCCCACCCGCGCCGGAAGCGGCGCGAATCATTCCCACGGCGCGCGCCCCGTTGAGGCATCTCCGGAGCGCGTTCACGCCGTTCCACTGTGAGGAGAGACCGCCATGAAGTACATCGTTGCCGACCATCAGGCCGTCACCGCGACGGAGTTCGCGGAACTGGCGCTCGGCACCCCGGTTGAGCTGTGGCTCGGGGTGGACGGCGAGACGGAGGAGGAGCGTGCGGCCCGGCTGGACGCGGCCCGTGACATCCTCGCCGACCCGGAATTCGCCAGCCTGCCTGACGACCTGGTCCGGCTGGCCGCGCGGGTGGTCGACGACCACCCGGAGCTGTTCAACGTCGTTCCGCTCGCCCGCCCCGCTCGCCGCCGTCCGGTACACCGGGAGGTCGCGGCGTGAACGAGGGTCTGACGCTGGACGGCTTGGCCGTGCCGCTGCGAGTGCTGCGGCTGCTGGCCGCCGACTTCGGTCACCTGCCCGCGCCCGATGTGGACGTGTCGCCGATCTTCCCGGACCGGCTGGTGTTGAGGTTCCACCACGACCTGTCCGCCTTCGAGATGTGGCGGGAGGTGCTCGCTGTCGCTTCGGGCGATGTCGAGTACCGAGAGCAGAGCCAGGGCCGTACGCGGGTGCTGAAGGCGTCCGTCGAGTACGCGGGCGCCACGCTGGAGTTGATCGGTTACGGCGACGTGCAGGCCCCGGTGCCTGTCGGGGCGTCTGTCTGATGGCGGCGTGGGGCAAGTGCTTCGACCCCACCGGCGCCCGTTGGGGAATCCCCACGTACCCGTGGCGGTGTGCGCCGGACGGGTTTGCGACCAAGCGGCAGTTACGGGCCCGTGGCCTGCGGCCCGGTGGTCAGCCGGTCGCGGCGCAGGTGCTCCGGCCGCGCTATCGGCGCGGTCCGCTGGTCGCCTACCTCTACCGGCTCGACCTGGCCAAGCCGGTCCGCCCGATGACGGCGGTGAAGCACCGGGCGCTTCAGTGCGCGATGCGGGCACGCCGTACCTGTCCGCGGTGCCGCACCGAGGCCGACTACGTCATCCCCACCTCGCTCGGGGTGTGCGTGCCCTGCGCCTATCCCGAGTCGTCCGCTGCCTGACCGGCCCCGGTCTGGCGTGCCCCCTGTTGAAGGAGTCGGAAGATGAAGCATCCCCCGGAAAGGGCCCTGACCTGGGGCCAGATCGCCTTGCTCGTGGCCGCGGCTGTGCCGATGGTCGGTTTCGGTGCGGTGGGCGCGTGGGGCACGTACACCAACATCGCGTCCGTGTTCCACCGGTCGGCCACCGCGCTCGGTGTGGTCGCGGCCGGCGAGGGCGCCACGCTCGTGCTCGCGCTGACCCTGGTCGGCCTGACCGCCCTCGGCCAGTCCTCCCCGGCGGCCGTGCGGATCGGGCTGTGGGTACTGCCGGCGGTGGCCTCGCTGACCGGTGTCGCGGTCGCCGAGTCGCTGCGGGACAAGGTCATTTTCGCTGTCACCCCGATTGCCATGTCCGCATCAGCCGAGGCGCTCGGTCTGCTGGCGCGCCGGATCGTGGTCTACCGCACCGGAGTGGACGCCGAAGCGCAGCGCCGGAACGCAGCCGTCATGCAAAAACTCGCCTACCACCGCGCCCGCGCGGCGAACCACCCCGACGAAGAGGCCCGGAAGGACTCGGAGCTCAAGTCGTGGGACCTGGCCAAGAAGGTCGGTGTGGGTGACGCGCAGCTCGGGGCGAACCTGGTCGATGTCCAGCGCGGCCGGATGACGGCCGGTGCGGACGCGGCACTCGGCGGCATGTTCGGCCTGCCCGTCACACCCCCCACCCTGCCCGTGACGGACTCCCCCGCACCGGCTGCGATCGAGGGGCCGGGCGTCACGGCCGTCACACCGCCCGTGACGGGGGAAGACACGCAGGTCACGCCCGTGCTGGAGACCGTTCCGGCGGAGTCCGTCACGCCCGTGACGGCCCCCGTCACACCCCCCGTGACCCTGGCGGAGATCGCCGCCGTTGCCGGGGTTCCCACCCCGGTCGCGGGCGAGGCGCTCACCGACGTACAACTCGTGGTCGTCCTGCGGCACCTGCGCTACCTGGACGACCCGCCGCTGTCGTACCGGCAGGCCGTGGCCGCGTTCCGCGAGGGCGGGTTCGTGGGCGGGGAAGGGCGGGTGCGTAAGGCGTGGGGCTCGCTGATGTCCCACGAGGAGTCCGGCACCTGACCTGATCGTCCGGCACACATCAATGAGGGCCAGCCCAGGGTAAGTGGGCTGGCCCTCGTTGCGACTGCCGGAAGCAGTCGGTCACCAGTGAAGCAGACCCGGCGAGCCCCGGCGAGCGGCACGTTCGCAGACCCGGCGCGCAGACCCGGCGAGCCTTCCTCTTCGCGCACCGCACAGCACCTCAACTACCCCTCTGAGCAAGGAGA
This sequence comes from Streptomyces sp. NPDC002787, assembly GCF_053592095.1. NCBI lineage: Bacteria > Bacillati > Actinomycetota > Actinomycetes > Kitasatosporales > Streptomycetaceae > Streptomyces > Streptomyces sp. NPDC002787. The sequence goes on along the minus strand of NZ_JBSFVC010000005.1, from coordinate 99,616 downwards.
TTTTGGCTGTGTCCAGCCGTACCCGTGCCCGTCGCGTGAAGACGACGGCGGGCGTCCACACCGTCCAGATCCCCCGCCAACGCGGACGACGCGGCGCTCAGCCGTTCGTGATCGTCGTGCCCGAACGCCCCTCCCTGACCCGCGAAGCGCTCGGCTTCGTCGGCCGTGGGCTGTGGGCCGGACGGCGCGGCCTCGCCCCCGTCGGCCTGGCCGTCCTCGCGTTCGCCGTGACCGGTGTCCTGCACCTGAACGCCTGGTGGTCCGCTCTCGTCCTCGCCCCGCTCGCCCTCCTGCCGCTGGCATGGGTGCTGGTCATGCAGCGTCGCCGCCCGGCGAGCGGCAGCGCGCTCGGCTGGCGCATCAGCCTGGCTTCGCTGGCCACGCTCGCCGCCGGGTGGATGGCGCTGGCCGTCGGCTTCGGCCCGCTCGCCGGGCCGCTGCCGGTGCTGTGGCTGCTGATCTGGCTCGCCGCTCAGATCACGTGGTTCTTCGTCCGCCGCACGCACTGACCTGGGAAGGGACTTCGTCTGATGGCAACCCCGACGCGTAACCGCACCACCAACAACCGCAACGGCGCGGACAAGGGCAACAAGTTCACCAACGCCGGCGCCGCCGCTGGCGGCTTCGTCGGCGCCCTGGGTGGCTCGTTCGTTCCGCCGATCAACGTCACCGTGAACAACAACAAGAACGCCGCCCGCGGGGGGCGTGGCCGGTCGCACGCCGAGTCGCTGCTGCCGGCCCCGGAGTTCACCTCCCCGGCGCTGGTGCGGAACTACTGCAACACGTTGCGCGCGGCGGCCGTGACGCTGTCGATCGAGGTCGCGATGGGCGCCGAGATCATGAAGGGAGTGCTGGCCGCCGTGCCGGACCCCGAGGGCCGCACGTTCGGCTCACGTATCCGGGCGGCGAAGGTGGCGCGCAAGATGCAGCGTTCCGCCGACGCGCTGCGGGACGCGGCCAAGAACGCCGCCTCCTGCTACTCGGTCTTCCAACAGGAGTTCGAGGAAGAGATCAACCGTGTCCGTCACCGTGCCCGGCGCCCTCAAGCGCCGGTCATGGACTGGACCCAGCAGTAAGGAGGTTCGGGCATGGCACGCGACGACACCGGGGTGATGACCTACCCCGACGGCATGAACGGCTACCTCATGCCTCAGCAGGGCGGACCGGAGAACGGCAGCGTCCGGGCGTATCTGCTGCACCGGGCCAAGCCGCACATCCCGCCGTGGCTCGGCTGGGCCGGTACCGGCCTGGCCGGCGCCCTCGGGCACTGGCGGTGGCCCGACAACACCGCCGCCGGCGTCGGCCTCACCCTCACCTCCGTGGCCCTGACCGGTGCCACCTGGCTCATGGGCAAGTCGACCACCAAGGGCCGTCGCATCCACTCGGCCGCCACCATGGCGGCCGGCTCGGCGTGGCTGACGGCCGCGTCCCTGGCCGGACCCACCGCCGGCCCGGTCGACGACCTGTTCCTGATGGGCGGGCCTGCGCTCGCCCTGTCCTGGAACGTGCGCATGGTCATCCGCCACAACCCCGAGGGCGCCGCCACCGGCAGTCCGGATGCGGGTTTGCTGGCGAAGGTGGGGCTGGCGCGGGCACAGATGGGGGCGGCGAAGGTGGAGCCCAACCGGGTCACCGCGCCGCTCGCGCTCGATCCCGGTGAGCAGACCAACGACGACGTCACCAAGGCACTGGCCCGGATCGCGTCCGCGCTGGACCTGCCGAAGTCCGCCGTCCGGTACCACGCCGACCCCGACTCCGAGCGCCGTGGTGACCTGGTCATCGTCCCCGAGGACATGCTCGCCGCCGTCGTCGACTGGGAAGGCCCCTCGAATCTCGGGGGTTCGATCGCCGATCCGCTGGTGATCGGCCGCTACGACGACGGCGCCCCGCTCACGCTGTGGCTGCCCGGTGACCCGGAGACCAAGCGAAACTCCACCCACCTGCTCATCGCCGGCGGCACCGGCTCCGGCAAGGGCGAGACCGCGCTGAACCTGCTCTCGGAGATCCTCTCCCGCCGGGACGTGATCGTGTGGTTCTCCGACCCCAAGGCGTTCCAGGACTTCGCCCCGCTCCGGCCGGGCCTGGACTGGAGTGCAGAGGGCGGCACCGACACCGAAGTCATGGTGGAGACGGTCAAGTCCGTCATCCCCGCCCGCACCCGGTGGCTCGGCTCGCACGGCTACCGACAGTGGGTTCCCGAAGCCGCGGGCGTGCAGAACGACCCGGAGCACTCGTGCCGCCCCGGCGGGGCGTGTGGCTGTGAGGGGATGCCGTTCCTGGTCGCCTGGTTCGAGGAAGCCGCCAACACCCTCCGCAACCTGGGTGACGACGCGTTCACCGGCATCGCGCAGGAAGCCCGCAGCGCGGGTATCTCGCTGATCGTGTCGTTGCAGCGCCCGTCGTACGACCAGATGTCCACCTCCACTCGCGCCTCGCTGCCGTCCGTGATCGCGCTCGGCTGCGACCCGCGCGACGAAGGGTTCTGCCTGCCCGACGAAGTTCTCGCGGCAGGGGCGCATCCGGGTGCGTGGGGCAACCGGCGGCCCGGCTACTGCTACACCGTCTCGCCGGGCATCCCCGAGGACCGCTACCCCTCACCGGGCCGCACCCTCGCCTTCCCTACCCGCGCGGTCAAGACCATGGAACAGCTCGCCACCTGGGCACAGCGCAACGGCGCCCACGCCGACCCCATCACCGCCGGGGCCGCATCGGGTGTCGCCGGGCGCGCCTACACCGGCCGCCCCGCCCCCGGCGACGACGGCACCCCGCAGCCGGCCGTGCTGCGGGCCGTCGCAGAGGAGGACTACGACATGAACCACGGCGGTCTGCTGGTCGACCCCGAGGACATGGACATCGACCCCGACGCGGAACTTCCCGAGCCGGAAGCCGGCGACGACGCCCCGATCTTCGGCCAGGAGACCGGCCGCAAGCCGAAGCCAGCGGAAGCACGTCAACTGTTCGCCGAAGCGCTCGCGGAGTTCGAGGCGGCCGGTCAGATGGTCGTCGGTCCGAAGGACTTCAAGGAGTGGTGCGAGCGGCACAACCTCTCCCGCCCCTGGGTCTCCGAGCGTCTCGTGGAGGCTTACCGGGAGGGCCGGTTGAAGGAAACCAACGCCACCGGCCGGTGGCGCATCGTCCCCACCCCTGTGGCGGCCTGACACCCGTCTGACGCCTGACACCGTCAGGGTCGTCTGACACCCAAACCCCTAGGCAAACCCGGTGTCAGAAACGCGTGACGCCCCGGCGTGACACCCCCTGACACCCCACACCTGACACCCACCCGCACGGGCCCGCACCACATCTGTGGCGCGGGCCCGCCGCATCTCTCGGGGAGGCCCGATGACCGACACCGAACGGCCCACGGCCGTCGAAGTCCACCACCCGCAACCCATCACCGCGCACCCGCCCACGGCGCCGCTCGTGCCGGTGCAGCCGGGCACGGTTCCGGCGGTCACGAGCATCGTGCTCCCCGACGGCCGGATCATCACCGGCTACGCCATCGAGCCGGTCAAGCCCGAACCGGTCCCGGACAAGCCGACCGTGTCGCGGACGGCGGTGAACATCGCGCTCGGGGGCGTCGGCTTCGCCGCCGCGTGCGGCGGGCTGCTGATGCTCACCGCGTTCGTCACCGCGCTGACCGCGTTCGTCACCCAGCTCATCACCCTCGCCGCCGTCGTCTTCGGCGGCTGGATCGCCGTCCAGGTCTTCGGCCACCGCCCCACCAGCGCCGGGACCACGGTCAACATCCGCAAGGCCGTCATCAAGCGCAACAAGTTCTACGGCTGAACAGCCCACACCCACAGGAGAGTTCATGTCGTTCGGAGAGACCCCCATCACCCTTGTCGGCAACCTGACCGACGACCCCGAGCTGAAGTTCACCGAGGGCGGCGCCGCGCTCGCGAAGTTCACGATCGCGGTCACCCCGCGCAGCTTCGACCGCGCCTCGAACCAGTGGAAGGACGGCACCACCGCGTTCTACCGCTGCGCCGCCTGGCGCACTCTCGCCGAGCACGTCGCCGACAGCCTCAGGAAGGGCTCGCGGGTGGTCGCATCCGGCCGGATGCGGCAGCACGACTGGACCACCGCCGAGGGCGACAAGCGATCCATGCTCGCCGTCGAGGTGGACGACATCGGCGCGTCCGTCCGGTTCACCACCGTGACCATCAACGCCAAGCGCGCCGCGCAGTCCGCCCCCGCCGGTGACGACCCCTGGGCCAAGACCGGCACCCCGGCGGGCGCGCAGTCCAGCGACGAACCCCCGTTCTAGCTGCGCCAAGGGCGACCCCACCTCTCGCCAAAGAACGCGGGGCCGCCCTTGTCCACCAGACCCTCAACAGACCTGTGGAGGTCTCCCAGCATGACCCAAACCACCGTCATCCGGCGAGCCCACGGCCGTCGGCCGCGCCTGGTTGACCTGTTCTGCTGCCAGGGCGGCGCGGCCAAGGGCTACGCCGACGCCGGATTCGACGTTGTGGGCGTCGACATCCGCCCCCAGCCCCGCTACCCCTTCACCTTCGTCCAGGCCGAAGCGGTGGCGTTCATCCGCGAGCACGGCGCGGACTTCGACTTCATCCACGCCTCCCCGCCGTGCCAGCACGACAGCGAGTGCCAGCGCATCCAGGGCAATCCCCACCCCGACCTGATCGCCCCCACCCGCGCCGCCCTGGAAGCCACTGGCCGCCCCTGGGTGATCGAGAACGTCCGGGGCGCGGTGCCGAAGCTGCACCGTCCGGTGATGCTGTGCGGGGGCATGTTCGGGCTGGAAACCTACCGGCACCGGTACTTCGAGCCCGGCGGAGGCTTCACCCTTGCCCAGCCCGCGCATCCCGCCCACCTGGTCCCACAGGCGAAGATGGGCCGCCCCATCCCACCGGGCCACTTCGGGCAGTTCATCGGCAACTTCTCCGGCGTCGACCACGCCCGCCGCGTCATGGCCGTGCCGTGGATGAACCGCGACGGCATCCGGGAATGCATACCCCCGGCCTACACCCAGTGGCTCGGCACCCACGCCCTCGCCAGCCTGACCACTGAAGCGGTGGCCGCATGAACACGCGCGTACTGCCACTGCGGCGGCCCAACGGCCTGCGGGTGCTGGACGTGTGCTGCGGCGCCGGCGGCCTGTCCATGGGCTACTACCTCGCCGGGTTCGACGTGGTGGGGGTCGACATCCGCCCCCAGCCGAACTACCCCTTCACCTTCGTCGAGGCCGACGGCATCGACTACACCGCCGAACACGGCCACACCTTCGACTTGGTCCACGGCTCCTGGCCGTGCGAGCGCTACGCGAAGGTCACGAAGTGGCGCGGCACCCCCGAGGACCACCCCGACCTGCTCGCCCCCGGACGGGACGTCATGCAGGCAACCGGGCGGCCGTGGGTCATCGAGAACGTCCCCGAGGCCCCGCTCAGGCCCGATTACCTGCTGTGCGGTACGCAGTTCGGCCTCAACGTCCGCCGCCACCGCGCGTTCGAGACGTCATGGGGCGGGGGCGGAGACCTGGTCGCACCCTGCTGGCACCACAAGGGCCTGCTGGCCTTCGAGCACAAGGGCGAGCGCGCCTACGCCGACGCCATGGGCTGCACCTGGATGACCAACCTCGAAGCCCGCAAAGCCGTACCCCCCGCCTACACCCAGTGGATCGCCGCACAGTTCCTCACCCTGGAAGGGAGGGCAGCGGCATGAGCAGCGTCCCGCTCATCAACGTGCTCGACATGCCCACCATCGAACTGGACCACCTGCATCTGCTCGCCGCCGCCCTGTGCTCCGCAGAGCGCGGCTGGCCCGTCATCCCGCTGCATCCGGGCACCAAGCGGCCCGCCGGGCACCCCGAGCGTTCCTGCCCCTGCACCGGGCGCTGCGCGGCCGGTCACCGCACCCCCGAGCAGCGCGCCACCACCGACCCGCAGCTCATCCAGGCCGCGTGGGTGCAGCGGCCGTACAACGTCGGGATCGCGACCGGTCCCGCCGGTCTGCTCGTGATCGACCTGGACGTGTGCAAGCCGGAAGAGGCAGAAGGAGCGCCTGACGGCGCCGCTTCTTTGCAGGCGCTCTGCGAGCGCGCCGACGAGACCCTTCCGGCCACCTACCGGGTGCGGACTCCCAGCGGGGGCTGTCACCTGTACTTCACCGCACCGCCCGGCGGGCAGTTGAAGAACAGCGTCAACCGGCTCGGTGCGCACATCGACACCCGAGCCTGGGGCGGCTACGTCGTCGCACCTGGCAGCACCACCCCCGACGGCGCGTACGAGGTCACCGACAACAGCCCCGTGGCCCCGCTGCCGCACTGGCTCACCGCGCTGCTGGTCGAAGCGCCCCGGCCCGCCACGGAGCCCGCCCCGCTCCTGATTCCTGGCCAGGGAACCCGCCGGGCAGAGGTCGCCCTCGAACGCGAGACGGCGGCCGTCCGGCAGACGAAGGAGGGCGGGCGCAACACCCGTCTGCTGGCGGGCGCCCGCGCCCTGGGCCGCTTCGTCGCATGGGGCGAGATCACCCGAGACCGGGTCGAAGAGGCTTTTCAGGGGGCGGGGGAGGCGGCCGGACTGTCCCCGACCGAGTGCCGGGCAACCGTCCGCAGCGCCCTGGAATGGTCGATCCGCACTGCCCGGCCCAGGGAGGCGGCGTGAACCCCCGCCGCCCCGCCCCTGAAAAGCCTCTCGCCCCCGACTCCTGCCGCCGACGCCCACCGGCGCCCGACTCCAATTCCGGCTGTGGCACGAAGGGCGACGGCCGCAAGGCCGTCCTTTCAGCCCTTTCCGAGACCCAGACTGCCCGCCGCGACACCTGCCCGCTCCGCAAGCCTCAGGAAGAGAGGGCCGCTGCATGACCACGCCCACGACCGCGCCCACCATCGACGGCGCGGCCCTGCTCGAAGAGGTCGAAGCGTTCCACCGCCGCTTCAACATCTTCCCCACCGAAGCCGCCTACGTCGCCGTCACACTGTGGGACGCGCACGCCCATCTGATCGACTGCTTCGACTCCACCCCCCGGCTGGCTTTCCTCTCCCCCGAACCGGGGTCGGGGAAGTCCCGCGCGCTGGAGATTGTGGAGACCCTCACCCCGCACTCCCACACCCTCGTCAGCAGCTCCGCCAACGCGCTGTACCGCTTGGTGGAAGCCACCGAGGGTGGACTACCCACCCTCCTCTTCGACGAGATCGATACCGTGTTCGGCCCGAAAGCCGGGGACAACGAACCGGTGCGCGGGTTCATCAACACCGGCCACCGCCGTCGGGGCAAGGCTCTGCGCTGCGTCGGGGAGAACCAGACCCCCTCGTGGTTCGCATCGTTCTGCGCGGTCGCCATGGCCGGACTCGGCTCCCTGCCGGAAACGATTTTGGACCGCTGCGTGATCATCCGCATGCGCAAGCGGGCCCCCAACGAGAAGGTCCAGCCGTACCGCGAGCGCATCCACGAGAAGGAGGGGCACGCCCTGCGGGATCGGCTCGCCAAGTGGGCGGATACCGTTCGTGACGAGGTCTCCGGTGCCTGGCCGACCCTGCCCGAGGGGCTCAGCGACCGGCCGGCAGATGTGTGGGAACCGCTGCTCGCCGTCGCCGAAGCCGCTGGTGGCGACTGGCCCGAGCGCGCCCGCGCTGGCTGCCTGGAACTCCTCAAAGCCGCCCACGACAACGATGAATCCTCGCTCGGTATCCGGCTGCTGACCGACCTGCGCGACATGCTGTTCAGAAACGGCGCTGAGCGGATCGCCACGGCCGTCATCATCGAATGCCTGCTCGGCATGGACGACGCCCCATGGGTTGACCTGGACGACAAGCCCCTCAACCCCCGGACCCTCGCGCGGATGCTGGGCCAGTACGTCACCCCGGCGAACCAGCCGATCAAACCGCGCACCTTCCGCACACCGTCCGGCACGGTCAAGGGCTATTTCGCGGCGGACCTCACCGACGCGTGGATGCGGTACTGCCCGCCCCCCTCCGGTGAATCCGGAACATCCGGAACATCCGGAACGCCGCAGGTCAGCGGCGGCGAATGTGTTCCGGATGCCCCCGGCGACAGCCGTAACACGACGACCGAAACCGTCACACCGACCCTCCCCATGACCGGCTGATCGCACCGGACACCGAAGCGCCGTCGCACCGCGCGTGTGACGGCGCTATCCGAAACAGAAACAGCATCCGGAACAGATTCGAGTCTCTGACCTGCACTGTTTCGGTGTTTCGGATGTTTCGGATCCTCAGAGGGGCCCGAGGGCCCCGTCCTCCTGCACGCTTCAGCTCTCCAGGAGATCTCACGATGACTGCCGCTTCCCGTCGGCGCCGCGCCCCTGCTGACGAGTGGGTCCCGCTGTCCGACGCTCTCGACGAAATCGGCATAACCCGCGCCACGTACTACCGCTGGCGGAACCGTGGCTACGCGCCGGAAGTCCGCCGCCTGCCGAACGGTCATCTCCGCATGCGCCGCAGCGTCCTCGACGCCTTTCTGAACGACCTGGAGGTTGCGTGACCGAGTGGAGCTACACCGTACGAATCTGGGCAATCCGCAAGCGTCCGTACCGCAAGCCGTATCAGCTCCGCTGGCAGGTCGGCACCCGTCCGCACTCGGAGTCGTTCCTCACCTCGGGGCTCGCCGAGAGCAGGCGGGCCCAACTCGTCACGGCGACGCGCGAGGGCGAACCGTTCGACGTTGAGAGCGGATTGCCCAAGTCGATGGTCCAGAAGGAGAAAGACATCCCCTGGTACCAGCACGCTCGGGACTACATCGAGATGAAGTGGGACCACTCCCCCGCGACCACACGCAAGAACCTCGCCGAGGCAATGGCGACCGTGACCCCCATCATCGTCAAGGACACGCGGGGCATGGCGGATCACCGTCTCGTGCGGCGCGCGCTCTATAGCTGGGCCTTCAACGTCAAGCGATGGGACGAGGAACCCCCGCCGGACGTGAAGGAGGTGCTGGCATGGTTCGAGCGGAAGTCGCTTCCTGTCTCAGCCCTCTCGGAAAAAATGCTGGTCCGCCGGGCCCTGAATGCCTGCACCAAGCGGATGGACGGGAAGACTTCCGCAGGTTCCGTGATCGCCAGGAAGCGAGCCATCTTCCATCAGGCTCTCGGCTACGCGGTCGATGCCGAGATGCTGGCAGAGAACCCCATGCACGCACTCCAGTGGAAGGCACCCGAGAAGGTAGACGAGGAAGTCGACCCCGAGTGCGTCCCTGATCCGGAGATGGCGGAACGGCTCCTGGCCGGCGTGCGCGCGCAAGGTGGTCGCGGGCGCCACCTCGAAGCGTTCTTCGGCTGCATCCTCTACGCGGCGGCGCGTCCCGGCGAGACGGTCGGCCTACTGGAGTCCGACCTGTATCTGCCCCGTCGGGGGTGGGGCAGGATCATGCTCCGCGAGAGCCGTCCGCGAGCCGGCCGACCGTGGACCGACTCGGGTGAGGCTCACGACCGGAAGGGGCTCAAGCACCGTTCCCGCAAGGCCGTTCGCCCGGTCCCGATCCCGCCCCGGCTGGTCGCGCTGCTCCGCTGGCACATCACCGTCCACGGGGTCGCCCCCGACGGCCGGCTGTTCCGTACGGCTCGCGGCGGCATGGTGCAGGAGAGCGGCTACGGCGAGGTGTGGGCGAACGCCCGGCAAGAGGTGCTGACCCCGCAGGAGTGCGCGACGAAGCTTGCCAAGCGGCCATATGATCTTCGGCACACTGCCGTGTCCACCTGGCTCAGCGCCGGAGTGGAACCGCAGATCGTTGCTGCCCGCGCAGGGCACAGTGTGGCCGTCCTCTTCCGGGTGTACGCGAAGTTCCTCCGGGGCGGGGACGATGCCGCCAACGCGAAGATCTCCGCCCGTCTGGACGGCTGACAGCCCGCCACCCTCATAACCGCTGGTCGGGGCTGAAATCCCCGTCCACGCCCCGTCCAGAACTACTGGTAGAGAGCGGGAAAGAGCGAGACACGGCGAGACAGTCCACCCGGCTCGCGCCCCACACACAGACGGCCCCTGCGCTGCGTTTTCGCAGCTCAGGGGCCGTCTTTTCCACGTGGCGGCGCCAGGATTCGAACCTGGGTAGGCTAAGCCGACGGATTTACAGTCCGCTCCCATTGGCCACTCGGGCACACCGCCTGGGATTTGCCGCCCTTCGAACCGCTTTTCGGCGGTGCTCCGTGGCGACGACGTAAACGATACCTGATGCCCGGGGGTGCTCCGCCACCTGATTGATCAGTACTCGGAGGGGCTGGGTGGCTAGGCTTGTCGCCTCCCGTTCCACCGATGCAAGGAGCCACAGGACATGGCCGACTCCAGTTTCGACATCGTCTCGAAGGTCGAGCGGCAGGAGGTCGACAACGCCCTCAACCAGGCCGCCAAGGAGATCTCACAGCGCTACGACTTCAAGGGCGTCGGCGCCTCGATCTCGTGGTCCGGCGAGAAGATCCTGATGGAGGCGAACTCCGAGGACCGGGTGAAGGCCATCCTCGACGTCTTCCAGTCCAAGCTGATCAAGCGCGGGATCTCCCTGAAGTCGCTGGACGCGGGTGAGCCCCAGCTGTCCGGCAAGGAGTACAAGATCTTCGCGTCGATCGAGGAGGGCATCTCCCAGGAGAACGCCAAGAAGGTGGCGAAGATCATTCGCGACGAGGGTCCCAAGGGCGTCAAGGCCCAGGTCCAGGGCGACGAGCTCCGTGTCAGCTCCAAGAGCCGCGACGACCTGCAGGCCGTGATCGCTCTCCTCAAGGGCAAGGACTTCGACTTCGCGGTGCAGTTCGTCAACTACCGGTGATCGCCCGTAGGCAGAGGTCTACGTGGAAGGGTGGGCGCCCGGCTTCGGCCGGGTGCCCACCCTTCTCACCTGCTGGCTGCGGTTCGTGGGTGGTCCTGCGCGCTCAGCGGCGGGAGTGGCCGAACAGGAGGCGGTAGGCGATCAGCAGGACCAGGGAGCCGCCGATCGCGGCCGCCCAGGTGGCGCCGTCGTAGAAGTTCTCGGAGATCGGGTGGTCCAGCCAGCGGGCGGAGATCCAGCCGCCGATGAAGGCGCCCGCGACGCCGATGAGCGTCGTGCCGATGAAGCCGCCCGGGTCCCGGCCCGGCAGCAGGAATTTGGCGATGGCGCCGGCCAACAGTCCCAGAACGATCCAGCCGATGATGCTCATGCCGTGAACCTGCCCTTTCGTACTGTGCCTGTGCTGTGTTTCCCCCACAGAGGCCAGGTGCTTCGTTGTTCGTGCCTCGTTGTCGGGGAGGACGCCTCGGTGACCTCCGGCGGTTGCGGCGATCAGTAGGGTGCGGCGCATGACACAGGCTGGATCGGGTGCCCGGCTGCGCCGCACGCTCGGGGTCGGGGACGCGGTCGTCATCGGGCTCGGGGCGATGGTCGGCGCGGGGATCTTCGTGGCGCCGGGGCCGGCGGCGCGCGCCGCCGGGTCGGGGCTGCTCATCGGGCTCGGGGTCGCCGCCGTGGTGGCGTACTGCAACGCCATGTCGTCGGCGCGGCTGGCGGCCGTGTATCCGGCGTCGGGCGGCACGTATGTGTACGGGCGTGAGCGGCTCGGCGACTTCTGGGGGTATCTGGCCGGCTGGTCGTTCGTGGTCGGGAAGACGGCCTCGTGCGCGGCGATGGCGCTCACCGTGGGCGCGTACGCGTGGCCCGGCCAGGCGCACGCCGTGGCGGTGGCGGCCGTGGTGGCCCTGACGGCCGTGAACTACGGCGGTGTTCAGAAGTCGGCCTGGCTGACGCGGACGATCGTGGCCGTGGTGCTGGCGGTGCTCGCCGCCGTGGTGGTCGTGTGCCTGGGATCCGGCGAGTCGGATGCCGGGCGGCTGGACATCGGGGCGTCGGGGGGCGTGGGCGGGGTGCTGCAGGCGGCCGGGCTGCTGTTCTTCGCGTTCGCCGGGTACGCGCGGATCGCGACCCTGGGCGAGGAGGTACGGGATCCGGCGCGCACCATCCCGCGCGCGATCCCGCTCGCGCTGGGCATCGCGCTGGTCGTGTACGCGGCCGTCGCCGTCGCCGTCCTGTCCGTGCTGGGCTCCGGCGGGCTGGGGCAGGCCTCGGCTCCGCTGGCCGACGCGGTACGGGCGGCCGGGGCGCCGGGGCTGGTGCCCATGGTGCGGGTGGGGGCCGCCGTGGCCGCGCTCGGATCGCTGCTGGCGCTCATCCTGGGCGTCTCCCGGACGACTCTCGCCATGGCCCGGGACCGGCATCTCCCGGGCGCCCTGGCCGCCGTACATCCCCGCTTCCAGGTGCCGCACCGGGCCGAACTGGCCGTCGGTGCCGTGGTCGCCGCCCTGGCCGCCACGGTCGACGTGCGGGGCGCGATCGGTTTCTCCTCCTTCGGAGTGCTCGCCTACTACGCGGTCGCCAACGCGTCCGCCTGGACGCTGAGTTCGGTGCCCGCGTCCCGAGTGGTGCCGGTGGTCGGGCTCGTCGGGTGCGCGGTTCTGGCGTTCTCGCTGCCGGGGATGTCGGTGGCCGTGGGCGCCGCCGTGCTGGGCGTGGGGGCGGCGGCTTACGGCGTACGGCGGTGGTGGGCGGCGCGGAGCGGCTGAACGGGGCGCCTCGTTACCAGCGCTGCTGGGCGAACGGCTGGTCGGAGCGGACGATCTCGCGGCCCAGGGGCATCAGCGAGACCGGGACGAGCTTGAAGCAGGCGATGCCGAAGGGGATGCCGATGATCGTGACGCAGAGCGCGATGCCCGCGAAGATGTGGGTCAGCGCCAGCCACCAGCCTGCCAGCAGCAGCCACAGGACGTTGCCGAAGCAGGAGGGCGCGCCCGCGTCACGGCGCTCGACCGCGCTGTATCCGAAGGGCCACAGGGTGTAGATGCCGATACGGAACGACGCGATGCCGAACGGGATTCCGATGATCGTGATGCACAGGAGCAAGCCTGCGAACAGGTAGCCGAGGAAGAGCCAGAAGCCGCTGAGGATCAGCCAGATGATGTTCAGAATGGTCTTCACTGCGGGCGACCTGCCATCTTCTCGAGTCGGGCGATGCGTTCCGCCATCGGCGGGTGTGTCGAGAACATTTTGGAGAACCCACGGCCCGGCCGGAAGGGGTTCGCGATCATCATGTGGCTCGCGGTCTCGATCCGGGGCTCCGGGGGCAGCGGGAGCTGCTTGGTACCCGTTTCCAGTTTGCGAAGGGCACTGGCGAGGGCGAGCGGGTCGCCGGTGAGCTGGGCGCCGGAGGCGTCCGCCTCGTACTCCCGGGAGCGGCTGATCGCGAGCTGGATGAGGGACGCGGCGAGCGGGCCCAGGATCATGATCAGCAGCATGCCGAGGAGGCCGGGGCCCTCGTCGTCGTCCGAGCGGCCGATGGGGATCAGCCAGGCGAAGTTCACCAGGAACATGATCACGGAGGCGAGGGCGCCGGCCACCGACGAGATCAGGATGTCGCGGTTGTAGACATGGCTCAGTTCGTGGCCGATGACACCGCGCAGTTCACGTTCGTCGAGCAGGCGGAGGATGCCGTCGGTGCAGCAGACGGCGGCGTTGCGCGGGTTGCGGCCGGTCGCGAACGCGTTCGGGGCGTCCGTCGGGGAGATGTAGAGCCGTGGCATGGGCTGGCGGGCCTGCGTGGAGAGCTCGCGGACCATGCGGTACAGCGCCGGGGCCTCGAACTCGCTCACCGGGCGGGCGCGCATCGCGCGTAGAGCCAGCTTGTCGCTGTTCCAGTACGCGTACGCGTTCGTGCCGAGGGCGATGAGGACCGCGACGACCAGGCCCGTACGGCCGAAGAAGCTTCCGATGACGATGATGAGTGCGGACAGTCCCCCGAGGAGTACGGCGGTCCTGAGCCCGTTGTGCCGGCGGTGCACGGTACGCCCTCCAAGTCGTGCGGCAGGGGAACCCTTTGCTTGCTGTTGACTCCACTTCTCAGTGGACCCTCCCGTACTGGTCAACGCCAGGCGGGGAGTACTAGTTCCCTTGTGCGCGCGGGGCGGGCGGGCGCCGTCCCGGTGAGGCGGGGGCTCCCCCGGTGAGCTCTCTAGAAGAGGCCGGTGTCGGCGAAGCGCAGGACCAGTTGGGGCGCTCCGGACAGGGCGATGCCGACGATTGCGGTGAGGGCGATCGCGGCCGTCAGCGGGGCCGGGATCCGGTACGGCTCGGCGGTGGTCTCGCCCTCGGGGGCGCGGAACAGCAGGGCGGTCCACTGGAGGTAGTAGAAGAGGGCGATCACGACGTTGACGGCCATGACGACGGCGAGCCAGCCGAGGCCCGCGTCGACGGCCGCCGAGAAGACGGTGACCTTGGCGAAGAGGCCGATGACGCCCGGGGGCAGCCCGGCGAGGCAGAGCAGGAAGAAGGCCAGGAGGAGGGCGGAGAGGGGGCTGGACGCGTAGAGGCCCCGGTAGTCGCTGACGCGGTTCAGGACCTTCGTACGGCCGACCAGGGCGGCCACGGCGAAGGCGCCCAGGTTGACCGCCGCGTACATCAGGGCGTAGGCGACGGTGGAGCCGACGGCCTTCTCGGCGTCGTCGGTGTTCTCCGCGTACGCCGCCGCCGCGATCGGTACGAGGAGGTAGCCGGCCTGGCCGACGGAGGACCAGGCGAGCAGCCGGACCGCGCTGTACGCGCGCGTGGACCGCTGTTTCAGGGCGCCGAGGTTGCCGACGGTCATGGTGAGGGCGGCCAGCGCGGCGAGGGCGGGGCCCCAGACGTCGGCGTACGACGGGAGGGCGACGACGGTGACGAGGATCAGCCCGGAGAAGCCGACCGCCTTGCCGACGACCGACAGATAGGCGGCCACGGGCAGGGGGGCGCCCACGTAGGTGTCGGGGACCCAGAAGTGGAACGGTACGGCCGCCGTCTTGAAGGCGAAGCCGATGAGGGTGAGGACGACACCGGCCTGGGTGAGGGTGTGCAGCTGGCCGTCGACGTGTCGGATCCGCTCGGCGATCTCGGTGAGGTAGAGGGTGCCTGTGGTGGCGTAGACGAAGCTGATGCCCAGCAGGCTGACGGCGGTCGCGGTGACGGACGACAGGAAGAACTTCAGGGCCGCCTCGGAGGACCGCTTGTCGCCCTGGCGGATGCCCACGAGGGCGAAGGCGGGCAGGGAGGCGACCTCCAGGGCGACGATGAGGGTGGCGAGGTCGCGGGAGGCGGGCAGGAGGGCGGCGCCGGCCGCGGACGACAGCAGCAGGAACCAGAACTCCCCTTCGGGAAGTTCCTTCTGCGCGTCCTTCAGGGCCGTCATCGACAACAGGGCGGCGAGAAGGGCGCCGCCGAGGACGAGGAACTGGACGACGAGGGTGAAGCGGTCGGCGGTGTAGCTGCAGACCTCCGGGGCGCCGGTCAGGCAGAAGGTGGCGCGGTCGCCGTCCAGGAGGGGCGTGAGGGCCAGGAGAGAGACGGCGAGGCCCGCGACGGAGGTCCAGCCGAGCAGGGCCTTCCTCGCGTCGCCCACGAAGAGGTCGGCGACGAGGACGGCGAGGCCGACCACCGCGGCGATGGTGGGCGGCGCGATGGCGAGCCAGTCGACGGACTGGACGACGGACTCGGCCAGGGGCTGGGCCTGAATCGGCGGCTGGGCCAAGGGGCTCAACGGGTGCCTCCTGCGAGGAGCTGCTGCACGGCCGGGTCGGTCAGACCGAGGAGGGCCGCGGGCCAGAGGCCGGCGAGGACGGTGAGGGCGACGAGCGGGGTCCAGGCCGCGAACTCGTACGTCTGTACGTCCGCGAGTCGCGGCCTCTCCTGCCATTCCTGCGATTCCTCTGGGGCGGCCCCCATGCAGACACGGCGGACCACGATCAGCAGGTAAGCGGCGGTGAGGAGCGTGCCGAACGCGGCGATCGTCATGAAGGTGAGGAAGGCCGGGCGGCTGAGGCCCTCGGCGGGGTCGAACGCGCCGAACAGCGCCAGCATCTCGCCCCAGAACCCGGCGAGTCCGGGCAGGCCGAGCGAGGCGACGGCGGCGAAGGCGAGCAGGCCGCCGAGGCGCGGGGCCCTGCCGTAGAGGGCGGCGCCGGTCTCCTGCGCGAGGGTGTCGAGGTCGGTGGTGCCGGTGCGGTCCTTCAGGGCGCCGACCAGGAAGAACAGCAGGCCGGTGATGAGGCCGTGGGCGATGTTGGCGAACAGGGCGCCGTTCACGCCGGTCGGGGTCATCGTCGCGATGCCGAGGAGTACGAAGCCCATGTGGCCGACGGAGGAGTACGCGATGAGGCGCTTGAGGTCACCCTTCGCGCCCTGCCTGGCGAGGGCGAGGCAGGCGAGGGATCCGTAGATGATCCCGACGACCGCGAAGGCGGCGAGGTACGGCGCGAAGGTGCGGAAGCCGTCCGGCGTGATCGGCAGCAGGATGCGGACGAACCCGTAGGTGCCCATCTTCAGCAGGACGCCGGCCAGCAGGACGGAGCCGACGGTCGGGGCGGCGGTGTGGGCGTCCGGCAGCCAGCTGTGCAGCGGCCACATCGGGGTCTTGACCGCGAGCCCGATGCCGATCGACAGAACGGCGATGACCTGCACGGATGTGGTCAGCTCAGGGTGATTGTCAGTGGCGAGTGCCACCATGTCGAATGTGCCCGCCCTGAGTCCGATCAGGAGCAGGCCGAGCAGCATGACCACGGAACCGAGCAGGGTGTAGAGGATGAACTTCCAAGCGGCCTGCGTGCGTTGCTCACCGCCCCAGCGGGCGATGAGGAAGTACATCGGGATGAGCACCATCTCGAACGCGAGGAAGAACAGCAGCAGATCGAGGACGGCGAAGGTCGCGAGGGTGCCGGACTCCAGGACGAGCAGCAGTGAGACGAAGGCCTTCGGGGACGGGCCCGCGGGCAGCTTGAAGTAGGAGTAGAGCGCGCAGAGGAAGGTCAGCAGCGCGGTCAGGACCAGAAGGGGGAGGGAGATGCCGTCGATGCCGAGGTGGATGCGCACGTCGAGCGCCGGGATCCAGCTGATGTCCGTGCTGGCCTGCATCTTCGACGGCTGGTCGTGGTCGAAGCCGAGCGCGAGGACGATCGCGGCGATGAGCACCGCGCCGGTCACGGTGATTCCGTGGCGGAGCACGGCCTGTTCGGGTGACTTCCCCTTCAGCCCCGGTGGGGCGGGCAGGAGAGCGGCGGCGGCGCCGATGAGCGGGCCGACGACGATCAACGCCAGAAGGATCTGCATCACGGACTCGTTGATATCGATCACGCCTGCTCACGCTCCCGTGGCGACGACGAGGGCGGCGACCACCAGGACGACGGTGCCGGCGAGCAGCGCGCTCACATAGGTCTGGACGTTGCCGGTCTGGGCCCGGCGTACGGCCGCGCCCAGCAGGCGGGGCAGGGCGCCCGCGCCGTGGACGTAGGTGTCGACGACCTCGCGGTCGAGGAACCGGACGAGACTCGCGCCGGCCTGGACCGGGCGGACGAAGAGGGCCGTGTAGACGGCGTCGAGGTGGAAGCCGGCGGCGGCGTGGCGGTGCAGCGGGCCGAGCAGGAGGCGGCCCGGGTCCGCCGGGTCGGGTGCCGAGGTCACGTCCCCGTAGGCGGGGGTGTGGCTGGCGATGGCCTCCGCCTCGACCGTGGCGGCGTCCGCCTCGGGGTGGGCCGCGACCGTGCCCAGCGGGGCACGGGCCGCCTTTGCCCTGGCGGACCGCCAGGCCGCGTACGTCGCCAGGGCGCCGATCAGGGCGACGCCCGTGCCGAGGACGGATGTGGTGAGGGTGGGCGCCAGGTCGTCTCCGTCGAACCAGTCGGGGAGCCTGCCGTAGGTGAAGGCGCCGAGGGCGAGGGACGGGGCGGCGAGCACCCACAGCACCACGGTCATGGTGAGGGGCTGGCGGCCGTGGTCGGGGGCTTCGGCGCCCTTGCCCCGGAAGGCGAGCAGCCACAGGCGGGCGGCGTACGCGGCGGTGAGCAGGGCGGTCAGGACGCCGGCGACGAGGACGGTCCAGCCGGCGGCGCCGGGGATGTGCTCGGCGTGCCCGGTGGCAGCGTGCTCGGCGGCTCCGAGGACGGACTCCTTGGAGAAGAAGCCGCTGAAGGGCGGGATCGCGGCGAGGGCGAGCAGCGCCACGGTCATCGTCCAGAAGGCGTCCGGGACGCGGGCGCGCAGGTGGCTCATGCGGGACATGGCGGCCAGGGAGTTGGTGCCGGCGGCGTGGATGATCACGCCGGCCGCGAGGAACAGCAGCGCCTTGAAGGCGCCGTGCGAGAGGAGGTGAAAGACGGCGGCACCGCGGTCGCCGACGGCGAGGGCGCCGGTCATGTAGCCGAGCTGGCCGATCGTCGAGTAGGCGAGGACACGCTTGATGTCGTCCTGGGCGAGGGCGGCGAGGGCCGAGCCGGCCATGGTGAGCGCGGCCATGACGGCAAGGACGACCAGGGCCGCCGAGGAGGCGGCGAAGACGGAGAGGAGCCGGGCGACGAAGTAGACACCGGCGGCGACCATCGTCGCGGCGTGGATCAGCGCGGAGACGGGCGTGGGGCCCGCCATCGCGTCCGGGAGCCAGGTGTGGAGGGGGAACTGGGCGGACTTGCCCGCGACGCCGGCGAGGAGCAGCAGGGCGATCAGGGTCGGGTGGTCGAGGCCGCCGCGCGTGACGGTGTCGAGGATCTTCGTGATCCGGAAGGACCCGGCGTCGGCGGCGAGCGCGAACAGGCCGATCAGGAAGGGGACGTCACCGAGCTTGGTGACCAGGAAGGCCTTGAGGGAGGCGGCGCGGGCCTGAGGGGTCTCCCAGTAGTGGCCGACCAGGAAGTACGAGCAGATGCCCATGATCTCCCAGCCGACCAGGAGCACCATCAGGTCGCCGGAGTAGACGACGAGGAGCATCGCGGAGGTGAAGAGGGAGACGAGAGCGGCGTACGAGGGGTAGCGCGGGTCGTCGTGCAGATAGCCCGTCGAGTAGATCTGCACACACGTGGCGACCAGGCCGACGAGGACGGCGACGAGGGCGGCGAAGCCGTCGATGTGCAGGGCCAGTTCGATGGGGATCGAGCCGGTCGGGGTCAGCTGGGTGGCCGCGTCGACGGAGGTGTCGCCGCCCTGGCGTACGGCGACCAGGACGGCCAGGGCGAAGGCCGTGAGGGTGGGCAGTACGGCGAGGGGGCGGACGAAGCCGGGGGCGGTGCGGCCGAGGAGCAGGCCGGCGGCGGCGCCGAGGAACGGGAGGAGGGGGACGAGGACGGCGAGGGTGGTCGTGGTCACGCGGTGGCCTCAGCCTTCTCGCTCCGCTCGGGTTGACCGGGTTGGCCAGGGCGGTCGGGTCGGCCGGGCTCGTGGGGGTCGTCGTCAGGGTGCTCGGCGGTGTCGCGGAGTTTGTCGATGTCGGCGGTGCCCCGGTTGCGGTGGACGGCGAGGACGATCGCCAGGCCGATGCCGATCTCGGCGGCGGCGATGGTGATGGTGAACAGGGTCAGGGCCTGGCCGGAGTGCAGGGTCTCCTCGGCGGCCTTGCTCAGCCAGACGTCGAAGGCGACCAGGTTGAGGTTGACGGCGTTGAGCATCAGCTCGACGGACATCAGCACGAGGATCGCGTTGCGGCGGGCGAGGACGCCGTACAGGCCCGTGCAGAAGAGGAGGGCGGAGAGGACGACGGGATAGGCGAGGTGCATCAGCGGACGCCTCCGTTGTCGGCCTCGGTGTCGGCAGTGGCCCCGTTTCGGGGTCCGGGGGTCGGGGTGTCCGGCTTGGCCTTGCGGGAGAGGACGATCGCGCCGACCAGGGCGGCGAGGAGGAGGACGGAGAGGGCCTCGAAGGGGAGGACCCAGTTCTGGAAGAGGCTCTCGCCGGTGGCCTTGGTGGAGCCGGCGGCGGGGCCCTCGAGGTCGATCCAGGTGGTGCGGAAGGCGTCGACGACGACCCAGACGAGGGCGGCGGCCGAGGCGACGGCGACGGTGAGGGCGGCCCAGCGGTTGCCGGAGTCGGCGTCCGGGGAGCGGCCGATGGGGGCCTTGGTGAGCATCAGACCGAAGAGGAGGAGGACGACGACGGAACCGACGTAGATGAGGACCTGGACCCAGGCGATGAACTCGGCGGTGAGCAGGAGGTACTCGACGGCGAGTCCGCCGAGGGCCACGACCAGCCAGAGGGCGGCGTGTACGAGCTGGCGGGTGGTGACGGTGACGATCGCGGCGCCGAGGGTGACCAGGCCGACGAGGAGGAAGGCGATCTCAACGCCGGTCGGGGAGAGGAAACCGGCGGTTTCGGCGGCCGTGGCCGGGGTGTCCGCCGCGAGGCGGGCGGCGGTCGCTGCGGGGGTCATTCGCGGCCCTCCTGCCTGGGCTGGTCCGTCTGCCTCGGTTGGTCCGTCTGCCTCGGTTGGTCCGTCTGCCTCGGTTGGTCCGTCTGCCTCGGTTGGTCCGTCTGCTGCTTGGACTCCCCCATCGGGCGGGTGGGCTGCTCCGCCGCGCGGGCCTGTTCGTCCGCGTGCGGCTCGGTGACAGGGGTGGGCGCGGGTGCGTCGGCCGGCCCGGACTCCGGGGTCTGGGTGGCCTGTGCGGCCGCCAGTTTGTCGGCGGTCTTGCGGGCGGCGCCGAGTTCCTTGGGTTCTTCGGCCGAGGGGTCGAGGGCCGGTGGGGCGGGGACGGTCCACATCCACTCGCGGAGTTTGTCGCGCTCGTGGGTGAGTTCGTGGATGTCGGTCTCGGCGTACTCGAACTCCGGGGACCAGAAGAGGGCGTCGAAGGGGCAGACCTCGATGCAGATACCGCAGTACATGCAGAGGGCGAAGTCGATGGCGAAACGGTCGAGGACGTTGCGGCTGCGCTCGCGGCCGCCGGGGGCGGCGGGCGGGACGGTCTCCTTGTGGGAGTCGATGTAGATGCACCAGTCCGGGCACTCACGGGCGCACAGCATGCAGACCGTGCAGTTTTCCTCGAAGAGGCCGATGACGCCACGGGTGCGGGGCGGGAGTTCGGGCTGGACGTCCGGGTACTGCTCGGTGACGGTCTTCCTCGTCATCGTGCGGAGGGTGACGGCCAGGCCCTTGGCGAGGCCGGAACCAGGAACGGGGGCCATGGCTACTGGATCACCACCTTGACGACGCCGGTGAGGGCGATCTGGGCGAGGGAGAGGGGGACGAGGAGGGTCCAGGAGAGCTTCTGGAGCTGGTCCTCGCGCAGTCGGGGGTAGGTCACGCGGAGCCAGATGACGAGGAAGGCGAGGACGGCGGTCTTCAGGAGGGTCCAGACCCAGCCGAGGCCGTCGGCGCCCCAGGGGCCGTGCCAGCCGCCGAGGAAGAGGACGGTGGTCAGGCCGCACAGGACGACGATTCCGGCGTACTCGGCGAGGAGGAACAGGGCGAAGCGGAGGCCGGTGTACTCGGTGTAGGCGCCGAAGATGATCTCCGAGTCGGCGACCGGCATGTCGAAGGGTGGGCGCTGGAGTTCGGCGAGGCCGGCGACGAAGAAGACGATCGCGCCGACGATCTGCCAGGGGAGCCACCACCACTCGAAGGCGTCGACGATGCCGACGAGGGAGACGGTGCCGGCTGCCATCGCCACGGAGGCCGCTGTGAGCAGCATCGGGAGTTCGTAGGCGAGGAGCTGGGCGGCGGTGCGGAGGCCGCCGAGGAGGGAGAACTTGTTGGCGGAGGCCCAGCCGGCCATGAGCGAGCCGAGGACGCCCACGCCCATCACGGCGAGGACGAAGAAGATGCCCGCGTCGATGACCTCGCCGACCGCGCCCTCGCCCGGGCCGATGGGGATGGCGAGGAGGACGAGGAGGTAAGGGAGGAGGGCCACGGCCGGGGCGAGTTGGAAGATACGGCGGTCGGCTCCGGCCGGGACGACGTCTTCCTTCTGGGCGAACTTGACGCCGTCCGCGACGAGTTGGGCCCAGCCGTGGAAGCCTCCGGCGTACATGGGGCCGAGGCGGCCCTGCATGTGGGCCATCACCTTGTGTTCGGTCTGCCCGATGATCAAGGGGAAGGTCAGGAAGACGACGAAGACGATGAGGAGTCGCAGGGCGACGTCCAGGGCGTCGTTCACTGCGGGCCTCCTGTGGGTGGGGTGGGGGTGCCGTCGTCGGGGGTGCCGTCGGAGGGGGTGTGGTTGTCGTCGGGGGTGGCGTGCTCGTCGGCGGGGGTGCCGTTGTCCGGGGTGGCCTTGCCGGGGGTTTCGCGGGGACGGGTCTCGGAGTGCTCCGGATCGGGCTGCGGTGCGTGTTCGGGTGCGGCTTCGGGGCCCGGTGCGGCCTTGGGCTCGGACGAGGGCTCGGCTTGGGTCTCGGCCTTGGGCTCGGACGAGGGCTCGGCCTTGGGCTCGGGCCGGGCCTCGGGCTTCCGCTCGGGCTCGGCCTGAGGCTCGGGCTCGGCCTCGGGCTTCGGCTGGGGCTCGGTCTCAGGCTTGGACTCGGGCTTGGGCTTCGGCTCAGGCTTCGGCTCGGCCTCAGACTCAGGCTTCGGCTCCGCCTCGGACTTCGGCCGGGGCTCGGCCTCAGGCTTCCCCTCGGGCTCTGGCTTCCCCTCGGCCTCAGGCTTCCCCTCGGCCTCAGGCTTCGGCTCGGCCTCAGGCTTCGGCTCGGCCTCAGGCTTCGGCTCGGCCTGAAGCTTCGGGGCGGACTCGGGCTTCGGGTCGTCGAAGGCTGGGCGGGCGTGGTGCCAGGGGGCGTCCGTGGGGCGTGGGGTGGGGTGGGGCTTGGCCGGGGTTGGGCGCTGGCTTGCCGAGCCTTGCGATGCGGTGCGGGTGCGGCGGGGCGCGGCGGGAGGCGTCGGCTCGGCCGCAGAGGGCGGCTGGGCGGAAACCTGGCGTTGCGTGGCGGAGCCCTCGCTCGCGGTGCGGGCGCGGCGGGCGGTCGTGGGCGCGTCGGGGGACGGAGCGGCGGCGGTCTGACTCGCCGAGCCCTCGGCCGCCGTACGGCTGCGGCGTGGGGTGGGGCCGGCGCCCTCGGGCGAAGGGCTGGGAGGTGTCTGGCCGACTGAGCCTTCGCTCGCTGAACGGGTTCGGCGTACGGGGCGGTCACCGGTCGGGCGGGCCGTGCCTCGCGCGGGGCGGGCCGGGGCTGGGGGGAGCTGGCCCTTGAGGGGGCCCCATTCGTTGGGGTCGGGGACGCCAGGGGGGAGCATCTGGCGGCGTTTGGGCGTGCCGTGCTCGGACTCGCCGGGTTCCTTGGCGCCCGGCCATGCCTTGGCGACGCGGGCGGCGAGGACGAAGTCCTTGCGGAGGGGGTGGCCCTCGAAGGTCTCCGGGAGGAGGAGGTGGTCGAGGGCGGGGTGGCCCTCGAAGCGGACGCCGAACATCTCGTGCGTCTCGCGTTCGTGCCAGGCCGCGCCGGCGTAGATGCCGACCGCGGTCGGAAGGGTGGGGGATTCGTGGGAGACCGTCGTGCGGAGGAGGAGGCGTCGGACGGGGGCCAGAGCCACCACATGGGCCGACACCCGGAAACCCGTGCCCGGTTCGTCGACCGCGCTCAGCCAGTCGAAATAGGTGCAGCCCAGGGTGGAGCGGGCCGTGCGCAGGGCCTCGGTCCAGGATGCGGACGGGACGTCCACGGTGAGGACGTCGTAGGACTCGTCGGCCGTGGCCTCGGGGCCGAAGAGTTCCTCGGCGGGGGCGGGCAGCCAGCCGGTCACTTGTCCCCCTCCCCGGCGCCGTCACCAACCGTATCCGTGCCCGCGCCCGTACCCGTGCCAGGGCCTGTGCCGGTACCCGTACCAGGGCCTGTGTCGGTACCCGTGGCGGTCGCGGCGTCTGTCGTGGCGACCGTGTCGTCCGTGTCGTCCGTCGCTTCGGGTGTCGTCGGTGGCTTCACCAGGTCGCTCTGGAGTGCCGTCTTCGACGGGCGGGGACCCGCGGCGTACCGCTCCCCCAGGGACTCTCGCGCGATCTTCTCCTGGAGTTTCAGGATGCCCTGGAGGAGGGCCTCGGGGCGGGGTGGGCAGCCGGGGACGTAGACGTCGACCGGGATGATCTGGTCGACGCCCTTGGTGACGGAGTAGGAGTCCCAGTAGGGGCCGCCGCAGTTGCTGCACGCGCCGAAGGAGATGACGTACTTCGGCTCGGGCATCTGTTCGTAGAGCCGCTTCACCGCCGGGGCCATCTTGTCCGTGACCGTGCCCGACACCACCATCAGGTCGGCCTGGCGCGGCCCGGGCGCGAACGGGATGACACCGAGGCGGATGAAGTCGTGGCGGGCCATGGACGCCGCGATGAACTCGATCGCACAGCAGGCGAGGCCGAAGTTGAAGACCCAGAGCGAGTAGCGGCGGCCCCAGTTGAGGATCACCTTCATCGGCTCGGGGGCGAGGCGGGCGAGGGCGCCCAGCCGCTTCGGCTCCGGGAGCGGAACGGGGCCCGGCGAGTTCACTTCTGGCGTCACGTCCATGCCAGGACGCCCTTCTTGTATGCGTAGAGCAGGCCCACGGCCAGGAAGCCGAGGAAGATGAACATCTCGACCAGCGTGGTCGCGCCATAGCCAGGGTCGGCGAAGACCGTCGCCCAGGGGAAGAGGAAGATCGAGTCGATGGCGAAGATGACGTAGAGGAAGGCGTACACGTAGTAGCGGACCTGGGTGTGGGCCCAGCCCTCGCCGACGGGGTCGACGCCGCACTCGTACGTCAGGAGCTTCTCCCGGGTGGGGACCTCGGGCCGCAGCAGCCGTCCCGCGCCGAAGGCGACGGCGACGAAGAGGACACCCACGGCGGCGAGCAGTCCGACGACCGAGTAGGACTGGAAGTAGTCCGCCGCTACGGCGACGGTCGGTTCCGGCACGTCCGTCCCTCGCTCCCTGGCCTGGCGATGCGTACGTACGTGATGGGACGCCGTGCGTACGTCGCTGTTCGACGATCTGTACGCACGGGAGTCTAGGCCCTGCTAAAGAGACCGTAAGCAGCCCGTCACAGGTCCGCACGCCCGGGTTCCGTCGCGTCCGGGTCGGGGCGGGTGGCGCCGGGGAGGAACGGGGTGGGGTTTTCCCCCGGGCGGTGGGGGCGGTCCTCCTCATGGCGCGGGGCGGGGGCGGGCGGGCAGGCTGGGGGGATGACCGAACCCCTCTCTTCCTCGACCGGCTCCGCGCGGCCGTACGGTCGGCCGTTGCCCTCCAGTCGCACGCCCTCCGAGCCGCTGCCTCCCGCGCGGTTCGCCTTCGGGGGGCAGACGTGGCTGGAGATCGCGCATCTGCTGGCGAATCTCCCGCTCGCGCTGTTCGGGTTCGTCTATGTGACGACAGTGCTGTTCACGAGTGCCTTCCTGACGTTGACGGTGATCGGTTTTCCGCTGCTCGCCGCCGCGCTGATGGGGGCGCGGCAGTTGGGGCGGCTGGAGCGGATGCGGGCGCGGGCGCTGCTGCGGGTGCGGGTGGACGAGCCGAGTCCGCTGCCGTTCCGTGGGGGCGGCCGGGCGGACGAGGGGTTCTTCGCGCAGGTGTGGATGAGCGTGAAGGATCCGGTCGGCTGGCGTTCGATGCTGTACGAGCTGATCCGGATGCCGTGGGGGATCGCGACGTTCGTCATCACCCTCACGGGGTTGTTCGTGGCGTGGCCGGTGCTGCCGTACATCGTGCGGGGGCTGACGAATGTGGACCGGGTGATGGTGCGGTCGCTGTTGTCGCCCTCCGACGAGCTGGAGCGGCGGATCGCGGAGCTGGAGTCCGATCGAGGGGTCGTCGTGGACACGGCCGCGGCCGACCTGCGGCGGATCGAGCGGGATCTGCATGACGGGGCGCAGGCTCGGCTGGTGAATCTGGCGATGGGGCTGGGGCTGGCGAAGGAGAAGCTGCTGGAGGATCCGGATGCGGCGGCCTCGATGGTGGCGGAGGCGCACGGTGAGGTGAAGCTGGCGCTTCAGGAGCTGCGGGATCTGGCTCGGGGGATCCATCCCGCGGTGCTGACGGATCGGGGGCTGGACGCGGCGTTGTCGGCGGTGGCGTCGCGGTGTACGGCGCCGGTGAAGGTGACCGTCGATCTGGCCGCGCGGCCGGCCGCCGCGATCGAGGGCATCGCGTACTTCACGGTCTCCGAGCTGCTGCAGAACATCAGCAAGCACAGTGGGGCGAAGTCGGCGGCGGTGGAAGTCTGGCGGTCCGACGACCGGCTCCTCATTCAGGTCTGGGACGACGGGCGGGGTGGTGCCAGCTTCGAGGGGGGCACGGGGATTGCGGGGCTCGCGGAGCGGCTCGACGCGGTCGACGGGTTGTTCGTCATCGACTCGCCTTTGGGTGGGCCTACGACGATCACTGCGGAGTTGCCTTGGCGTGAGCGGTGAGTCTCCGACGGTTGGGCGGGGTGGGTGCGCGGTCGGGGGCCTTGGGGCGGGGGGTTCTTTGCCGGGGGTGACTGTTCGCCCTTTCGCCGTGGGGGTGTTGCGTCGTGGGCGGGGTGCGGTTCGTTGTGGTGGCTCGCGCAGTTCCCCGCGCCCCTCTTCGCCTCGCCGCCGTGAGGGTGTTGCGCCGTGGGCGAGGACCGGTTCGTTGTGGTGGCTCGCGCAGTTCCCCGCGCCCCTTTTCGCCTCGCCGCCGTGGGCGGGGTACGGGATTGGGGCGGGTGGTGGGGAAAACCCCCGTACGCAGACGCCTACTTGCTCCATGGTCCGGGTGGGGGTGGGGCGAGCACTGTGGGAGTACGACATCCGGAGTGCGGGACGAGTGAAGGCGGCGACGGTGATGGCCACGGAGTACGGGGACGGGTACGGGAGTTGGGGTGAGGAGCGGCGGCATCGGGTGCCGGCCGGTGTGCGGGCGCCGTTCGAGGCCCGCAGCTGGCGGGAGTTCGGGTACGTGGTGCTCGGGCTGCCGATCGGGATCGTGCTGTTCACGTATGCCGTGACGATGCTGTCGCTCGGCGTGGGTCTGCTGGTCACGTTCCTCGGGGTGCCGGTGCTGGCGGCGGGGCTGGCCGGGTGCCGGGGGTTCGGCGCGCTGGAGCGGGCGCGGGCGCGGGTGCTGCTCGGGGTGGACGTGGCCCCGCCGGAGCCGTTGCGGATGAAGGGCCGCGGGGCGATGGCGTGGATGGGGGCCATGCTGCGCAGTGGGTCGTCCTGGCGGCAGCTGTTGTACGCGGTCGTGCAGTTCCCGTGGTCGGTGTTCTCGTTCGTGGTGGCGGTGAACTTCTGGGCGTACGGCTGGGCGCTGCTGACGTATCCGCTGTGGTTCTGGGTTTTCCCCGTGTGGGTCGGGCAGGACGGGCTGCAGCTGTACGGGGACGAGACGCATTCCGTGTACCTCGACAACCCGTTCGAGGTGACCGTGACCGCGCTGGTGGGGCTGCTCTTCACGATGGCCACGCCGTGGATCGTGCGAGGGCTGACGATGGTCGACCGGGGCATGGTGACGGCGCTGCTCGGGCCGTCGCGGCTGGGGGCGCGCGTCGTCGAGCTGGAGTCGGACCGGGGCATCGTGGTCGACACCGCCGCCGCTGATCTGCGGCGGATCGAGCGGGATCTGCACGACGGGGCGCAGGCCCGGCTGGTGGCGCTGGCGATGGATCTGGGGCTGGCGAAGGAGAAGCTGGCGGAGGACCCGCGGGCGGCGGCGGTGATGGTGGACTCGGCGCACGGGGAGGTGAAGACGGCGCTGCAGGAGCTGCGGGATCTCGCGCGAGGCATCCATCCGGCCGTGCTGACCGACCGGGGGCTGGACGCGGCGCTGTCCGCCGTCGCCTCGCGGTGTGCCGTGCCGGTGGTGGTGGAGGTGGACCTGCCGGCCCGGCCGGTGCCGGCGATCGAGGGCATCGCGTACTTCACCGTGTCGGAGCTACTGCAGAACGTGAGCAAGCACGCGGGGGCTTCGCGGGCGACCGTGGATGTGTGGAAGGTGGAGGACCGGCTGATGCTCCAGGTCATCGACGACGGGGTGGGGGGCGCGGACACCGGGGGCGGGTCCGGGCTGGCGGGGCTCGCCGAGCGCATCGGCGCGGTCGACGGGATATTGGTGGTCGACTCCCCGGCCGGGGGGCCGACACGGGTGACGGCGGAGTTGCCGTGGCGGACGGCGTGACGGGCTCGTGACGGGCTCGTGACGGGCTTCTGAGCTTCTGAGCTTCGGAGCTTCGGAGCTTCGGAGCTTCGGAGCTTCGGAGCTTCGGAGGGGCTTCTGACGGACCCGGTCAGAACCCCGTCAGAAGCCCATCACGGGGCGGTCGCGGAGCCGCGCGAAGGGTGCTTTCGACAGGCGCGTCCAGGGGGCTTTGGGCCCTTGGGCGCGCTTCCTTGTGCCGTGGCATGCCGTGATTCCGCGTGGATGCGCCGGGCGCCACCGGTCCGCCATCATGCGAGAGATCGCGTCCCAGGGAGTGGAATACCACCGAACCCCACCCCCTGTCCGGTGACGGGACGGCGACAACCGGCCACGTCACCCCGCCTTCCTGCCCCTATTTTCTCGTCGGTCCACCGCCTCGGCCTCGTAATGCTGGGATGCTGGGGGCTGCTGTACGGGCCGGACCGCAGACGGGGGCCGGTCGGGGGCGGGTGTGGGTGTCGTGGGGGGACGAGGCGTGGAGGACAGGGTGCGGGTGGTCATCGCCGAGGATTCGGTGTTGTTGAGGGAGGGGCTGACGCGGCTGTTGACCGACCGGGGGCACGACGTCGTGGCGGGCGTCGGGGACGGGAACGCCCTGATCAAGACGATCACGGAGTTCGCGGCGCAGGGAGACCTGCCGGATGTGGTCGTGGCGGATGTGCGCATGCCTCCGACGCACACGGACGAAGGCGTGCGGGCCGCCGTACAGCTGCGGAAGCAGCATCCGGAGCTGGGAGTGCTCGTGCTGTCGCAGTACGTGGAGGAGCGGTACGCCACCGAGCTGCTCGCGGGGTCCAGTCGCGGCGTCGGGTATCTGCTGAAGGACCGGGTGGCCGAGGTCCGTGAGTTCGTGGACGCGGTGGTGCGAGTCGCGCAGGGCGGTACGGCGCTGGACCCGGAGGTGGTCGCGCAGCTGCTCGGGCGGAGCCGGAAGCAGGACGTGCTCGCGGGGCTCACTCCCCGGGAGCGCGAGGTGCTGGGGCTGATGGCGGAAGGGCGGACCAACTCGGCGATCGCCCGGCAGCTGGTCGTCAGTGACGGGGCCGTCGAGAAGCACGTCAGCAATATCTTCCTGAAGCTCGGGCTGTCCCAGAGCGACGGGGACCACCGGCGGGTGCTGGCCGTGCTCACCTACCTCAACTCTTGATCATCTGACACTGTGTCAGTAAGCGTCCGGTCAATCGTTCAACCTCCGTCCACTCCCCCTCCGGAGTCTCAAAACAGCGTCCATCAGGCGAAAGGGCGAGGGTAGGCCACCCTCGCCGACGTAGGGTTGGTCTTGGGAGGGCCGTCGGGACGGCCACTCCCGGACAGCCGCCTCAAGGGAGGTCAAGTTCAGTGACCAGCCAGGTCAGCAGCCCAGCGGAGCCGGCCGACGAGGCCGCTCTGGGAGAACTGAGGGAACAGCGCAAACCGGCGTCCACCAAGGATGTCCGACGGCTCGATCGGGTGATCATCCGGTTCGCGGGTGACTCCGGTGACGGTATGCAGCTCACCGGTGACCGCTTCACCTCCGAGACGGCGTCCTTCGGCAACGACCTCTCCACCCTGCCGAACTTCCCCGCCGAGATCCGCGCCCCCGCCGGCACCCTGCCGGGTGTGTCCAGCTTCCAGCTGCACTTCGCCGACCACGACATCCTCACCCCTGGTGACGCGCCCAACGTGCTCGTCGCCATGAACCCGGCCGCCTTGAAGGCGAACATCGCCGACGTACCGCGCGGCGCGGAGATCATCGTCAACACGGACGAGTTCACCAAACGGGCGATGCAGAAGGTGGGGTACGCGACCAGTCCGCTGGAGGACGGCTCGCTGGACGGATACAGCGTCCATCCGGTGCCGCTGACCACCCTCACCGTAGAGGCCCTCAAGGAATTCGACCTCACCCGCAAGGAGGCCGAGCGCAGCAAGAACATGTTCGCGCTCGGCCTCCTGTCGTGGATGTACCACCGGCCGACCGAGGGGACCGAGAAGTTCCTGGCCGGGAAGTTCGCCAAGAAGCCGGACATCGCGGCGGCCAACATCGCCGCCTTCCGCGCCGGGTGGAACTTCGGGGAGACGACGGAAAACTTCGCCGTCTCCTACGAGGTGGCGCCGGCCACCACCGCCTTCCCCGTGGGGACCTACCGGAACATCTCCGGGAACCTGGCGCTGTCCTACGGGCTGATCGCGGCCTCCCGGCAGGCCGATCTGCCGCTCTACCTGGGCTCCTACCCGATCACCCCGGCCTCGGACATCCTGCACGAGCTGAGCCGCCACAAGAACTTCGGCGTGCGGACCTTCCAGGCCGAGGACGAGATCGCGGGCATCGGGGCGGCACTGGGGGCCGCTTTCGGGGGTTCGCTGGCGGTCACGACGACCTCCGGTCCCGGCGTGGCGCTCAAGTCGGAGACCATCGGGCTCGCCGTCTCACTCGAGCTGCCGCTGCTCGTCATCGACATCCAGCGCGGTGGCCCGTCCACCGGACTGCCGACCAAGACCGAGCAGGCCGATCTGCTCCAGGCCATGTACGGCAGGAACGGCGAGGCCCCGGTGCCGGTGATCGCGCCGCGCACTCCGGCCGACTGTTTCGACGCGGCCATCGAGGCCGCCCGGATCGCGCTGACGTACCGCACGCCCGTGTTCCTGCTGTCCGACGGCTACCTGGCCAACGGCAGCGAGCCCTGGCGCATCCCCGAGCTCGACGAACTCCCGGACCTCACCGTGCAGTTCGCCCAGGGCCCCAACCACACCCTCGACGACGGCACCGAGGCCTTCTGGCCGTACAAGCGCGACCCGCAGACCCTCGCCCGGCCGTGGGCGGTCCCGGGCACCCCGGGGCTCGAACACCGGATCGGTGGCATCGAGAAGCAGGACGGCACGGGCAACATCTCCTACGACCCGGCCAACCACGACTTCATGGTGCGCACCCGGCAGGCGAAGATCGACGGGATCGACGTACCGGACGTCGAGGTCGACGATCCGCACGAGGCGCGGACGCTCGTGCTGGGCTGGGGGTCGACGTACGGGCCGATCACGGCGGCGGTACGGCGGCTGCGGACGGCCGGGGAGTCCATCGCGCAGGCCCATCTGCGGCACCTCAACCCCTTCCCGAGGAATCTGGGCGCGGTGTTGCGGCGTTACGACAAGGTGGTGATCCCCGAGATGAACCTCGGGCAGCTCGCCACGCTGGTCCGGGCGAAGTACCTGGTCGACGCCCGCTCGTACAACCAGGTGAACGGCATGCCGTTCAAGGCGGAGCAGCTCGCCACGGCTCTCAAGGAGGCCATCGATGGCTGAGAGGTCCACGTCCACGAGAAGCGCCGGGGGCGCGGGCGGGATCGAGGCGCTTTCGCTCGTGCCCAAGGCCGCGGCCAAGCAGTCCATGAAGGACTTCAAGTCCGATCAGGAAGTGCGCTGGTGCCCCGGCTGCGGGGACTACGCGATTCTCGCCGCCGTGCAGGGCTTCATGCCCGAACTCGGTCTGGCCAGGGAGAACATCGTCTTCGTATCGGGCATCGGCTGCTCGTCCCGTTTCCCGTACTACATGGACACCTACGGGATGCACTCGATCCACGGCCGGGCGCCGGCGATCGCGACCGGGCTCGCCACGTCGCGGCGCGATCTGTCCGTCTGGGTCGTCACCGGAGACGGCGACGCGCTGTCCATCGGCGGCAACCATCTGATCCACGCCCTGCGCCGCAACGTCAACCTGAAGATCCTGCTCTTCAACAACCGCATCTACGGTCTGACGAAGGGGCAGTACAGCCCCACCTCCGAGGTCGGGAAGATCACCAAGTCGACGCCGATGGGGTCGCTGGACGCGCCCTTCAACCCGGTGTCGCTGGCGATCGGGGCGGAGGCGTCGTTCGTGGCGCGGACCGTGGACTCCGACCGCAAGCATCTGACGGAGGTGCTGCGGCAGGCCGCCGCCCACCCGGGCACGGCGCTCGTCGAGATCTACCAGAACTGCAACATCTTCAACGACAACGCCTTCGAGGTCCTCAAGGACCGGCAGCAGGCCGAGGAGGCCGTGATCCGGCTGGAGCACGGCGCGCCGATCCGGTTCGGGGCGGACGGCACGCGGGGCGTCGTACGGGACGAGGCGACCGGTGATCTGAAGGTGGTCACCGTCACGCCGGAGAACGAGGCGCGGATCCTGGTCCACGACGCGCGTTCCGCGTCCCCGACCACGGCCTTCGCCCTGTCCCGGCTGGCCGACCCGGACACCCTCCACCACACGCCCATCGGTGTCTTCCGGTCCGTCGAACGGCCCGTCTACGACACCCAGATGGCCGACCAACTCGACTCCGCCATGGAGCAGTTCGGCAAGGGCGACCTGTCGGCGCTGCTGGCGGGCGGGGACACGTGGACGGTGGTCGGCTGAGCGCCGAGCGACCACGACGCTCAGGCCCGGGTCTTTTTCAGGCCCGGGCCTCGTCGCGTACCTGCCGGGCCTCGTCGTACGCCTGCCTGGCCTTCTGTACGTCGTCCATGCGGTCCTTCGTCCAGGTCGCCAGGGCGCGGACCTGTTCGGCGGCCTCGCGGCCGAGGTCGGTGAGGGAGTAGTCGACGCGGGGCGGGATGACGGGCTTGGCGTCGCGGTGGACGAGGCCGTCGCGCTCCAGGGTCTGGAGGGTCTGCGTGAGCATCTTCTCGCTGACGCGGCCGATGGCCCGGCGCAGCTCACTGAAACGGTACGGCCGCTCCAGCAGCTCGATCAGGACGAGGACGCCCCAGCGGCTGGTGACGTGCTCCAGGACGAGGCGGTAGGGGCACTTCCCCTCGCCGTCCATCTCGTACTTGCTCGCGGGTTGCGTCGCCTGGGTCGCTTGGATCGTCTGGATCGCCTGGGCTTCCACGCTCACCTTCTCACTTACGGCCATGTCAGTACCTTACTTCAAAGTGGGTACTTTCTCAGAGTTAGCGCACCCCCTAGGGTTAGTGGCGTACCCGCCCCCTGGAGGAGTTTCACCATGAGCATCGTCGTCACCGGAGCGACCGGAAACCTCGGCAAGTTCGTCATCGAGGGCCTGCTGGAGAAGGTCCCGGCCGAGCAGATCACGGCCGTCGTCCGCAGCGAGGAGAAGGCCGCCGGGTTCGCCGCGCGCGGCGTGAAGATCGCCGTCGCCGACTACAGCGCCCCCGAGACCTTCGACGGTCTCTTCGCCGCCGGTGACAAGGTGCTGCTCATCTCCGGCAGCGAGGTCGGCAACGACCGCGTCGGCCAGCACAAGGTCGTCATCGACGCCGCCAAGGCGGCCGGAGTCGCGCTCCTCGCGTACACCAGCGCGCCGGGCACCCTGACGGCCGCACTGGCCGACGACCACCGGGGCACCGAGGAGGCGCTGCTCGCCTCCGGTCTGCCGTACGCCCTGCTGCGCAACGGCTGGTACAACGAGAACTACACCGAGCAGCTCGCGCCGGTGCTGCAGTTCAACGCCGTCACCCACGCCGCCGGTGAGGGCCGGGTCTCCTCCGCGACCCGCGCGGACTACGCGGCCGCCGCGGTCGCCGTGCTGACCGGCGAGGGTCACGAGAACAAGACGTACGAGCTCGGCGGCGACACCGCCTGGAGCTTCGCCGAGTACGCGGCGGAGCTGAGCAGGCAGACGGGCAAGGAGATAGCGAACAACCCCGTCACCGTCGAGGCCTACACCGGCATCCTCACCGGCGCCGGGCTCCCGGAGCCGCTGGCCGCGATCCTCGCGGGCGTCGACGCGTCCGTCGAGAAGGGCGAGCTGGTCGTCTCCTCCGGCGACCTCTCCCGGCTCATCGGCCGCCCGACGACCCCGATCGCGGACTCGATCGCGGCGGCGCTGAAGGCCTGACCCAACGGGTCGACTCCCTGCCCCCCCCGGGCCGCGCGCCCCGGACTCCCCTCGGGACCCACCCCCGAATGTCATGACCGTATCGCGATACGGGTATGACATTCGGGGGTACCCGGCGTTACCTTCGTGAGGGCTCGGAGGTCGCGGCGGCGCGGCCGGGGAGAGAAGGAGGGGCCGTGGCGGCGCAGTCGAGGGGCGAACACCGGACAGGGCTGCTGAACGGCTTCGCGGCGTACGGGATGTGGGGGCTCGTCCCGCTCTTCTGGCCCCTGCTGAAGCCCTCCGGCGCGGTCGAGATACTCGCCCACCGCATGGTCTGGTCCCTCGCGGTCGTCGGCGTACTGCTCCTGGTGCTGCGGCGCTGGTCCTGGGCCGGCGAACTGCTGCGGCAGCCGCGCAGGCTCGGCCTGATCACGGTCGCGGCGGCGGTGATCACCGTCAACTGGGGCGTCTACATCTGGGCCGTGAACAACGAGCAGGTCGTCGAGGCCTCCCTCGGGTACTTCATCAACCCCCTGGTCACCATCGCCATGGGCGTCCTGCTGCTGAAGGAACGGCTGCGCCCGGTGCAGTGGGCGGCGGTCGGCATCGGCTTCGCGGCCGTCCTCGTCCTCACGGTGGGGTACGGGCGACCGCCGTGGATCTCCCTCTGCCTGGCCTTCTCCTTCGCCACGTACGGACTGGTGAAGAAGAAGGTCAACCTGGGCGGCGTCGAGTCGCTGGCCGCCGAGACCGCGATCCAGTTCCTGCCCGCGCTGGGCTATCTGCTGTGGCTGGGGTCCGGCGGGGACTCCACCTTCGGCCCGCATGGGACGGGGCACGCCCTGCTCCTCGCCGCGACCGGCCTGGTGACCGCCGTGCCGCTGGTCTGCTTCGGGGCGGCGGCGATCCGGGTGCCGCTGTCCACGCTGGGGCTGCTGCAGTATCTGGCGCCGGTGTTCCAGTTCCTGCTGGGTGTCCTGTACTTCGGCGAGGCCATGCCGCCCGAGCGGTGGGCGGGCTTCGCGCTGGTGTGGCTGGCGCTGTCCCTGCTGACGTGGGACGCGCTGCGGACGGCGCGGGTGGCGCGAAGGCGGTTGGAGGAGTTGGAGGAGTTGGAGGGCGGGGACGAAGTGGACGGGGTGGAGGCGTCGGAGGCGCTGGAGGAGTCGCGGACGTCGACGGAGTCGGACGGGCTGGAGGAATCGCGGACGTCGGCGGCGTCGCGGACGCTGCCGGGGAGCGCCGAGAGCCCCGACGCACGCACTCCCCTGACCAAATAGCACTCTTGACGGAGAGTCAGTCCCACTCGCACCATCCAGGCACCTCATTCACTGGGGACTATCCATGGGCCGGCCACCAGCTGCCCATGAGGTCCCTCTGGAATTCGGAGCCCCCACATGAAGCTCTCCGTTCCGCAGCTGAAGTCCGCCGCCGGCCGCAGACCAGGGCGGGCCGCCGCCACCGCCGCCACCGCCTTCGTCACGGCGGCGGCGCTGCTCACCACCGGGTCGACGGCCGGGGCGGCCCCCGCCGCCCAGGGCGCCGCCGCGCCGTCCGTGGAGGTGGCCGCCGCCCCCGACCTGCCGGTGGCGAACGTCAAGGCACACCTCACGCAGTTCCAGTCCATAGCCGCGGCGAACGGCGGCAACCGGGCGCACGGCCGCGCCGGCTACACCGCGTCCCTGAACTACGTGAAGGGCAAGCTCGACGCGGCGGGCTTCACCACCACCGTGCAGTCCTTCACCTCCGGCGGTCGCACCGGCTACAACCTGATCGCCGACTGGCCCGGTGGCGACACGAATCAGGTTGTCATGTCCGGTTCACATCTGGACAGTGTCTCCTCGGGTCCCGGCATCAACGACAACGGGACCGGGTCCGCCGCAGTGCTGGAGGCCGCGCTGGCCGTGTCCCGCGCGAACTACCGGCCCACGAAGCATCTGCGGTTCGCCTGGTGGGGCGCGGAGGAGCTGGGGCTGGTCGGCTCGCGTTACTACGTCAACAACCTGTCGGCCGCGAACCGGGCCCGCATCAGCGGCTACCTCAACTTCGACATGATCGGCTCGCCGAACCCCGGGTACTTCGTCTACGACGACGACCCCGTCATCGAGCAGACCTTCAAGGACTACTTCACGGGCATCGGCGTCGCGACGGAGATCGAGACCGAGGGCGACGGCCGCTCCGACCACGCGCCCTTCAAGAGCGCCGGCGTCCCCGTCGGCGGCCTCTTCACGGGCGCGAGCCGCACGAAGACCGCCGCCCAGGTCGCCAAGTGGGGCGGCACGTCCGGGCAGGCGTTCGACCGCTGCTACCACTCGTCCTGCGACACCACGTCCAACATCAACGACACGGCGCTGGACCGGAACGGGGATGCGCTGGCGTACGCGGTGTGGGAGCTGTCGGAGTGAGGACGGCGCCGCCGCGCCCGGGCGGCGTTGTGTAGGTGGTGTAGGGGGTGTGGTTCCGGGGTCGGCCGGCGGGGTTGCCGCGGCCGGCCCCGGGTGTGTGGTGGGTGCGGAGTCAGGCCAGGTGATGGTGGGGCCGGGGGCTCTGGTGCCCTTCGGCTGGGGTGGTCACTGGCCCTGGGCGTAGGGGGCGGCGTCGAGGGCTCGGGCTCGGTCGGTGAGGCGGGTCATACGGGTGCGGGCCTTTTCCAGTTGCTCCAGGTCGTCGGCGGCGGGGCCGGCGTCGGCGGCGAGTTCGGTCCAGACGGCGATGAGGTCGCGGCCCAGGTGCAGGCCCTGGAGCGGGTCGCGGACGGCCCGCCAGGCCGCCGCCGCGCTCTGGATGTTGCCGTACGCGGCACGCGGGTCGCCCAGGTGGTGGCGCAGGCGGGCCAGGTCGAGGGAGAGATGGAACGACCTGAGCGCGTCACCGGCCAAGTAGGCGATGTAAGCGGTCAGTTCGCGGAGCCTCAGTACCTCGGGGTGCTGCGGGCCGAGCGTCGCCGTCGCCTGGGCGACCGTCTGCTCGGCCATCTCCGCGGCCTCCTGGATGCGGCCCACCTTCACCGCCTCGTTGATCCGCGACACGGGCTCCGCGAACGGTGACGCCGTACCGCCGTCGTCCTCCGCCCCCGTGTCCAGCACCGCCTCGGCCACCGCGTCGAACTCCCGCACGGGCGCGGGCTTCGGGCCGGTGTCCTCCTCCAGCACCTTCCACTCGGGAGCGGAGTAGGCGTCGGTGGCGGACTCCTCCGGAGGGGCGAGCGCGGCCGGGGCGGGCGCGGGGGTGGGAGCGGGGGTGGTCGTGTGGATCGAGGGCGGGGCCGGGGGCCACGGCTGGGGCTCCAGCGAGGCGGGGCCCGACTCCGGTGCCGAGTCCGACAGGTGCGACGGGTCCGACGGGTCCGACTGCGCCGATGCGGGCGCGGGTGCGGGGGGCGGCGGCTCGGGCAACTGCTCCGGGGTCGGGTCGTCGGCCGGGGCCGCGGGCCACGGTTGCGGGTTCAGCGGGACGTGCTGCGACTCCTGGGAGGTGACGGCATCCGAGGGACGGGCGGGGGGCTGCACCGGTGCCGTGTTCTGGCTCGGGGGCCAGGGCTGGGGCTCCAGGGAGGCGGGAGCCGGTCGTGGAGTGTTCGAGGCGACCTGGGGCGGGGTGGAGGGCCCGTTCGGGTGCCAGGGGTGGGTGGTTGTCCCGGCCTGGGGCGGGGGCGGTTCGGAGTGCGTGACCGGGCCGAACTCGCCCGTGGGGGGTGAGACGGTGCCGGCGGTGGGGGCCGGTTCCTGGGTGAGGGCCGTGTGCTGGGCGGGGGTCGTGTTCTGGGCAGGGGTCGTGTTCTGGGCAGGGGTCGTGTTCTGGGCAGGGGTCGTGTTCTGGGCGGAGGTCGTGTGCTGGGCGGGTGCGGGTGTCGGGGGCTTGCTGTCCGGGTCCATCGGGAGGCCCGGGAGGGTCAGCGGCAGGCCCGGTGTCCGGGGCGGCCGGGCGAGCGGGCCGTCCTTCGGTTCCGGCACCGCGCGCAGCACGAAGGTCGACGGCGCGACACCGCCCGCCGCGGGCTCCGGCGCCTGTCCCTCCTGCTTCTCCTTCGCCGCCGTGAGCGGCATCGTCCGCGGCTCCCGCTTCGCCTCCGGAGCCTGCGTCGGCTCCGCCTCGGGGGAGGCCGGCTCCGGCGTGTGGGTGGGTGCGGGAGCGGGGGCTGCGGCGGGAGCCGGCTTCGCCGCCGACAGCGGAAGCGTGCTCGGCTCCCGCCTCGGCCGCTCGGGCTCCGGCGCGGGAACACCCGACTCGGCCGCCACCGAAGCCGCCGACAACCGCATCGTACCGGGCTCCCGACCCGGCTGGGCGGGCAGCTGGACGGGCGGCTGCGACTGCGACTGCGGCGGCCGGTGCGCATGAGGTGCCGTACTGGGCGAAGCCGCCGACTGCCCCTGGCTGTCCGCCGGTTCAGGCGCCGGCGCCGCCGACTCCGGTACCGCGCGCAGTGCGTGGGTCGAGCGGTCGCGGCGTGGGGGCTGCGCGGCCGCCGGTGGGTCGGCCGGGGCCAGTGTCGTCCACGGGGCCGCGCCCTCGCCGAGGTGTGACGCCGCAGCCGTACCCGCCGGGCGCTCCGCCACAGGCGCGGGTTCGGCTGTCGGCCTGGGCGGAGCCCCGTGCGTATCCGCGCCCGGAGCCGCACGCCCGCCCACCGACGGCGCCGAGAAGCCACCCTCCGACGCACGCGCCACCGGAGCCGAGTGCTGTCCGGCGCCCTGGCCCTGGACCCCGGCCGTCGCCTCGCTCACCGGCGCGGTCCCGGCCCGGAGGCCCTCTTCGGTACCCGGCGTCGTCACGAAGCCCCTCGGTTCCCCCACCCGTACAGGTTCCCCGGCGTAGTGGCTGGAGCCGTCGACGTGGACCTGGAGGGGGACGACGTAGCCGATGCGTTCGTCGTGGACGGCGGCGAGGACGGGGTGGCCGGTGGCGAGGGCCAGGCGGTGGAGGTAGTGGAGGGCGGCGGCCTGGAGGGACTCCCCGGCGGACGGGGGTACCGGCATGCCGCCGACCGTCGCGCCCGCCTCCGCGGAGACGCGCACGTCGATCGGGGTCAGTCCGGCCGGCGCACGCCCCGCACGCTTGAGTTCCCGCTTCTGTTCGCGGCTGAGTCGAGTCATCGTTCCCTCACTCGGGTCGGGCAGAAGGAGAAGTGGCGGATGAAGCAGGGGGTGTCGCCGTGGAGTTCGCCGCCGACGGCTCCGGTGCCGACACCGCTGCCTCCACCGTACGCACCTCGTCCACCCGCCACGGCTCGCCCTTGCCCGGGCGGACCAGCTTCAGGTACACGGTGGCCTGGGGGCCGGTGCCCGTCCAGCCGTCTCGGCCGTACGCCCTGCCGTCGACGAAGAGGGCGCGATAGGCGTCCCTCGCCGAGTCGGAGGGGGCGTCGCCGTCGTCGTCGAGTTCCACCTCGACGGTGGTCCACGCCTCGTGCGCGGCCCAGGAGTTCCACTGGTCGCCCGCGCCGCTCGCGGGGCGGTACGAGCGCTCGGCCTGCGCCTTGTCGGCGGTGAACCAGCGCGCGGAGCGCAGTACCGCGTCATGCGGACCGGAGTCGTACTTCGTGTCGTAGCCGTAGGCGACCTCGGCCCAGGCCTCGGCCACGGCGGTCGCGTCCGTGTCGTCTACACCGGTGGGGCTCGGCACGTGCGCGTCCGGGCCGAGGGACTTGCCGGACGGCAGTGGAGCCTTGGGGGTGAAGGACGGTTCGGAAGTGGACGTGGTGCCGCCCGCCGTGTCGCGGTGGTCCTCCAGACCGCACGCGGCGAGGACCGCCACACCGGTCACCGTCGCGAGCACGACCGCGCCCGCCCGGCCGGCCCTGCCGAGCCCGCCGGCCGCCCGGCCGGCCCATCCGAGTCCGTCGGCCGCGCCGACGAACCCGGTGACTCCGGCCGACTCGTACGGCCCGTCGTGCCCGCCGTGCCCGCCGCGCGCAACGCCCCTCGTGTCCACCCTCTTCCCCCTCCTCACCTCAGTGTCCTTCCTCGCCGATCGCGCCGTCCATGCCGTCCATGCCGTCCACCCCGATCGCGCCGATCGCGCCGTCACCGCAGCCCCAACCAGGGCGCCGGATTCACGTACGCCCCGTTCTGCATCACCTCGAAGTGGAGGTGTGCGCCCGTCGAGTAGCCCGTCGAACCGACCAGACCGACCCGCTGACCGACCTTCACCTTGTCGCCGACGTTGACGCTGAGGCCGGACAGCATGTGGTTGTACGTCGTGGAGACGCGGTCGCCGTTGATGGTGCCGTGGGAGATGACGACGCGGTTGCCGTAGCCGTTGCTCCAGCCGGCGAAGGTGACCTCGCCGTCGCGGGCGGCCAGGACCGGCGTGCCGGCGGCGGCACCGAAGTCGGTGCCGGTGTGCAGCTTGCGGACCCCGAGGGTGGGGTGCATGCGCCAGCCGTACGGGGAGGTCACGGGCGGGTTGCCGGAGAGCGGCATCGCCATCTCCCTGCCCTCCGGGAGCTTGCCGGGCGGGTCGTCCACCGACTCGTACTTGGCGATGAGGGACATGATGCGGACGACGTAGTTCTGCGTCTCGGTGTAGGGCGGGATGCCGCCGTACCGCTGCACGGCGCCCGGGCCGGCGTTGTACGCGGCGAGCGCCAGGTCGAGGGTCTCGCCGGTCGCCTGACCGCTGTCCTTGTAGCCCTGGACCTGCTCGGCGAGGGCGCAGTCGTAACGGCCCTGAGCCATGATCGCGTCGCCGGGGTCGTACGGGGAGATCCGGCCGTTGCCGTCGTCGTCCTTGCCCCAGCTCGGCCAGGTGCCGGGCATGAACTGGCTCAACCCCTCGGCGCCGACCGGGGACTTGGCGTTCGGGTTCCAGCCCGACTCGGCCTCGATCTGGGCGGCGATCACGGCCGGCTTGATGACGTCGCACATGGCGCCCGCCTTGAGGACCCACGGCACGTACTCCGCCGGTACCTGGCCGGACTTGAGGCCGCCGCCGACGCCCTGTTCCTCGGCCTCGGCGTCGCCGCCCCCGCTCACCGCGACCATCATGACCACCGGCATCATCACGGCCGCCACGCAGCCACCGACGACCCAGGTCGTGACGGACCCTCCCCCGTTGGACATCTGCTCCCCTCAGCGTCGAAGTCCCGTCATGCTCCTGCCACTTGTGGCCAGGCAGTCGAGTCTCTCCGCTCACCCCCGTTCCGCGCGTCACCAGCGCGTCACAGGCTCGTCGCAGGAACTCACGCCCCGATTCCCAAGCAGCCCCGCCGCCGTGAAGATCGAGGGAGAGCGCCGCACCGGACACGGAACCCGCGGCGCGCACCACGCCGGGTGCGACGGGCACGACGAACTCAGGAAGACTGCTGCGATCAGCGAGACTGCTGTGGTCAGCGGCGGAAACGGGGAGTGGTGGAGAGCGGTGATGCGGTGATGCAGCCGGGTGCGGGACAGGCGGCGGCCGGGCCGGAGATCTGGTTGCGTGGGCCGGTGGGCGAGCCGGAGGCGAGGCCGCAGGATCCGCCGCCCCGGGCGGCCGCGAGCGCGCGGCGGTTCTCCTGGGTCGCCACGCACGGCGGCGCCGGGTCCACCACCCTCGCGACCGTCTTCGGCGGTCATGACGCGGGCCGCAACTGGCCGCGTCCCGAGCACGGTGAACCGGCGTCGGTGCTCCTCGTGGGCCGCACGCACGCCGCCGGGCTCGACGCGGTCTCGCACACCCTGGACATCTTCCGGCGGGGCGACGCGCCGCCGGGGCTCGACCTCGACGCGATCGTGCTGGTCGCGGACGCGCCCGGCCGGCTGCCCCGGCAGCTGGTGCAGCGCGTGAAGGTGATCGGTTCCGTCATAGACGTCTATCGCGTGCCCTGGGTGCCCGCCTGGCGCACCGGCGACCTCACCGGCCCGCCGCCGAGGGAGAGCGCGGCGCTGGCCCGTCTGACCGGGAGGACCCCATGAGCAGCACCCTGTACGCCGCCGCCTCGACGCTGGCCGCGCCTCCGGCCGTGGTCACCAACGAGCTCGACTACGTGCTGAACATCCTCGCCTGGCTGGTCACCGCGGCCGGTGTCTGCGGGCTGCTGATCGTCGGCTCGCGGATGGCCGTCTCCCTCAGATCCGGGGAGGGTGACGAACACCTCAGCCAGTTCGCCATGGTCATGGGCGCCTGCATCATCGGCGCGACGGCGGGGCCGATTGTGGGGTTCGTGCTGTAGGGAGAGCGTAAGCAGGACAGGGGCAACGGCCCGCCGGTCACACGTCGACCGGCGGGCCGTTGTCATACGTGAACCACCCCGGAGACGAACACCGGTGCGACCCCTTCCGCTTCGTCGCAGGTCCCGCCGTTTCTGACGGGGCGTCAATGTTCCGGACATGACGAGGAGTTCCCGTCTGTCACGAGCACGTCACCGACAGGTGCTGGATCACTACATCGCTTGGTTTCGGCTCACAGGAGTCGCCAAGCTCACAGGGCGACCGGGAACCCGCGTACGTCACACCGGCCCCGAAAGCATCCCAATGTCCCATCCGCTCACATCAGTTGACGTCGGTCTGCCCGCCCACGGCGGCCGGCCGAGACAACGGGAGAAACCACATGCTGCACGCGATAGCCGCCAAGGCGCACCAGTCCGTCTTCCTGGCCGACGGCACGGTCCCCAACCCCAACCGCGACGCCCCCGCCGAACTCACCGGAAAGGTCGACACCGTCCTCGGCATCGTCGCCTGGGCCGGCACCGCCGCCGGTGTCGCGGGTGTGCTGATCACCGGCGCGATGATGGCGATCTCCATGCGCCGCGGCGAGGGCTCGGAGCACATGGGCCGGCTCGGCATGGTCCTCGGCGGCTGTGTCCTGGTCGCGACCGCGGGCCCGCTCGTGAACTTCGTCTTCTAGTCGTCCGAGCGAGTCGAAAGGGGGAGCGACGATGCTGAACTCCGGCCGGGCCCAAGGGGGCAGCGGGGAGTGGGAACAGCCGTTCTGGCAGCAGCGGGGCTGGATCCTGTCGGCCGGGTTCCTGACCGTGCTGCTCGTCCTCGCGGTCCTCTTCGCGGTGACGGGCAACGGCTCCGAACAGCCGGCCGGCGCGTCCGGCGGCCCGAGCCCGGCGCCGACCTCGACGTCGGACTCGACCTCGGACTCCGGTGAGGGCGACGGTGGCGGCGGCGGTTCGGACGCCCGGCCCGCCGGCTGCCGCACCGACGACCGCGACCAGGCCAAGCCGACCGAGGCGCCGCGCGACTTCCACTGGAAGGCCAACGGCACCGGCCTGGTCCCGGTCTCGAAGGCGGCGGGCCCGCTGAAGTACGACGGACCGGTCTGGTCCTGCTTCGCCCACACCCCGCTGGGCGCGGTCATGGCGGTCCACTCCATCACCGACCACCTCAGCTACGACGGCTGGCGCG
This sequence comes from Streptomyces sp. NPDC002787, assembly GCF_053592095.1. Lineage (NCBI taxonomy): Bacteria > Bacillati > Actinomycetota > Actinomycetes > Kitasatosporales > Streptomycetaceae > Streptomyces > Streptomyces sp. NPDC002787. Next base: position 56,659 of record NZ_JBSFVC010000005.1, on the reverse strand, counting down.
AGGTCGTCGACCGGCAGGTCGTGCCGGGCGCCGGGCGGGACGCGCTGATCGCGAGCCGCTCCCAGGAGGCCGACAAGTCCACCACGGGCTCACCGGACGCCGGCGGCTACGCGGGCTTCGCCGTCCTGTCGTACGACGAGACGCAGGCGACCGTGATGGTCCTGGTGCGCGGCATGGGCGAGGGCGGCTACGGCTCCGCCTCGGTCACCGTGCGCTGGCAGGACGGCGACTGGAAGCTCTCCCCCGACCGGGACGGCACGGTCTACAGCGGTGTGTCGCAGGTCAGCGGCACCGACGGCTTCGTCACCTGGGAGGCGTGAGATGGGCTGCTCCTGGAAGATCTACGACTGCCTGATCGAAGAGGGCGGAAAGCAGTTCACCGAGGGTGCCGTGGTCGTCTTCGCCAAGGCGATCGGCGACGGCGCTGCGGAGGTGCTCAAGGCACTCAACGGCGTCTGGCTGAACATCGATGTGGAGAACCCGGCGGGAAACGGCGGCGGCCACGGCCAGGCGGCCTCGGACAGTCCCATCGGACTGATCACCGCGGAGGTCAACTGGATCGTCGGATACGTGGCGGTGGCGTCGTTGCTGCTCGCGGCGATCCGGATGGCCGTGGACCGGAAGGGCCAGTCGATGAGACAGGCGTTCCTGGGGATGTGGAAGGTCATCCTCGTCGGCGCGGCCTCCGTACCCGTGGTCACGGCCCTGATGAAGGCGTCGGACGCGTACGCCAAGGACGTCTACGCGCGATCGGATCTGGGTGACAAGGCCAACGAGATGCTGGGCGTGCTGACGCTCAACCAGCCGGGTCTGGTGCTGATCTTCGGCCTGCTGGTGATGCTGTCGAGCTTCGTGCAGATCGTGCTGATGTACATCCGCATCGGTGTCCTGATCATGCTGGTCGGCACCCTGCCACTGGCCGCCGCCTCCTCGATGACCGGGTGGGGCGAGGGCTGGTGGAAGAAGCACATCGGCTGGCTCGCGGCCTGGCTGCTGTACAAGCCGGCGGCGGCTCTGATCATCTACTCGGCCACCTCGATGACCAAGGACACCAAGGACCTGGACCAGGTCATCGCGGGCATGGGCATGCTGATCATGGCGGTGTTCGCCCTCCCCGCCCTGCTCAAGCTGATCGTCCCCGCCACGGCCGCCCTCGGCTCCACCTCCGGCGGCACGGTCGCCCTGGGCGCCGCCAAGAACATGGCCTCCGGCGCGGTCAGCATCGCGGGCAGTGCCGTCGGCGCCGCCGGTCAGTCGGGCGGCGGCGGGGGCGGCGGTTCCGCGGGCCCCCAGGGCTCGCCCTCCTCGGGCGCGGGCTCCTCCGTGGGCGGTGCCGGAGGCGCCGGCGCGGCGGCCGGTACCGCCGCCGCGGGAGCGGCCACGGCAGGCGCGGCCGTCGCGGTCCAGGCCGCCGCGGTCGTCGTCCAGACCGGCATGCAGGCGGCATCCGAGGTCGCGGGCTCCCTGGACGACAACGACGGGATGAAGGGCCACAACCAGTAGGGCGAGCCCCGCGCCCGTCGAGGGGCCGCAGGCCCTCAGGGGCGCGGGGAACTGCGCGAGCGACCACGACGCGCCCGCAGCCGCCAGACCGCGGAACCCCCCGAGCTCGTAGGCACTCAAAACCCAGCGACCTCAGCCGGAAGAAGGAACCCCCATGTCCACCGACGCCCTCACGCGTCCCACCTACGGAAACTGGCGCCGCCCCCGCCGCCCCGGCCTCGGCCCGTTGGGCCTCCTCGGCACCGTCGTGGCCTTCGGCGGACTCCTGGTCGCACTGCTCGCCTCGCTGGTCTCGCTGACGGCGGCGATCCTCGTCCTCATCCCCCTCGGCCTCTTCCTCGCCCCGCTCGCGCTGCGCACGGTGGACGGCCGCAACATCTACCAGGTGGCCGCGGTGCGTATCGGTTGGCTCAGGCGCAAGGCGAACGGCTCGACCACGTACGTCTCCGGCCCGCTCTCCAAGCGCCCCGGGGGCCGCTACCACCCGCCGGGTCTGCTCGCCCGTACGAAGATGTACGAGGGCCGGGACGCCTACAACCGCGCCTTCGGGGTGATCCACCACCCCGGCCGCAACCTCTGCACGGTCGTCCTCGCCTGCGAGCCGGACGGCGGTTCGCTGGTCGACCCCGAGCAGGTCGACATCTGGGTGGCGTCCTGGGGCGACTGGCTCTCCCGGCTCTCGCACGAGCCGGGCCTGCGCGGCGCCCAGGTCGTCGTGGAGACCGCGCCGGACACGGGGACGCGGCTGGCCGCCGAGGTCCTGCCGCGCATCTCACCGGACGCGCCGGCCGCGGCCCGCGCGGTCATGGAGGAGGTCGTCGCTCGCTACCCGTCCGCCTCCTCGGAGATGCACACCTACATCGCCCTGACCTACGGCCCCACCGGCGGCCCCAAGCGGGACGTCGAGGACGTCATCACCGACCTGTCGATGCGGCTGCCCGGTCTGCTGTCGGGCCTGGTCGCGGCCGGCGGCGGCTCCGCGTACCCGCTGTCCGCCGAGCGGCTCGCGGAGATCGTGCGCGTGGCGTACGACCCGGCCGTCGCCCCCGATGTGCTGAGCACCCGCGCCGAGCAGTCGAGCACCGGGCTGGAATGGGCGGACGCTGGCCCGGCGGCGGCGGTCGAGTCGGTGCAGTCGTACAAGCACGACTCGGGTGTCTCACGGACCTGGATGCTGACGCTGGCGCCGCGCGGCACGGTCCGGTCGAGCGTGCTGCGGGGCCTGCTGGAGCCCGCGTCGGGCACCCGCCGCAAGCGGGTCTCGCTGATCTACCGCCCGATCGACCCGGCGACCTCCGCCCGCATCGTCGAGGCCGACCGTCGCGCCGCGCACTTCATGGCCGGCTCGAAGCGGGGTCTGGTCCAGGCGCGGGCCAGTTCCGAGATGCAGGCGGCCGAGCAGACGGCGGCCGAGGAGGCGGCGGGCGCCGGGCTCGTGGAGTTCTCGCTGATGGTGACGGTCACCGTGGACAGCGAGGAACAGCTGCCGGACGCGGCGATCACCGTACGCAACCTCCAGGCGTCGTCCCGCATCCTGATGCGCCCCGCCGACCGCATGCAGGCCTCCGCGTTCACCTGCACCCTCCCCGTCGGCCTGCTGCCGTGGGAGCACACCCTCGTTCCGTACCAGATCCGGGAGGCGCTGTGAGCAAGCACGCTGCTGCACGTCCTGTTCGTCCTCAGACGGCGCCGCCGCGTGGGTGGTTCGGCCCCGGCGGCGGCCAGGTCGCGCATGTCGACCCGCCCGCGCTGTGGCGGGCGACGACGGTCCAGGCGTGCGGCCTGTGGCCCTTCGCGGCGGGTTCCGGCGCCCCGATGACGGGCGTGCCGCTGGGCCAGCACCTGCACACGGGCGCCACGGTCTGCGGCGACCCCATCTCCTGGTTCACCCGCGCCCGTTACATCTCCAACCCGTCCCTCTTCATGCTGGGCATGCCGGGCCTCGGCAAGTCCACGCTGGTCAACCGGATGCTGATCGGGATGGCGGCGACCGGTATCACCCCGCTGGTGCTGGGCGACCTCAAGCCGGACTACGCCGACACCGTGCGGGCGCTCGGCGGCCAGGTCATCTCCATCGGGCGCGGGGTGGGCGGCATCAACGTCCTCGACCCCGGCGCGATGGGCGAGGCGGCGCTCCGGATCGGCGGCGAACGGGGCCGCGTACTGGCGGCGGAGGCGCACGGCCGTGTCCTGAACATGGTCGCGGCGCTGATCACGATCGTCCGGGGCCGCCCGATGGACGACCACGAGCAGTCGGTGCTGTCGGCCTGTCTCCACCACCTGGCGGAACGTACGAAGCCGGGCCGGGCCCCTCTGCTGCCCGACCTGCTGAAGGTGCTGGACGACGGTCCGGACCGGGTCCGCGCGGTGACGCTGGACCGGGGCGACGTGGCGCGCTACCAGGAGGCCGTGGACCCGCTCCACCGTTCCCTGCTGGGCGTGCTGGACGGCCCGCTGGGCGACACGTTCGCGTCCGAGACCTCCACCCGTATCGACCCGGCCTCGCCCGCCGTCTGTGTCGACATCTCCCGCATCGGCGAGGCGGACACACAGCTCACGGCCGCGGCGATGCTGGCGGCGTGGTCGGACGGCCTGGGCACGGTGGCGGCGGCCCACGCCCTCGCGGACGCGGGCCTGGCGCCGCAGCGCTGGTTCTTCACCGTGCTGGACGAGTTGTGGCGCCCCCTGCGCGCCGCCTCCGGCATCGTCGAGCGCATCGACGCGCTCACCCGCCTCAACCGCTCCCTCGGCCTCGGCGACGCGAAGATCACACACACGTTGAAGGACGCGGAGGCGCTCGGCAGCGAGGCCGACCGGGCGAAGGCGCGCGGCTTCGTGGAGCGTGCGGGGATGGTGGTGTGCGCCGGCCTCCCCCGTACGGAGATGAGGGAACTCGGCGAGATCGTCGGCCTGTCGGAGCGCGAGATCGACCTGGTCTCGTCATGGTCCTCACCGCCCGGCTGGGCCAGCACCGGGGGCAACGAGGAGCCGCCGGGTCGTGGCCGCTTCCTGATCAAGGTCGGCGGCCGGCCCGGGATCCCCATCAAGGTGTCGATCACGGACACGGAGCGGGACTTGCACAACACGAACACGAGGTGGACGCCGAAGCCGGCCCTTTCCAAGGCCGCCGGGCGCCTATGAGCTCGGGGGGTGCGGGTTTGTCTGGCGGGTGCGGGTGAGTGGGGGCTTCTCGCGCAGTTCCCCGCGCCCCTGAACAGCAGGGGCTTCGCCCCATGCTTTTCACCCCGGGAGGGCCGCAGGCGCTCAAGGGGCGCGGGGAACTGCGCGAGCAACCACCAACCACCCGCACCCGCACCCGCACCCGCACCCGCACCCGCCGTACGTCCCCCCGCCCCGAGCGCTCATGCGTGGCGGGGTCGAAGGGGCGGCAGCCCCTGGATGGGGGCACCTCCCGCTCGAGCGAAGCGGAGAGTGGGGGAGGGACGGGTAGGGGCGGCGGGGGCGAGACAAGAATCGATCAGCTGACGGGGGAACAGAAATGGCCACACGCAAGCACCAGCACACCACCACCGACGAACTCCTCCCCTGGCTCATCCCCGCCGCCGCCCTCCTCCTCGCCACCCTCTTCTGCGGCGCCTGGCTCGGCGGCACCCTGGCCGCCGCCCTCACCGGCGCCGGCTGGGACCCGCCCCCCTTCTCCCTGGAGACACTGAAGACCCTCGTCACCGAGGGCCCGGCGGCCGTATGGCCCACGGCCTCGCCCGGCGCGGTCACGGCGGGCATCGCCACCGTGTTCGGCACCACCACCGCCCTGCTGGTCACCCTCGTCGTACTGGTCCGCCGCCAAGGCGGAAAACCCCCCGGCCTCGCCGGCCGCCGCGAACTCTCCGCCCTCCTCCCGAAGGGCGCCGCCGCCCGCGCCCGCCAACTCCGCCCGTCACTTCCCAGGTCGGGCAAGCTCCCCCCGGACGACACGGGCAACCTCCTCGGCGACCTGGACCCCGGCGGCCCCGAACTCCGCAGCAGCTACGAGGACGTGGAGCTGGACCTGATGGCACCGCGCGCCGGCAAGTCCACCGGCATCGCCGTCCCGCGCGTCCTGCGCGCCCGCGGCAGCGTCCTGCTGACCTCGAACAAGGCGGACGTGTACAGCGTGACCCGAGCGGAGCGCGAACGCGCGGGCACGGTCTGGACGTTCGACCCGCAGGGCATCGCGCACACCCCGCGCGGCCTGTGGTGGGACATGCTCGCCGACGCCGCCACCATCGAGGGCGCCCGCCGCCTCGCCGGCCACTTCGTCGGCGCGGTCAACGACGACGCGTCGAAACGCGACTTCTGGATCTCGGCGGCCCAGAACACGCTCACCGCGCTCTTCCACGCGGCCAACCGGGGCGGGCGACGCGTCGACGAGGTGCTGGCCTGGCTCGCGGACCCGGCCGACCGTACGCCGGTCGACCTGCTCCGCGACGCGGGCATGGCGGCCCTCGCCGACCAGCTCCAGGGCACCGTCCAGGGCGCGGTGGAGACCCGGGACGGCATCTACGAGACGGCCCGCCAGTGCGTGGCCTGCCTGCTCGACCCGGCGATCGCGGCCTGGGTGAGCCCGGACCCGGAGCTGCCGCGGTTCCTGCCCGAGCGGCACGCCCTGTCCTCCGACACGCTCTACCTCCTCTCCAAGGACGGCGGCGGCTCGGCGGCCGGTGTCATCGCCGCGTGCGCGGACTCCGTCCTGCGCGCGGGAGTCATGGCCGCCGAGCGGATGGGTGGCCGTCTCGATCCGCCGATGACGGCGGTGCTGGACGAGGCCGCCAACGTCTGCCGTATCTCCGACCTCCCGGACCTCTACTCCCACTTCGGCTCGCGCGGCATCAACGTGGTGACCCTGCTGCAGAGTTACCGCCAGGGCACGCGGGTGTGGGGCGAGGCGGGCATGGACGCGCTGTGGGGCGCCGCCACCATCAAGCTGCTCGGCGCGGGCCTGGACGACGCGGACTTCGTGGAGAAGGTCTCGCGCCTGGTCGGCGAGCATGACGTGTCGACGGTGAGCTACTCGCGCGGCAAGGACGGGCGTTCGCGCTCCACCTCGTACCGCCTCGAACGCATCCTGCCCGCCGACCGCATCCGCGCCCTCCCCAAGGGCACCGCCCTCCTCCTCGCCACCGGAGTCAAGCCCGCGCTCGTCCGCCTGCGCCCCTGGTACGCCGAACCCGGCGCCGACCGCATCGCACGCGCCGCCCAGGCCGAGGTCAAGGCGATCACGGCCAGGGCGGCGACAGGGATCGAAGGGATCGCCCGATGACCACGACAGTCGAACAGCCCGGCCACGAACAGGCGCTTCCCCCCGCTCCGCCGTTCATCCTCTACCTCGACGGCTCCGAGTACGCCGAGGAGATGCACGCCCTGGCCGTCTGGGTCGGTGACCTGCTCCTCCCGGTCTACGGCCGCGAGGCCACCTCGCAGCAGCCCTGGTGCCCTCGCTGGTGGGAGCACCTGGAGGCGGTGGCCCGGCTGCACGCGCTCTGGCTGGCCTGGCAGGAGCTCACCGACCCGACGGCGGGCGCGTCGAGCCCGGCCGTCTGGCACCGCGACCACCTCGGCCCCGTCATGGCCGAACTCCGCTCCCCCGGCGGCCCGTTCGCGGGCTGCAAGGCGGGCACCCACCGCGCGAAGCAGCCGCCGGCCGTCGAGCCGTACGGGACGGGCGCATGAGCCGGCAGGCTCCCGGGCCGGGAGACCAACCCCCCTACCCTGGACCGACGCAACAACGGATCACAAGGCGACCACCAGCGGAAACAGGCCCGGAGTCGTCGTCCGCGGCCGACAGGAGAGCAGCCATGAACAACTCGACCCTCCGGTACTTCGAGGACGTCGTCGACTGGCGCCACCGCCGGGCCGGCCGGGCGCACACCCTGGTGCGGGCGGCGCACTCCACCGTCACGGGCAGGGCCGTCGCGGTCGTGTCCGAGCTGGCGAGCAACCCCGACGACCGGGGTATCACCGACGACTTCGGCAGCGTCGCGGACGCCGTACTGCCCGCCCTGCACCGGGCGTTCGGCACCGAGCCGGTCGAGGTCTTCTGGATCGCCCACTTCGGCGCGTTCTCGTACCACGACCCGACCGGGCCGGAGTCCTTCACCCTGATCACGCTCTCGGCGGGCCCGGACGGTCACACCGACGACCTGTCGGGCGACCGGACGTTCACCGCGCGGGACGTGGAGGAACTCCTCGGCCACAAGCTCGAACCGGTGGCCCAGGTGCTCGCCCGGATCGAGCACGAAGCGACTCGGGGGTGAGCCGGGGATGACCGAGCATGTGTCGGGGCGTGACGTCCTGCGCCAGGCGAAGGACTTGTACGCCCCCTACCGGGATGCCGTGGCCCCGACCGGACAGCGTGTGGCGATCATCCGCTTCCAACCGGCGGAGGACGATCCACCCGACTGGAAGGTGAAGCTGGAGGCGTCGAAGGTCTCCGCCGAGCAGAAGGTGAAGAGCTTCGAGCACCTGGGCTTCGAGGCGAACCATGTGGTGATGCCGCCGGGCACCACGCGTGCGCAGTTCGCGGCGGTGCTGGAGCGGGCCAACCAGGATCCGGCGACCCGGGCGATCATCGTGCAGTTCCCGCCGCCGGCCCATCTCCAGCCGCTCGTGCAGCGCATGGACCCCGCGAAGGACATCGACGCGCTCACCAAGGGCCGTTCCCCCTACACCGCGTGCGCCACAGCCGAGGGGATCTGCCGGGTCGTGGAGCCCTTCGCCCAGGACGACCCGGTGATCGCGGTCGTGGGCAGCAAGGGGTTCGTCGGGCAGGGCGTCGTCACCACCCTGCGCGAACAGGGGCACCGGCTGATGGAACTCGACGCCGGCGACGACCTCCGGCGGGTACGCGACGCCGACATCGTCGTCTCCGTCACCGGCAACCCCGGCATCCTCGGCCCCGACCACCTCCGTCCCCATCACCGGCTCGTCGTCGACTCCGGGTTCGTACCGCAGCCGGACGGCAGCGTGAAGGGCGACGTCCAGCGGGCGGCCTACGACATCCCGCAGCACCTCACCCCCGTCCCCGGCGGCATCGGCCCGGTCGAGATGGCCACCCTCATGGAACGCGTCGTCCGCCGCGAGGTGGACCCGGGCGCCCCTGCCTGGAAGGTCGAGCCGCGCCCGTACCTGACCAAGGAGCAGCTCACCCAGCCGGCCCCGGAGGCGACGACGGCATCGGTGGCGGCGTCGTCGTCCGCCGGACAGGCGAGGAGTGGGGCCGCCGGCGAACAACAGGGGCCGGGGCAGGGATCGGCGGCCCTGCGCAGTGCGGCGGGCCGGCGGTCGACGACCGACCAGGGGTCGACGACCGGCCAGGGCGCGACGAGCCCTCAGGCTCCCGCCCCTCGGGCTCCTGGGGCATCGCCGCAGGCCGGCGGGCAGGGCGCGGGTGATGCGCGGCAGTCGTCGGCCTCCGGCAGCCCGGGCAACCCGATCGCGGAGGCCGCAAAGCGCCGTACCGGCGGGGGTGGCGCCGGCGGCACCAGCGGTATCGGCCGCAGCGCCGTCGGGCCCGGCGGTTCGGCCGGACCCACCGCCGGCCCGTCCGCGACGGCCCGCGCGCAGACCCCCACCCCGCCGAAGCCACCCGCCCCGGGCGGCCGGGGCCGCTGAGCCGGCCCGGAGAGGCCAGGGAGAACCGGAAGGCCAGAGCGACTCGGAAAGTTGGACATGCCCGCGAAGTTCGACGAGTTCGAGAAGGCCATGCAGCCGCACATCCACCCACGGCCCGACTGCCCGCCACCCGGCACTCTGCCGCCCAACTCCTCTCCCCCCGGCGGCTTCTCCCTCCCCTCCGCCGAGCGGATCGCCGCCGCCGTACGCGCCCGCGAGGTCCGTGCCGTCGACGTGGTCACCGCCTCTCTCGCCCGGATCGAGCAGGCGGAGCCCGCGTTGTGCGCGTTCGTCGAGGTGTGGGCCGAGGAGGCGTTGCGGCGGGCGGCGGAGGTGGACGCCCGGGTCGACTCGGGCGTACGGCTGCCGCTGGCCGGGGTGCCGGTCGGGGTGAAGGGGCGGTCCGGGCTGCGTACGGCGCCCGCGCGGGCCCTGATCGAGGCCGGATGTGTGCCGGTCGGGGCGACCTCCGTGCCCGGCCCCGGCACCCCCTGGCAGACTTGGGGCCTGGGGGCCGGCGGCCGGACCGTCAACCCCTGGCGGGCCGACCGGACGCCGGGCGGCTCCTCCGCCGGGTCCGCTGCGGCGGTCGCCGCGGGCCTGGTGCCGATGGCGACCGGCACGGACGGTGCCGGGTCGGTACGCATCCCGGCCGCGTGGTGCGGAGTCGTCGGCCTGAAGACCACGAACGGGCGCCTGCCCTCCGCCGACCGCACAGGCCTCGCGGCGGCCGGTGTCCTCACCCGGTACGCCTCGGACGCGGCGGCGTACTGGCGCTGCGTGACGGGTGAGACCGCCGAGGGTGCGTGCCGTCCCCTCACCGCCGTCTGGTCGGCCGACCTCGGCTTCGCCGACACCGATCCCGAACCCGCCGCCGTGGCCCACCGTGCGGCGCTCCGCCTCGCGGACACCGGCCTCGTCCGACTCGTACGCCTGGACACGCCCCTACGCCTGGAGAACCCCGCGCCGGCCTGGTCGGCCCTCCGTTCCGCGCCGGCGCCCGAAGCCGGGGTGGCGTCCGGCCTCGGGGGGGCCGCCCTCCGGGCCGCCCGGGAGCTGCGTGCTGCGAACGACCGGCGGCTCGCCGCGCTCTTCGCCGAGGCCGACCTCGTCCTCACCCCGGCCACACCCAACGCCCCGCACGGCCACGACGGCCCCGGTGAGCGTTACTCCACGGCTCTCACCTGGGCGTTCAACCTGAGCGGACATCCCGCCATGAGCATCCCGGCCGGCTTCGACTCCGAGGGCTGTCCGGTCGGGCTGCACCTCGTGGCCCGGCACGGCGAGGAGCTGACACTGCTGCGTGTGGCAGCCGCCGAAGCCGGTCTCCCGCGCCCCGGTCCCTTTTCGCCTTCCCGACCCCGCCCCTGACACCACACCGACCCCGCTGCCCAGTGAGCACAGAAGAGCCCGACATGAGATGGACCGTCCACGGCGAACGCACGCTCCACGACACCCCGTGGGTCCGGCTGCGCTCGCTGGACGTCGAACGGCCCGACGGCACCCGTGGCGACTACCACGTGGTCCGCCTGCGGGACCTCGCCGTGACCGCGGCCGTGGACGACCGGCGGCGGGTCCTGATGATGTGGCGCCACCGCTTCGTCACGGACACCTGGGCCTGGGAACTGCCCATGGGCCTGGTCGAGGACGGGGAGCGGCCGGAGGAGGCGGCGGCCCGGGAGTTGGAGGAGGAGACGGGGTGGCGCCCGGGGTCGCTGCGGGAGCTTCTCCACGCACAGCCGGCGGCCGGAATCACCGACACCCGGCACTTCGTCTTCCGCACGGACGACGCCCGGCGCGTCGGCGAGCCCACGGAACAGAACGAATCCGACCGCCTGGAGTGGATCCCCCTGTCCGACGTGCCCGGCCTGATCACCCGCCGGGAGATCGTCAGCAGCGCCACCCTCGTCGGCGTCATGGCCCTGCTCCTGGAACTGCCTCCCCCGGACCCGGCCGTACGGGCGTGACGGCCTACCCCCTTGGCATCTCATGCATGTGCAACTATTGTTCATGCGTGTAATCGTCGTACGCTATGCATCCAGGGGGATCCCATGACCCGCCGCTTCCTCTTCGTTCTCGGCAGCAGCCGGCCCGCCGGCAACACCGAGACGCTGGCCCGCTCGGCCGCCGAGCAGTTGCCCGCCGACGTGGAGCAACACTGGCTGAGCCTCGCGGAGCACCCGCTGCCGGACTTCGAGGACCTGCGCCACGACAGCGACCACGTACGTCCGCGGGGCGACAACAGGGCGCTGCTGCTGGACGCGACGCTCGCGGCCACCGACCTGGTGATCGTGTCGCCGCTGTACTGGTACTCCGTCTCCGCCCACGTCAAGCGGTACCTCGACCACTGGTCGGGCTGGCTGCGCACCCCCGGCCTCGACTTCAAGAAGACGATGGCCGGCCGCACCCTCTGGGGCGTCACCGCGCTCGCCCACTACGAGGAGGAGGTCGCCGAGCCCCTCGTCGGCACCCTCAACAACTCCGCCGCGTACCTGGGCATGCGGTTCGGAGGAGTGCTGCTGGGCAACGGCAGCAAGCCCGGTGACGTACTCCGCGACACGGCGGCCCTGACCCGCGCGAAGACGTTCTTCACCGAGGCCGGGGAACCGCCGTACGCCCGCTTCCCGTACGACACGGAGACCACTGCGGCGACCGCCGCCTGAGGGGGCGCGTCAGGCGGTGATGTCCTTGGCCGTGAACCTCGCCCAGGCCGCCGAGCCGAACACTGCCGCGTACACGGCCTGGAGGCCGAAGTTGCGTTGCAGGTCCTCCCAGTAGACCGGCTCGCGCATGAGGTCGGCGAAGGAGAGCCAGTAGTGGGAGAAGAAGTACGGGTGGAGGGCGTCGAGCTGGGGGATCTGGTCGAGGATCTGGACGGTGATGAGGAGCCCGACCGTCGTCGCCATCGCGGCGATGCCGCTGTTGGTGAGGGTCGAGATGAACAGGCCGAGGGCCGCGATCCCGATCAGTGACGCGGCCACCGCCAGCGCGATCAGCAGCGCCCGCAGCAGCCCCTCGGCGAAGCTGATGCGTGTCCCGGAGATCGTCGTCAGGTCGCCCAGGGGGAACAGCAACGCCCCTACGGCCAGTGCGGAGGCGGCCACGACCAGCGTGGCGACCAGGCAGAACGTCATGGTCGTCGCGTACTTGGTGAGCAGCAGCCGGGTCCGGCCGGCGGGGGAGACCAGCAGATAGCGGAGGGTGCCCGCGTTCGCCTCGCCCGCGATCGCGTCCCCGGCGACCACTCCGACGGCCATCGGCAGGAAGAAGGGGAGCGTCGCGGCCAGCGCCGTGAACACCAGGAACAGCCCGTTGTTGGTGATCTGCGCGATGAAGGCGGGCCCGCCGCCGCCCGGCCCACCGCCCGGTCCGCCACCCGTCGACGACCCGTCACCCGTCTCGATCTTCACCGCGATGCCGACGAGGATCGGCACCGCCGCGAGCACGGCCAGCAGCGCGAGGGTCCGCCAGCGCCGGAAGGTCGTCACCAACTCGCTGCGGAACAGCCCGAAGGTCCACAGGAGGCTGGGCGTACGGGCGGCAGGTGAGGCGGCGTCGGACGTCACCTCTCCCCCGGTCTTCCCGTGGGGCGTCTCAACCCGCGACATCGAAGCCCTCCCCCGTGAGCGCCACGAACGCGTCCTCCAGGGAGGCGCGTTCGAGGCTGAAGCCGCGGACGCGGACGCCCGCGGTGACCAGTGCGGCGTTCAGTTCGGCGAGGTCGCGGTCGGGTGGCGGCGGTTCGGCCGTCACCCGGCCCCCCTCGCCGGCGCGGTCCCCGTCCGCCACGACCACGTCCCCGAGGCCCTGTTCCTTGAGCAACCGGGCCGCGTCCGCCGTGTCGGGGGTGACGACGACGAGACGGCCGCGCGCCCCGGCGGCCAGTTCGCTCACCGGGCCCTGGGTGACGAGTCTGCCCTGGGCCATGACGGCGGCATGGGTGCAGACCTGCTCGATCTCGTCGAGCAGGTGGGAGGAGAGGAAGACGGTGGTGCCGTCGGACGCCAACTCCCGCACCAGGCCACGGATTTCCCGCATCCCCTGGGGGTCGAGCCCGTTGGTCGGCTCGTCCAGGACGAGGAGGCGGCGCGGCTGGAGCAGCGCCGAGGCGAGGCCCAGCCGCTGTTTCATACCGAGCGAGTACGCCTTCGCCTTCTTGCCGGCGGCGGCCGTGAGCCCCACCCGGTCGAGCGCGGCCGCGACCCGCGTACGCCGGGTGCGCGGGTCGGCGGTCGGGTCGGCGGAGTCGTAGCGGATCAGGTTGTCGCGCCCGGAGAGGAACCCGTACAGCGCGGGGCCCTCGATGAGGGCGCCCACGTGCGGGAGCACGGTCCGGGTGGAGCGCGGCATGGGCCGGCCGAGGACCCGGGCGGTGCCCGAAGTCGGCTCGATCAGGCCCATCAGCATGCGGATGGTGGTGGTCTTGCCCGAGCCGTTCGGGCCGAGGAACCCGAAGACGCTGCCGCTGGGAACCGTCAGTTCCAGGTGGTCCACGGCCACCTGGCCGCCCCGGAAGGTCTTGGTCAGACCCTGGGTGTGAATGGCTGCTGCGTCGTTCATGGCTCCCCTCGGGTACAGGCCGGTGGGCCGGGACGGCCGCCTCGCCGTCCCGGCCCACCGGCCGGGCGTCGCTACTTCGCCTCGTTGGCCGCCTTCACCAGCGCGTCCTTGGTGACGGCACCCGCGTACACCGTGCCGTCGTCGGTGAAGAGGACATTGATCAGCCGGGTCTTGAAGACCGTACCGGAGCCGAACTCGCCCTTGACCTGGTCACCGAGGGAGTTCAGGAAACCGTCGACGCGGGCGTCGCCGGTCGAGTCGGAGCCGCCGCCGGTGGGCATGCCGCCCTCGGCGCCGCCGTCGATCACGGCGATGGTGCTCCAGCCCTTGCCGATGGTCTTCAGCCCGTCGAGCCCGCTCGCGAACTCCTCCTCGGAGCCCTCGGACCCCTTGAGCCCCTTGAGCCCCTTGCCGTCCTTGAACGCCCCGTTCTCGCCGGGCCCTTCGAACGTGGAGTCGCCGGACCCGGACTCGTGGCTGCCCGACTTCTCGAGCTCGTCGGCCTCGGTGACCTTCGCGCCCTTCGGCGGGGTGAAGTCGAACGTCGACGCGCTCGGCTTGGCGAAGTCGACCTTCGTGAAGCCCGCGTCCACGACGGCCGCGCCGCCGCTCGCCGGGGTGAGCGTGAACTTCAGCGGCAGCCCCGTCTTCGCGTCGACGGCGATCGAGATCGCCCCGACCGTCGAACCGGACTGCTTCGGCTTGACCACGAGCTTGTACGCGTCCCGCCCGGCGACCTGCGCGGTCCCGTCGACGGTCACGGACGTGGTGTCGTCGACGGCCTTCAGGGCCTCCTCGGCGAGCTGCTGAGGCGTGGCGGGCACGTCCTCGGCGGTGTCGGGCGCGCCCTTCGGGGCCCGCTGGTCCTTGCCCTCTCCGGCGCCGGTCGCGTGGTACACCTCGTTGGAGGCGCTGTCGTACGCCCACAGGTCGTCGCCGTTGTGGATGACGCTGTACTCGGCGGCGTCGTCCAGCAGGGACAGCTTCTGCTTGTCGGGGCCGTCGGTGGCGACCCGCAACGTGTGGGTGCCGGTGGCGAGTTCGAGGAGCTTGGAGGAGGGGTCGGCGGAGGAACCGCCGTCGCCCCCGGAGGGCGCCTGCGAGCCCAGGCTGTCCGCGAGACCGCCCAGGTCGGGCAGGCCCAGATCCGTGGTGATCTTCACCGTGCCGGACACCTGCTGGACGTCCGAGGCGGCGATCTTCTCGATGAGTTCCTGTGCGCTGATCTTCGGCAGATCGGGGTCACCGGAGCCGGCGAAGGCCGGGACGAGCCCGATGGTCGCCGCCGCCACGCCCAGCACGGTGACCGGGACGACGTACCGCGCGGCCTTGCGTCGCCGTGCCGAGCGCATCTCCTCGGCCTCGGCCGCGAGCGCGCCGGCGTCGCCGGACCGGGCGCTGTCGTCGGTTTCGTACGGTGCCATGTGTGCCTTACCTCCGTCGTCGGCGGCGGCGTCTACTCGGAGCCGCCATTCTCACCCGAATCGGTGAGGAGTGGTGATACCCATCTGACCAAATCGGCCGCCGTGAATCGTCAGACTCGGGACTCAACTCGACGTACTGCTACGGGATGACATCGCCGACCGCACGGGATGACACGGCGAGGCGGTGCCTCCCCCCGACCCGTAGGGGTCATCAGGGGAGACACCGCCGCTCGAACTGACGCCCTAGCGGTTGATGAACACATAGTCCGCCTGGTACGGCACGCCGACCATGGCGCCCGGTGAGCAGGAGCCGGCCGGGGCGACCCCGCCGACGGTGTTGAGCCGGAGTATCTCGGCGGTGCCCGCCAGCAGCCCGCGGTGCTTGCCGGACCGGGTGGCCCTGAGGTCCAGCTCGGGGATGTTGCCGTCACCGTTCGGGGACTTGGAGATGAGCGACCCGGTGACCGTGCTGCGGTCGGGCGCGATCCACTGCGGGGTACCGGAGCCGGGCCGCACGAAGGAGTGCGCGATGCGGCCGCCGAGCACGGCGGAGACGTCCCGCTGGGCGAAGGCGTAACCACCGCCGTCGGTCTTCTCGCAGGCGTAGATCTGCTTGCCCTTGACGACCGAGGCCTGGAAGTTGCGCAGGGCGTACCGGAAGTCGAAGTCGGTCGTCACCTTGTGGAACTGGCCCCGGACGGCTCCGCCGGGGAACCGCGCGGTGTGCAGGTTGGCGTAGAACGAGGTCGGGTCGTTCCCGAGCTTCTTGAGCAGCGCGGCGTCCTTCACCTCGACGGTGCCGGTCAGGCTGCGGCCCTTGCCGTGCTTCTTGATCAGCCCGGTGAAGTCGACCTTGATGCCGCCGTTGACGCCCTTGGCGCCCTGGTGGATGTGGAGGGCGCTCGGCTTGTCGGTGCCGCGCCAGGTCACGGCGACGGACACCTTGTCCCCCTTGATCCGTACGAACTCCAGTGCCGCGCCGTCCTTGTCCCCCACCGCGGGACCGCCCTGCACGGGCACCTCGTTGGCGCCGTTCAGACTGGCGGCGAGGATGGTCCCGCCCCGCCCGGTGCCGGCACCGAGGAGACCGCCGGCGGCGGTGTGCCCGCCGTGCCGCGCCACGATCTCCTGCCCGGCCGGGCCCGCCCCGCCGTCCCCGCCGGCCGCCATCGCCGGGAGGACAGCGGCGGCGACACCGGCCGCGGCGGCCACCGCGACACCGGACACGATCAGAGCCTTACGACGCGACGCGTACGCAATGAAAGATCCCATGATTCTGTTTTCTCCCCGTACAGGAGCCGACGCCCCCTGCGTCAGCTTCTGGGCGTCGATACGGAGTGGATCTGAATCTGGACTCAGTCCAGTGCCGTGATGCGGGTCACACAACAAATCGGGCCCGTCCGCCGATTGCGGACGAGCCCGGGGAGGCGGGAAGGGTGCCTAACCCGCGCGGTGCACCACCGCGTCGCACAGTTCCACGAGTGCCGCCTTCGCGTCGCACTCCGGCAGCGGCGCCAGTACGGTCCGCGCCTCCTCCGCGTAGCGGATCGTGTCGCGGCGGGCCTGCTCCAGCGCGGGGTGGACACGGAGACGGGCCAGAGCCTCGGCGTGGCGCGCGTCGTCGGTCAGGTCGGAGTCCAGCAGCTCGCAGAGCGCGATGTCGTCCGGCAGCCCCAGCCGGCCCGCCCGCTCGCGCAGCCGCAGCACCGGCATGGTCGGTACGCCCTCGCGCAGATCCGTGCCCGGCGTCTTGCCCGACTCGTGGGAGTCGGAGGCGATGTCGAGGACGTCGTCGGCGAGCTGGAAGGCGACGCCGAGGCGCTCCCCGTACTGGGTCAGCACGTCGACCACGGTCTCGTCGGCCCCCGCCATCAGCGCGCCGAGCCGCCCGGCGACCGCGACCAGCGAACCGGTCTTGCCGCCGAGGACGTCGAGGTAGTGCTCGATCGGGTCGCGCCCGTCGCGCGGCCCGGCGGTCTCCAGGATCTGCCCGGTGACCAGCCGCTCGAAGGCCTCGGCCTGGATGCGGACAGCGTCGGGGCCGAGGTCGGCGAGGACGTGGGAGGCACGGGCGAAGAGGAAGTCGCCGGTGAGGACGGCCAGGGAGTTGCCCCAGCGGGCGTTCGCGCTCGGGACGCCCCGGCGCACCTCGGCCTCGTCCATGACGTCGTCGTGGTACAGCGTGGCGAGATGCGTCAGCTCGACCACCACGGCCGAGGGCACGACACCCGGCGCGTACGGGTCGCCGAACTGCGCGGCGAGCATCACGAGCAGCGGCCTGAACCGCTTGCCGCCCGCCCGCAGCAGATGCTGGGCGGCCTCCTGGATGAAGGGAACCTCGCTCTTGGTCGCCTCGAGCAGACCCTCCTCGACGGCCGCCATTCCGGCCTGGACATCGGCTTCGAGAGCCTGGTCCCGCGCGCTCAGCCCAAACGGCTCGACGACGGTCACGAGGGTTCTCCTGTCTGCTGACGTCTGCTGACGGTCACACGGTCGGTCTAGGTCGGTCTCACGGTCGATGACAAAGTTTGTCGATCTGTCGCTGCCATCACCCGAGTCAGCGTATCCGGTCACCTTTCGATCACCACGAGCGCCCACGGGTTCGCCCCGGGTGGTATGGGACCGCGCGCTCCCCATTCTTGATCAACTGATACGCGCCGATATCCACCGACGCGCTCACCGCGCACACACGCGACGGCGCGCCCCGGGTACCCGCCCCTCCCTCGGAGACGCCCCGCACTCCACGGCCGACCGAAGCCGCGCCCGCGCTCCCGTACGCCCCCGCTCCCGTACGCCCCCTGCACCCATCACGCGCGCGCTCCCCCGCTCAACCACGGCCGCTCCACCACCCGCGCACGCCCCGTCCACCTCCCCCGCACACCCTCTCCACCAGGCCCGAGTTGACCGATTTGCGGCATACCCAGCACTTCACCCCACTCCTCCCGTGAGTTGAGTCACCCGCCCCCTCCACGGCATCCCCACCCCATCTCGTCGATTTTCCCTTTGCGGTAGGCAAGTTGAGCCGAAATTCCGCACCGGATATTGCGGCCGAATCACGTCAAACTCAAGGTCAACTAGACCAAACCGCCAAACCGGGACTTGTTCAGCTCGTGTGCTCTCGCATACGTTCACACCCCGTCCGGACGGACCGCCGAATCCTGCCGCCGCCCGGACTCCCCACCCATCACCACTCATCCACGCACGGCAGGAGCGGGGGACCCAGGTAAGTCGCCGGTCCGTCTTTCCACATCGGACCGGCTCGGGGTGAAGCCACGCGCAGTACGCCCAGCGGACGCCGCACGCACAGCGACCGCCGGACGACGCGCACGGCCGGGCATCTCCAGCCCGAACCCGACAGCTCACCTCGCAGGCGACGGAGAGGAATCCGCCATGCCCTCAGGCAAGCACCGCCGTCCCAGAAGCAACGCACTGATCCGTGGCATCGTCGCCGCCGGAACGGGCGGGGCCGCACTCGCCCTCCCGCTCATGGTCTCCACGACGGCGAACGCCGCCACCCCGACCCAGGCCGCCGCCTCCGTGCAGTCGGCCCCGCAGTCCGCGCCCGCCGCGGCCAAGACCGTGACGCACACCGTGGTCTCCGGTGACACGCTCTCCTCGATCGCCCGCAAGCACGGCACGAGCGGCGGCTGGCAGCGGCTCTACAAGGACAACCGCGCGGCCATCGGCGACAACCCGGCCCTGATCCGCCCGGGCCTGAAGCTGAAGGTCAGCTCGACGAAGTCGTCCGCGGCCACCAAGGCGTCGACTGCCTCCACGGCCACGCAGGCGTCGGTCAAGACGTACCCGAACAACCTCGACGGCTGGATCCGCGAGTCGCTGGACATCATGGCGCAGAAGGGAATTCCCGGGTCGTACAACGGGATCCACCGCAACATCATGCGCGAGTCCTCGGGCAACCCGCTGGCCATCAACAACTGGGACTCCAACGCCGCCAAGGGCACCCCCTCGAAGGGCCTCCTGCAGGTCATCGACCCGACGTTCGCCGCGTACCACGTGTCCGGGACCCCGTACGACCCCTACGACCCGGTCGCGAACATCACGGCGGCGTGCAACTACGCCGCCGACCGCTACGGCTCGATCGACAACGTGTTCGGCCCGTACTGAGCCTGCTGAGCCCTCGGGCTCCCCTCCTCGTTCCCCTGGGCTCCGGCGGGCCCAGGGGAACGAGCGTTTTCACGGAACGTGCGTTTCAGCGGAGCGTCCGTTTCAGCGGGTGCGTTTCAACGCGTGCGTTTCAACGGAACAGCCGGTCCAGCACGACCGCGATCCCGTCGTCCTCGTTGGAGAGCGTCACCTCGTCGGCGACGGCCTTGAGTTCGGGGTGGGCGTTGGCCATGGCGACCCCGTGCGCGGCCCAGTCGAACATCGGGATGTCGTTGGGCATGTCACCGAAGGCGATGGTCTGCTCCGGGGTCAGCCCCAGATGGTCGGCGGCCAGGGCGAGGCCCGTCGCCTTGGTGATGCCGCATGGCTGGAGTTCGACGGTGCCGGGCCCCGACATGGTGACCGTCGCCAGCGAACCGACCGCCGCCCGTGCCGCCGAGGCCAACTCGTCGTCCGACAGGTAGGGATGGCGCAGCAGCACCTTGCTGATCGGCTCGCACCACAGGTCGTCCCGGCGCGGCACGCGTACGGCGGGCAGCGTGGGGTGCGGCATGAGGTAGCCGGGCTCGATGAGGGTGAGGCCGTCGACCCCGTCCTGGTCGACGGCCGCGTACACCTGTCCGACCTCGGCCTCGATCTTGCCGAGCGCGGTCTCGGCGAGTTCCCTGTCCAGGGTGACGGACCAGAGCAGCCGGTCCGCGCCGGGGTCGTACAACTGGGCGCCCTGTCCGCACACCGCGAGCCCCCTGCTGCCGAGGTCGTCGAAGAGGGGGCGCACTCTCGGCGCCGGCCGTCCCGTCACCACGAGGTGCTGAGCACCGGCCTCCGTGGCCCGCGCCAGCGCGGCGAGGGACCGGTCGGAGAGCGTGTCGTCACTGCGCAGGAGCGTTCCATCCAGGTCAGTGGCGATGAGTGAATATGCGGTGGGAGCGGCCATGATCAGAGAATACGGATGCCGGGCCCCATCGGTTCGACGCGAACCGGACGACGTCCGGCATCCCGACGGCCCCAGGGCGCCCCGGTACGTCCTGATGTCAACCCCCTTTGCCCGAACGGGGGTTCACCAGGCGCCGAGGCCCGCTTCAGCCGCTTTCGCTTTCAGGGGCGCGGGGAAGTGCGCGAACGACCCCCACTCACCCGCACCCCGCGACGCACCGAACCGACCGAGCTCTTCCGGCTTTCCGTTCACCCGTGAGCCGCGGCCAGATGCCGGGCCAACCGAGGCGACGCGAACTCCGTCCCGCACACGAACCGCATCACCGGCCCGTACGAAGCCGCCGCGGGCAACCCCGTGAAGTACAACCCCGGTATCGAGGACCGGAACCCGGCCCCGAGCACCGGCGTCCCCCGGCTCACCTCCAGCTCCGTACGGAGTTCATGCCCCAGGAACCCCATCGCCCCGAGGTCGACGCGGTACCCGGTCGCCGCGATGACATGGTCGGCCGTCATCTCCGACGTACGGCCGTCATGCCCACGGAGCACCAGCCGGGGCCGCCCGTCGATGACGCCGGCCCGCACGACCCGCTCCACCTCCCGCACCTCGACCCGCCCCTCGAACCGCTCCCGCAGCCACCACGCGCCGAGCGGCCCGAGCACCCGGCGGACCAGATGGTGGCGGGTGGCGGCGGGCAGGTACCGGTAGGGATGCGGGTAATAGCTGAGCGCCCACAGCGACCAGGCCCGCCCGAACGGCGACTCGGGGCGCAGCCTCGGCTGCTTCCACGGGGGCGCGCCGAAGGCCACGGCCCCCCGCCCGCGCGCGACGACCCGCACGCGCGCACCGGCCTCGGCCGCCAGCACCGCCGTCTCCAGGGCGGACTGCCCCGCGCCCACGACGACCAGGTCCTTCCCCTGGAAGCGGCTGAGGTCGGGGTGCTGGGAGCTGTGGGAAACGGGCCCCGTGGGGGTGGGGCCGTCGACGGCCGCGCCCGCCAGCTCGGCCGGCAGGTGCGCCAGCCCGAACAGCCCGCTCGCCACGACGACGGCCCGCGCCGCGAACAACTCCCCCGAGTCCAGCTTCAGTTCGAAGCCGCCGCCCTTGCTCCGGTCCACGGAGACCACCCGCACCCGCTCCAACTCGGGCACGAGCCGCTGCTGGAACCACTCCCCGTAGGAGATGAAGGTCTCGACGGGGATGATGTCCTCGTCCGTCACGAGCCGCCGGACGCCGGCGGCGTCGCAGTAGTCGGCCAGGGTGTGGCCGCGTTGCGGGGCGTCGATGTTCGAGGCCACCGGGGTCGACTTCAGGAGCATTCCGGCGGGCATGTTGTCCCGCCAGCTCACCATGGGTTCACCGAAGACACGGACCGGAATGCCATGCGCCCGCAGGTGGGCGGCGGTGGACAGGCCGAACGGCCCGGCACCGATGACTGCTACCGGTTGAATCACGAAGTCCCTCCCCAGGACGTTCTGTGCCTACTTCGTGTCGGGCGCCCCTCTCACTGAGGGCGCACACGTGCGGTGCCGAGGCGGTTGGTCCGCCACAGCTGGTAGAGATGCTTCGCGCCCGGCCGCACGAAGCGCGCGAGCATCGTGAGGAACGGCAGCGGATCGTCACCCGCGAGCCACGCCAGCTCCGTACCGCTCGCGCGCGCCGGCGCGTGCGGCGTGGTGTACCCGCTGCGCCGGTAGGCGAGCAGGGCCGGCAGATCGATGTTCTCCACGATGTACCTGCGTCCGGCGAGCTGCTCCCCCTCCGGCACCGGACGCCCGGTCAGATCGAGGTGCATGGCGCGTACGACGTCGATCTCGGCCTCGTTCTCGAAGAGCCGGAACTGCGCGCCCATCCGCGGATTGAAGTCGAGCAGCTTGTACCGCCCGTCCCGCCGGTCGAACCGCAGATCGAGATCGATGACCCCGGTGAACCCGATCTGCTTGATGAACCGTGCGGCGAGGTCCGCGAGTTCGGGGTTGTCGACGACGTACGCGTTGGCCGTCATCCCCGCGTGCGGCGGCCACGACCGCACCTTCACCCCGGTGAACATCGCCAGCGGGGTCGAGTCCGCGTCGAAGTACGCGTGCACGATCCAGTCCTCGGCGTCCTCCCGGGGCAGGTACTCCTGCAAAATCACCCCGGGCCGCTCACCCCACCCACGGGCCAGCCGCAGCAGGCCCGCCCGGTCGGCGATCCGTGTCGTCCCGTTCACCGCGGGCTGCCTGCGCCGCTCGAACGCCTCCCGGTTCTTGGCCACCACGGGGAAGCGGGCCCGTTCCGCGAACCGTTCGACATCGTCGTACGACTGCGGGAACGAGCTCACGGGACTGGAGATCCCGTGCTCCGCGCACAGTTCGTGCAGGCCCTGTTTGCTGGCGAGCCGCCGAGGCAGTTTCCCCTCGACCCGGGGGAAGAGGAACCGGGACCCCAGCTCCTCCTGGTGCTCGGCGATGAGCACCGCGGCCTCCTCGTCGGTCGGGATGAGCACGGCGGGGCGCCCTATCTCCCGGCCGATGCGCAGCAGTCCCTCGACCAGGCACCCGGGCTGTTCCGTCCCGGTGGTCGGCCATACGAACGCCCGCCGCAGATAGCGCGAGGCGGCGGCCGGTGTGTACCGGTCCTCCGTGATCGCGTACATCGGCACGCCGAGCCGCCCCAGACTGCGGATGGCTCCGACGCCTCCGTGGTGCAGCGGATAGTCACCGAACTTGACGACGAGCCCCGGAACGCCCCGGTCCATCTGCACCGGCGCAGCCCGAGTACCCCTGGCCACGGGTCCCCCCACGTGTCCCCCCTACCGGACCCGGACCCACCCCGTCCGCGTCCCCGAAAGGAAGCTAAGCCGGAACCTTTCCCTCCGACCCTCTCCTATCAGGACATTACGAACTCTTTAGACACTCCCCGATCTCTTCACCGCCCCGTAACGTGTGCCGCGACCAGAGGTACGACGGAACGCACGAGAGCGAGGCAGCACCCGATGCCCCCCTTCGATGTCCCCGACGATGTCCCCGAAGGCGATCCCTTCGACGTCCCCGAGGGCCACCCCTTCGGTCCGCACAACCTCCCCTACGGCGTCTTCTCCCTCGTCGACTCCGGTCCCGATCCCCTTCGTACGGTGGGTGTCCGGCTCGGTGACCATGTGCTGGACATCGCCGCGGCCGCCCGCGCGCTGGGCTCCCCGTACGCCGCGCTCCTGGGCCATCCCACCCTCAACCCCCTGCTGGCGGCGGGGCGTACGGCCTGGTCGGACCTGCGGCGGGCGTTGACGGGCTGGCTGACCGTGCCGTCCCACCGGGAGACGGTCGCCCCGCACTTCCACCCGCTGTCCGCGGTGACCCTCCACCTCCCCTTCGAGGTGGCCGACTACGTCGACTTCTACGCCTCCGAGAACCACGCCCGGAACGTGGGCAGGATCTTCCGTCCCGACTCTCCGGACGCCCTGACTCCCAACTGGAAGCATCTGCCCATCGGGTACCACGGCCGATCCGGCACCGTTGTGGTCTCCGGCACGGAGGTGGTACGTCCGTCCGGCCAGCGCAAGGCGCCCGCCGATCCGGCGCCCGTGTTCGGACCGTCCATCCGTCTGGACATCGAGGCGGAGGTCGGTTTCGTGGTGGGGGTGCCCTCGGAGAGGGGACGCCCGGTGGAGCTGGGCGACTTCCGCGACCACGTGTTCGGGCTGTGCCTCCTCAACGACTGGTCCGCGCGCGATCTCCAGGCCTGGGAGTACGTCCCCCTGGGGCCGTTCCTCGGCAAGTCCTTCGCCACGTCGGTCTCGGCCTGGATCACGCCGCTGGACGCGCTGGACGAGGCCCGGGTGCCCCCGCCGGACCGCACGCACCCGCTGCTCCCCTATCTCGACGACTCCGCCCCCGACGTCGACCCGGGCGGCTACGACCTCCGCCTCACGGTGACCGTCAACGGGCAGGTCGTCTCCGAGCCGCCCTTCGCCACGATGTACTGGACCGCCGCGCAGCAGCTGGCCCACATGACCGTCAACGGAGCGTCCCTGCGCACCGGCGACCTCTACGGCTCCGGCACGGTCAGCGGGCCCGCCGCCGACCAGCGGGGCTCCCTCCTCGAACTCACCTGGAACGGGCGCGACGCCCTCGACCTCCCGACCGGCAAGCGCACGTTCCTGGAGGACGGCGACGAGGTGACGATCACCGCGTGGGCGCCGGGGCCGGGCGGGACGAGGGTGGGGCTGGGCGAGGTCACCGGCAAGATCGTGGCCCGGGGATAGCGCGGGGGCCCTCCGGGCGGGGGCGGTCGGCGCCTGTCCGCCGTGGGGGCCCCACCGTGGGCGAGGTCCCGTCCGCCGTGCTCGCTCGCGCAGTTTCCCGCGCCCCTTTCGGGGCGCGGGTCCTCCCTGGTCACCGGGTCGCCGTGCTAGGCCCAATCGTCATGCTCCGGCTCCGGCTCCACATCAGGCCAGTCGAAGTCGTCTCCCGACTCGCCCTCCGAACCCGAGCCGGACGCGCCCCTTCCCCTCGGCGCCGGCCCCGAGGCCGACTCCGACGCCGACGACCCGTCGGAAGCCTCGTCGGAAGCCCCGCCCAGCGAAGCGAGCACCCCCAGTACGCCCTCCCCGTACGTCGCCAGCTTCTTCTCGCCGATTCCGCTGATGGTGCCGAGCTCGGCGACGGAGGTCGGCCCCGTCGCCGCGATCTCGCGGAGGGTGGCGTCGTGGAAGATGACGTACGCGGGGACGCCCTGTTCGCGGGCCTGTTCGGCGCGCCAGGCGCGCAGGGCCTCGAAGACGGGGACCAGCTCCTCCGACAGCTCGACGGCCGCCGCCTTGGCCTTGCGCTCGCCCCGGCCGGAGCCCGAGGACCCGGATGCGCCCGATGCGCCCGACGCCGACCGCGAGGTCACCGGCTTCTTCGGCTCCTTGCGCAACGGCACCTCCCGCTCCCGCCGCAGCACCGCCCCGCTCTGCTCGGTGAGCACGAGCGTGCCGTACTCGCCCTCGACCGCGAGGAGTCCCTGAGCCAGCAACTGCCGTACGACGCCCCGCCATTCGCCCTCGGCCAGGTCCTCGCCGATGCCGAAGACGGAGAGCTGGTCGTGGTCGAACTGGATGACCTTGGCGGTCCTCTTCCCCAGCAGGATGTCGACGATTTGCACGGCGCCGAACTTCTGCCCGCGCTCCCGCTGCAGCCGCACCACCGTGGAGAGGACCTTCTGCGCGGCGACGGTGCCGTCCCAGGTCTCCGGCGGTACGAGACAGGTGTCGCAGTTGCCGCAGCCGTCGGCCCGCGGTTCCTGGCCGAAGTACTGGAGCAGCTGACCGCGCCTGCACTGGGCGGTCTCGCAGAGGGCCAGCATCGCGTCCAGGTGGGCGGCGGCCCGGCGGCGGAACGCTTCGTCGCCCTCGCTGCCCTGGATCATCTTCCGCTGCTGTATGACGTCGTTCAGGCCGTACGCCATCCATGCCGTGGAGGGCAGCCCGTCGCGGCCGGCGCGGCCGGTCTCCTGGTAGTAGCCCTCCACCGACTTCGGCAGGTCCAGGTGCGCGACGAACCGTACGTCGGGCTTGTCGATGCCCATGCCGAAGGCGATCGTGGCGACGACCACGAGCCCTTCCTCCCGCAGGAACCGCGACTGGTGTGCCGCGCGCGTGCCCGCGTCGAGGCCCGCGTGGTACGGCACCGCCTCGATGCCGTTCTTGCTCAGGAACTCCGCCGTCCGCTCGACGGAGTTCCGGGACAGGCAGTAGACGATGCCCGCGTCGCCGGCGTGCTCCTGGCGCAGGAAGGACAGCAGCTGCTTCTTCGGGTCGGCCTTGGGCACGATCCGGTACTGGATGTTGGGCCGGTCGAAGCTGGCCTCGAAGTGCCTGGCCCGGGGCATGGCCAGCCGCTCGGTGATCTCGCGGTGCGTCGCGCGGGTGGCGGTCGCGGTGAGCGCGATGCGCGGCACGTCCGGCCAGCGCTCGCCCAGCAGGGAGAGGGACAGGTAGTCGGGCCGGAAGTCGTGTCCCCACTGGGAGACGCAGTGCGCCTCGTCGATCGCGAACACCGAGATCTTGCCGCGTCCGAGCAGATCCAGCGTGGTGTCCAGCCGCAGCCGCTCCGGAGCGAGGTAGAGGAGGTCCAGCTCCCCCGCGAGGAACTCCGCCTCGACCACGCGCCGCTCGTCGAAGTCCTGCGTCGAGTTGATGAACCCGGCGCGGACGCCCAGCGCCCGCAGCGCGTCCACCTGGTCCTGCATCAGCGCGATCAGGGGCGAGACCACAATGCCCGTACCGGGCCTGACCAGGGACGGAATCTGGTAGCAGAGGGACTTGCCGCCGCCGGTCGGCATGAGCACGACGGCGTCGCCGCCCGCGACCACGTGCTCGATGACCGCTTCCTGCTCGCCCCGGAAGGCGTCGTACCCGAAGACCCGGTGGAGCACGGCCAGCGCCTCGCTCTCCGCCCCGCGTCCCGCGCCCACGGCCCCTCCGCCCGGCCCACGAGCCGTACCGCCCGCTACCGGTCCGGCCGTCCTGCCCTCGTCCGTCATCACACTCGTCCCGCCCGTCCCGATCATGGTTCGTCCCCCGCGCCCTTACGTCCTGTGCCGCCCGTGCTTCCTCCAGCCCTTGCCACGATAGGCGCCCGCACCGACAGCCTCGGAGTTATCCACAGGCTCCACCCGCATGGGGCGCGCCAGGCCCGGTACGGACAGCGGGACCCGGCCCCCACCGGGGCCGGGTCCCGCCGCATGCGAACCACCGAGCGGAGCGCTACCGCACGAAGACCCCCGCCTGTCCCGCCAGGTCCAGGAAGTACTGCGGCGCGACGCCGAGTACCAGGGTGACGGCCACGCCGACCGCGATCGCGGTCATGGTCAGCGGTGACGGCACGGCGACGGTCGGCCCCTCGGGGCGCGGCTCGCTGAAGAACATGAGCACGATCACGCGGATGTAGAAGAACGCGGCGATGGCCGAGGAGATCACACCCACCACGACGATCGCGCCCGCGCCGCCCTCCGCCGCCGCCTTGAACACGGCGAACTTCCCGGCGAACCCGGAGGTCAGCGGGATGCCCGCGAAGGCCAGCAGGAAGACCGCGAACACGGCCGCCACCAGCGGTGACCTGCGTCCGAGCCCGGCCCACTTGGACAGGTGTGTCGCCTCGCCGCCCGCGTCGCGCACCAGCGTCACCACGGCGAACGCGCCGATCGTCACGAAGGAGTAGGCGCCCAGGTAGAAGAGCACCGAGGAGACGCCGTCGGGCGAGGCCGCGATGACACCGGCGAGGATGAAGCCGGCGTGCGCGATCGACGAGTAGGCGAGCAGGCGCTTGATGTCGGTCTGGGTGATGGCGACGATGGCGCCGGCCAGCATGGTGACGATGGCGACGGCCCACATGACCGGCCGCCAGTCCCAGCGCAGGCCGGGCAGGACGACGTACAGGAGCCTGAGCAGCGCGCCGAAGGCGGCCACCTTGGTCGCCGCCGCCATGAAGCCGGTGACCGGCGTGGGGGCGCCCTGGTAGACGTCCGGCGTCCACATGTGGAACGGCACCGCGCCGACCTTGAACAGCAGGCCCATGACGACCATGGCGGCGCCGATGAGCAGCAGCGCGTCGTTGCCCATGGTGTCGGCGAGGGCGGGGTTGAGCTCTCCGACCGTGCCGTCGACGACCTGGGCGATCGTCGCGTACTTCACCGAGCCCGCGTAGCCGTACAGCAGTGCGATGCCGAAGAGGGTGAAGGCGGAGGCGAAGGCGCCGAGCAGGAAGTACTTGACCGCGGCCTCCTGCGACATGAGCCGCTTGCGGCGGGCCACGGCGCACAGCAGGTAGAGCGGGAGGGAGAAGACTTCCAGGGCGATGAACAGGGTCAGCAGGTCGTTGGCCGCCGGGAAGATCAGCATTCCGCCGATCGCGAAGAGCAGCAGCGGGAAGACCTCGGTGGTGGTGAATCCGGCCTTGACCGCGGCCTTCTCGCTGTCGCTGCCGGGCACGGAGGCGGCCTGTGCGGCGAAGGAGTCGACCCGGTTGCCGTGCGCCTCGGGGTCGAGGCGCCGTTCGGCGAAGGTGAAGACGCCGAGGATGCCGGCCAGGAGGATCGTGCCCTGCAGGAACAGGGCCGGTCCGTCCACGGCGATGGCGCCCATGGCCGCGATGCCGGCCTTCGTGGTGCCGTATCCGCCCGCCGCGAGCGCGACGACCGCGGCGAAGGCGGCCGCGAGGGCGACGACGGAGACGAACACCTGGGCGTAGTAGCGGGATTTGCGTGGCACGAAGGCCTCGACCAGTACCCCGATGATCGCCGCCCCGATGACGATCAGTGTGGGCGACAATTGCCCGTATTCGATCTTCGGCGCGTCGATCTTCGTGATCGGGTCGGCCGCGGTTGTCCACAGGCTGTGGACGGCTGATGCGCTCACTTGGCCGCCTCCACCTCGGGCTGGGGGTCCTTCTTCTGGACGTCGGACATGGTGTGCTCGACCGCCGGGTTGACGATGTCGGTGAGCGGCTTCGGATAGACGCCCAGGAAGATCAGCAGCACGACCAGCGGGGCGACCACCACGAGTTCCCGCACCCTCAGGTCGGGCATCCCCTCGACCTCGGCCTTGACCGGGCCCGTCATCGTCCGCTGGTAGAGGACGAGGACGTAGAGCGCGGCGAGGACGATGCCGACGGTGGCGATGATCCCGATCACCGGGTAGCGCGCGAACGTGCCGACGAGGACCAGGAACTCACTGACGAACGGGGCGAGTCCGGGCAGCGACAGTGTCGCGAGGCCACCGATCAGGAAGGTGCCGGCGAGCACCGGCGCGACCTTCTGCACACCGCCGTAGTCGGCGATGAGCCGCGACCCGCGCCGCGAGATCAGGAAGCCGGCGACCAGCATCAACGCGGCTGTCGAGATGCCGTGGTTGACCATGTAGAGCGTCGCGCCGGACTGGCCCTGGCTGGTCATCGCGAAGATGCCCATGATGATGAACCCGAAGTGCGAGATCGACGCGTACGCCACCAACCGCTTGATGTCGCGCTGGCCGACCGCGAGCAGTGCCCCGTAGATGATGCTGATGAGCGCCAGGACGAGGATCGCGGGCGTCGCCCACGCGCTGGCCTCCGGGAACAGCCCCAGGCAGAAGCGGAGCATCGCGAAGGTGCCGACCTTGTCGACGACCGCCGTGATGAGGACGGCGACCGGGGCGGTGGCCTCGCCCATGGCGTTGGGCAGCCAGGTGTGCAGCGGCCACAGGGGCGCCTTCACCGCGAAGGCGAAGAAGAAGCCCAGGAACAGCCACCGCTCGGTGTCGGTCGCCATCTCCAGGGAGCCGTTGGCGCGGGCCTCGGCGATCTCCGGGAGTGAGAAGTTCCCGGCGACCACGTACAGGCCGATGACCGCGGCCAGCATGATCAGACCGCCGACCAGGTTGTAGAGGAGGAACTTCACGGCGGCGTACGAGCGTTGCGTGGACGCCGTCTCCTCGCCGTGCTCGTGGGCCCGGTCCCCGAAGCCGCCGATGAGGAAGTACATCGGGATGAGCATGGCTTCGAAGAAGATGTAGAAGAGGAAGACGTCGGTGGCCTCGAAGGAGATGATCACCATCGCCTCGACGGCCAGGATCAGGGCGAAGAAGCCCTGCGTGGGACGCCACCTTTTGTTCCCGGTCTCCAGCGGGTCGGCGTCGTGCCAGCCCGCGAGGATGATGAACGGGATCAGCAGGGCGGTGAGCGCGATGAGCGCCACCGCGATGCCGTCCACGCCCAGCTCGTACCGGACGCCGAAGTCCGCGATCCAGGCGTGGGACTCGGTCAGTTGGTAGCGGTCGCCGCCCGGGTCGAAGCGGACCAGGACGGTCAGCGCGAGCACGAGCGTGGCCAGCGAGACGATCAGCGCCAGCCATTTCGCGGCGGTGCGGCGCGCGGCCGGTACGGCGGCCGTGGCGATCGCCCCGAGGGCCGGGAGCGCCGCCGTCGCAGTCAGCAGAGGAAAGGACATCGGTATCAGACCGCCCTCATCAGCAGGGTCGCGGCGATGAGGATCGCAGCGCCGCCGAACATCGAGACCGCGTACGACCGGGCATAGCCGTTCTGGATGCGGCGCAGCCGGCCGGAGAGGCCGCCCATGGAGGCCGCCGTGCCGTTGACGACGCCGTCGACCAGGGTGTGGTCCACGTACACGAGGGAGCGCGTGAGGTGCTCTCCGCCGCGTACGAGGACGACGTGGTTGAAGTCGTCCTGGAGGAGGTCGCGCCGGGCGGCCCGGGTGAGCAGCGATCCGCGCGGGGCGACGACGGGGACGGGCTTGCGCCCGTACTGGAGCCAGGCGAGGCCGACGCCGATGACCATCACGGCGACCGTGGCCGAGGTGACCGCCGCCGCGCTGATCGGCGGGTGGCCGTGCGCGTGGTCGGTGACGGGCTCCAGCCAGTGGATGAACCGGTCGCCGATGCTGAAGAACGCGCCGCCGAAGACCGACCCGACCGCCAGCACGATCATGGGGATCGTCATGACCTTGGGCGACTCGTGCGGGTGCGGCTCGGCCGTCGCGGCAGCGACATGATCAGACGCAGCGGCGCCGTGGTGTTGCGCGGCCGGCTCCACGTCCGGCTCCGCCGGGGAGGCTGTCGGCTGGTTGCGCCAGCGCTCCTCGCCGAAGAACGTCATCAGCATCACGCGCGTCATGTAGTACGCGGTGATGGCCGCGCCCAGCAGGGCCACGCCGCCGAGGATCCAGCCCTCGGTGCCGCCCTTGGCGAACGCCGCCTCGATGATCTTGTCTTTGGAGAAGAAGCCGGACAGACCGGGGAAGCCGATGATGGCGAGGTAGCCGAGGCCGAACGTCACGAAGGTGACCGGCATGTACTTGCGCAGGCCGCCGTACTTACGCATGTCGACCTCGTCGTTCATGCCGTGCATGACCGAGCCGGCGCCGAGGAACAGGCCGGCCTTGAAGAAGCCGTGCGTCACCAGGTGCATGATCGCGAAGACGTAGCCGATGGGGCCGAGGCCGGCGGCCAGCACCATGTAGCCGATCTGGGACATCGTCGAGCCCGCGAGGGCCTTCTTGATGTCGTCCTTCGCGCAACCGACGATCGCACCGAAGAGGAGCGTGACCGCGCCGACGATGGTCGTGACCAGCTGCGCGTCCGGGGCGGCGTTGAAGATGTCGGCGGAGCGGACGATCAGATAGACACCGGCGGTCACCATGGTCGCGGCGTGGATGAGGGCCGAGACCGGGGTCGGGCCCTCCATCGCGTCCCCGAGCCAGGACTGCAGCGGCACCTGGGCGGACTTGCCGCAGGCGGCCAGCAGCAGCATCAGGGCGATCGCGGTGAGCGTGCCCTCGCTCGTCTGGCCGGTGGCCTCCAGGACCGGCCCGAAGGCGAAGGTCCCGAAGGTGGTGAACATCAGCATGATGGCGATGGACAGGCCCACGTCGCCGACGCGGTTGACCAGGAAGGCCTTCTTCGCGGCGGTGGCGGCGCTGGGCTTGTGCTGCCAGAAGCCGATCAGCAGGTAGGAGGCGAGGCCGACGCCTTCCCAGCCGACGTACAGCAGCAGGTAGTTGTCGGCGAGGACGAGCAGCAGCATCGCCGCGAGGAACAGGTTCAGATAGCCGAAGAAGCGGCGCCGGCGCTCGTCGTGCTCCATGTACCCGATGGAGTACACGTGGATGAGCGAGCCGACTCCGGTGATCAGCAGGACGAACGTCATCGACAGCTGGTCGAGCTGGAAGGCGACGTCGGCCTGGAAGCCCTCGACGGGGATCCAGCTGAACAGGTGCTGGCCGATCTCGCGGTGTTCGGCGTCCTTGCCGACCATGTCGGCGAAGAGGACGACGCCGATGACGAAGGAGGCGGCGGCGAGGGCCGTGCCGATCCAGTGGCCGACGGCGTCGAGGCGCCGGCCGCCGCACAGCAGTACGGCCGCTCCGAGCAGTGGCGCCGCCACCAGCAGCGCAATCAGGTTCTCCACGATTCTTCCGACCCCTTACAGCTTCATCAGGCTGGCGTCGTCGACCGAGGCCGAGTGGCGGGATCGGAACAGCGACACGATGATCGCGAGTCCGACCACGACCTCCGCGGCGGCGACGACCATCGTGAAGAAGGCGATGATCTGGCCGTCGAGATTGCCGTGCATCCGGGAGAAGGCGACCAGGGCGAGGTTGCAGGCGTTGAGCATCAGCTCGACGCACATGAACACCACGATCGCGTTCCGCCTGATCAGGACGCCGGTGGCGCCGATCGTGAACAGCAGGGCGGCGAGATACAGGTAGTTGACGGGATTCACTTCGATGCCTCCCCGCTCTTCCCGTTGCTTGCGCTGGTTCCGCTGCGTCCGCCGCTTCCGCTGTTGGAGCGCTCCAGGCGGTCCTCGGCGCGCTGCTCCAGGGCCTTGAGGTCGTTCAGCGCCTCCGTCGACACGTCGCGGATCTGGCCCCGGTCCCGCAGCGTCTTGCTGACGGTCAGCTCGGACGGGGTGCCGTCGGGCAGCAGGCCCGCGATGTCGACCGCGTTGTGCCGGGCGTACACCCCGGGGGCCGGCAGCGGCGGGAGGTGCTTGCCCTCGCGTACGCGCTGTTCGGCCAGCTCGCGCTGGGTCTTGGCGCGTTCGGTGCGCTCACGGTGGGTGAGGACCATGGCGCCGACGGCGGCCGTGATGAGCAGGGCGCCGGTGAGTTCGAAGGCGAACACGTAGTCGGTGAAGATCAGGGCCGCGAGGCCCTCCACGTTGCCGCCCGCGTTCGCCGTGCCGAGGCCGTTGAACTCCGTGAGCGAGGCGTTGCCGATGCCCGCGATCAGCAGGATGCCGAAGCCGAGACCGCAGAGGAGGGCCAGCCAGCGCTGGCCCTTGATGGTCTCCTTCAGGGAGTCCGCCGCGGTGACGCCGACGAGCATCACCACGAACAGGAACAGCATCATGATCGCGCCGGTGTAGACGACGATCTGCACGATGCCCAGGAAGTAGGCGCCGTTGGCCAGATAGAAGACGGCCAGGATGATCATGGTGCCGGCGAGGCAGAGCGCGCTGTGCACGGCCTTCTTCATGAAGACGGTGCACAGGGCTCCGATCACGGCGATCGTGCCGAGCACCCAGAACTGGAAGGCCTCACCGGTGGAGGTGCCGGCGGAAAGAGTGGCCGCGGCGGCGAGTTGCTGCGTCATCGGCGGATCACCTTCTCCGACGCCGGCTCGTCCTCACCGAAGGTGGAGCCGGCCTCCTGCGGGACCTCTCCCTTGGAGAGGGCCACTTGACGCTCCGTACCGGGCGCGGCCTCGGTGACCAGGCCCCGGTAGTAGTCCTGCTCGTCGGTGCCCGGGTAGATCGCGTGGGGCGTGTCGACCATGCCGTCTTCCAGGCCGGCGAGCAGCTGCTCCTTGGTGTAGATGAGGTTGGCGCGGCTGCTGTCCGCCAGCTCGAACTCGTTGGTCATCGTGAGCGCGCGCGTGGGGCACGCCTCGATGCACAGGCCGCACAGGATGCAGCGGGCGTAGTTGATCTGGTAGACGCGGCCGTACCGCTCGCCCGGGGAGTAGCGCTCCTCGTCCGTGTTGTCGGCGCCCTCCACGTAGATGGCGTCGGCGGGACACGCCCAGGCGCACAGCTCGCAGCCGACGCACTT
Organism: Streptomyces sp. NPDC002787; assembly: GCF_053592095.1. NCBI lineage: Bacteria > Bacillati > Actinomycetota > Actinomycetes > Kitasatosporales > Streptomycetaceae > Streptomyces > Streptomyces sp. NPDC002787. The sequence continues at coordinate 22,927 of NZ_JBSFVC010000005.1, read as the reverse complement.
CTCCAGGCCGTCCGGATGGCGGTTGAGCTGGTGCCGGCCGTGGAACCGCGGGGCCGTGGTCTTCTGCTCCTCCGGATACTGCTCGGTCAGCCGCTTCTTGAACATGGCCTTGAAGGTCACGCCGAAGCCGGCGACGGGGTTCTGGAACCCCTGCTTGCTCTCTTTCGGCTCCTCAGCCATCGGACGCCTCCCTCCCATTCGAAGATCCGTCACTGTCAGTATCGGACCCACCACTGACAATCAGCTCCCGCTCGCGGCGCGGACGCCTGCGCGGCACCGGCGGGAGGGTCTGTCCGGGCAGGGGCGGTACGGGGAACCCTCCGGCCATCGGGTCGAAGGCGGCCGGTCCGGCGGGCTTGTCCTGTGCCTCGCGCCGGTCGCGGAGCATGTCCGCGATGACCGAGAGCAGGAAGAGGACGATGACGGCGCCGGCGACGTACAGGGCGATCTCGGCGAAGTCGTAGTTCTCGTTCCTGAGGGTCCGTACGGTCGCGACGAGCATCAGCCAGACCACGGAGACCGGGAGGAGGACCTTCCAGCCGAGCTTCATCAGCTGGTCGTAGCGGACGCGCGGGAGGGTGCCGCGCAGCCAGATGAAGAAGAACAGCAGCAGCTGCACCTTCACCACGAACCAGAGCATCGGCCACCAGCCGTGGTTGGCGCCCTCCCAGAAGGTGCTGATGGGCCAGGGTGCCCGCCAGCCGCCGAGGAACAGCGTCACCGACACGGCCGAGACGGTCACCATGTTGACGTACTCGGCGAGCATGAACATCGCGAACTTGATCGACGAGTACTCGGTGTTGAAGCCGCCGACCAGGTCGCCCTCGGACTCCGGCATGTCGAAGGGGGCGCGATTGGTCTCACCGACCATGGTCACGATGTAGATCACGAACGAGACCGGCAGCAGCACGATGTACCAGCGGTCCTGCTGCGCCTCGACGATCGCCGACGTCGACATCGACCCGGAGTAGAGGAAGACGGAGGCGAACGCGGCGCCCATGGCGATCTCGTACGAGATCATCTGGGCGCAGGAACGCAGGCCGCCCAGCAGCGGATAGGTGGAGCCGGAGCTCCAGCCCGCCAGGACGATGCCGTAGATGCCGACCGAGGCGACCGCGAGGATGTAGAGCATCGCGATCGGCAGGTCGGTGAGCTGCATCGTGGTGCGCTGGCCGAAGATCGAGATCTCGTTGCCGGCCGGACCGAAGGGGATCACGGCGATCGCCATGAAGGCCGGGATGGCCGCGACGATCGGTGCGAGGACGTAGACGACCTTGTCCGCGCGTTTGACGATGACGTCTTCCTTGAGCATCAGCTTGATGCCGTCGGCGAGCGACTGGAGCATGCCCCAGGGACCGTGCCGGTTGGGGCCGATGCGCAGCTGCATCCAGGCCACGACCTTGCGCTCCCACACGATGGAGAAGAGCACGGTGATCATCAGGAAGGCGAAGCAGAACACCGCCTTGACGACGACCAGCCACCAGGGGTCACGGCCGAACATCGAGAGGTCTTCAGCGGCGAGGAAAGGGCTCATGCCTCCACCTCCTCGGGGGCCTCGGCGGCGAGCGTCGCGGGGCCGATACGGACGAGTGCGCCGGGCGTCGCCCCCGTGTCGGACCCGACGCCCGAGCCGGTGGAGTTCAGCGGCAGCCAGACGACGCGGTCGGGCATCTCGGTGATCTGCAGCGGCAGTTCGACGACCCCGGCGGGGCCGCTGACCGCGAGGACGTCGCCGTTCTTGACGCCCGCCTCGGCGGCCGTGGCGGCGGACACGCGCGCGCGTGCGGCGTGCCGTGTCCCGGCGAGCGCCTCGTCGCCGTCCTGGAGACGGCCCTGGTCGAGCAGCAGCCGGTGCCCGGCCAGTACGGCCTCCCCGGCGGCCGGGCGCGGCAGTTGGGCCGCGACCTCCACCGGCTCGTTGGCCTTCGGCCCGCCCCACGCCCCGAGCCGGTCCAGCTCCGCGCGCGTGGTGCGCAGATCGGGCAGCCCCAGGTGGACGTCCATGGCGTCGGCCAGCATCTGGAGCACCCGTCCGTCGGTGGGTGCCACCCGGCGGGTCATCTGGTCGGGCTTCAACGCGGCCTCGAACATCCGCACGCGGCCTTCCCAGTTGACGAAGGTGCCCGCCTTCTCGGCGACGGCGGCGACCGGGAGGACGACGTCCGCCCGCTCGGTGACCTCGCTGGGCCGCAGTTCCAGCGACACCAGGAAGCCCACGGCGGACAGTGCCTCGCGCGCGCGTGCCGGGTCGGGCAGATCGGCGACTTCCACACCCGCCACCACCAGGGCCCCGAGCTCTCCGGTGGCGGCGGCCTCGACGATCTGCCCGGTGTCCCGGCCGTACCTCGAGGGGAGCTCGGCGACGCCCCAGGCGGCGGCGACCTCCTCCCGCGCGCGCGGGTCGGTGGCCGGACGCCCGCCCGGCAGCGCCGACGGCAGTGCGCCCGCCTCGACGGCGGCGCGTTCCCCGGCCCGGCGCGGGATCCACACCAGCTTCGCGCCGGTGAGGGACGCGGCCCGTACGGCGGCGGTGAGCCCGCCCGCCACGGCCGCGAGCCGCTCCCCGACGACGATCACCGCGCCCTCGGTGCGCAGCGCCTCGGATGCCTTGACGCCGTCGTCCTCCAGGCCGAACCCGCTCGCGAGGGCGTCCAGCCACTCGGTCTCGGTGCCGGGCGCGGCCGGCAGCAGCGTGCCGCCGGCCTTCTCCAGGCCCCGGGTGGCGTGGGTGGCCAGCGAGAACACCTGCTGCTTGTGCCCCCGCCAGGCCTTGCGCAGCCTCAGGAAGACGCCGGGCGCCTCCTCCTCGGCCTCGAACCCGACCAGCAGCACGGCGGGCGCCTTCTCCAGGGCGGTGTACGTGACGCCCGTACCGTCGAGGTCGCGTCCGCGTCCGGCGACCCGGGCGGCGAGGAAGTCGGCCTCCTCACCGCTGTGCACGCGCGCGCGGAAGTCGATGTCGTTGGTGTCGAGGGCCACGCGCGCGAACTTGCTGTACGCGTACGCGTCCTCGACGGTGAGCCGGCCGCCTGTCAGGACACCGGCCCGGCCGCGTGCGGCGAGAAGCCCCTGGGCGGCGGCCTCCAGGGCCTCCGGCCAGGACGCGGGCTCCAGCACGCCCTCCGCGTTGCGGACCAGCGGGGTGGTCAGCCGGTCCGGGCGCTGCGCGTACCGGAACGCGAACCGCCCCTTGTCGCAGATCCACTCCTCGTTGACCTCGGGGTCGTTGGCCGCGAGCCGCCGCATGACCTTGCCGCGCCGGTGGTCGGTGCGGGTGGCGCAGCCGCCGGAGCAGTGCTCGCAGACGGACGGCGAGGAGACGAGGTCGAAGGGCCGGGAGCGGAATCGGTACGCCGCCGAGGTCAGTGCGCCGACCGGGCAGATCTGGATGGTGTTGCCGGAGAAGTACGACTCGAAGGGGTCGCCCTCGCCGGTGCCGACCTGCTGGAGGGCACCCCGCTCGATCAATTCGATCATCGGGTCGCCCGCGACCTGGTTGGAGAACCGGGTGCAGCGGGCGCACAGCACGCACCGCTCGCGGTCGAGCAGCACCTGTGTGGAGATCGGCACGGGCTTCTCGTACGTCCGCTTGCGGCCCTCGAAGCGGGACTCGGAGTGGCCGTGCGACATGGCCTGGTTCTGCAGCGGGCACTCGCCGCCCTTGTCGCAGACGGGGCAGTCCAGCGGGTGGTTGATGAGCAGGAGCTCCATCACACCCTTCTGGGCCTTCTCCGCGACGGGCGAGGTGAGGTGAGTCTTGACGACCATCCCGTCCGTACAGGTGATCGTGCAGGACGCCATGGGCTTGCGCTGGCCCTCGACCTCGACGATGCACTGGCGGCACGCACCGGCGGGATCGAGCAGCGGGTGGTCGCAGAAGCGGGGGATCTCGATGCCGAGCTGTTCGGCGGCCCGGATGACCAGGGTGCCCTTGGGCACGCTGATGTCGACACCGTCGATCTTCAGCGAGACGAGATCTTCCGGCGGGACCGCCGCCTCGCCTCCGCCGGAGGGAGCGCTGGTGGTCACAGTCATGCGTTCACCTCCGCGTGCTTGTCCGTGTCGGCCCAGGCGGTCGACTTGGCCGGGTCGAAGGGGCAGCCCCGGCCCGTGATGTGGTCCTCGTACTCCGCGCGGAAGTACTTGAGGGAGGAGAAGATCGGCGAGGCGGCGCCGTCGCCCAGGGCGCAGAAGGACTTGCCGTTGATGTTGTCGGCGATGTCGTTCAGCTTGTCGAGGTCGCTCATGACGCCCTTGCCGGCCTCGATGTCGCGCAGCAACTGCACCAGCCAGTAGGTGCCTTCACGGCAGGGTGTGCACTTGCCGCAGGACTCGTGGGCGTAGAACTCGGTCCAGCGGGTGACCGCCCGTACGACGCAGGTCGTCTCGTCGAAGCACTGGAGTGCTTTCGTGCCGAGCATGGAACCCGCGGCACCCACTCCTTCGTAGTCAAGAGGGACGTCGAGGTGCTCGTCGGTGAACATCGGGGTCGAGGAGCCGCCCGGCGTCCAGAACTTGAGGCGATGCCCGGGTCGCATTCCGCCGCTCATCTCCAGGAGCTGGCGGAGTGTGATGCCGAGCGGGGCCTCGTACTGACCGGGGGAGGCGACATGGCCGCTGAGCGAGTAGAGCGTGAAGCCGGGGGACTTCTCGCTGCCCATCGACCTGAACCATTCCTTGCCTTTTTGCAGGATGGCGGGAACTGACGCGATGGATTCGACGTTATTCACGACAGTCGGGCACGCGTAGAGGCCCTCGACAGCAGGAAAGGGGGGACGCAGCCGCGGTTGACCACGGCGGCCTTCGAGCGAGTCGAGCAGTGCGGTCTCCTCACCGCAGATGTACGCGCCCGCGCCCGCGTGCACGGTGAGCTGGAGGTCGAGTCCGCTGCCCAGGATGTTCTCGCCGAGGAAGCCCGCCTCGTAGGCCTCACGTACGGCCTCGTGCAACCGCCGCAGGACGGGGACGACTTCACCACGCAGATAGATGAAGGCATGCGAAGACCTGATGGCATAACAGGCGATGACGATGCCCTCGATGAGGCTATGCGGGTTCGCGAAGAGGAGCGGAATGTCCTTGCACGTTCCGGGCTCCGACTCGTCGGCGTTGACAACTAGATAATGTGGTTTTCCATCACCTTGAGGAATGAACTGCCATTTCATTCCGGTCGGGAATCCCGCGCCGCCACGGCCGCGCAGTCCGGACTCCTTGACGTACGCGATGACGTCGTCCGGTGACATGGCCAGCGCCTTGCGCAGCCCCTCGTATCCCTCGTGCCTTCGGTAGACGTCGAGCGACCATGGCCTGTCCTCGTCCCAGAAGGCCGACAGCACGGGTGCGAGCAGCTTCTCCGGGCTGGTGCCCTTGATCTCGGGTGCCAACGTCATCACTCCCCCTCCTCGGCTGCAGGCCCTGCCGGATGGGCTGGGTCGGAGGCCGATGTGTCCTGCGGCGCGTCGTGCGAGCTGAGGTGCTCGCTGGGTGACGGCTCGTGCACCTTGTCGTGCGGCTCGTCGTGTGGGCCGCCGTCCCGCGGATGGACCACGCGCGCGGGTGCGGCCTCTCCCCTGGCCAGGCGGAGGCCGACCAGCGACGCGGGTCCCGCACCGCCGCTCGCCTCGACGGCCCCTGGCCGCTCGTCGGGGAAGCCGGCGAGGATCCGCGCGGTGTCCTTGAAGGTGCACAGCGGCGCCCCGCGCGTGGGCTCGACCTGTGCTCCCGCGCGCAGGTCGTCGACGAGGCGCTTGGCGCTGTCCACGGTCTGGTTGTCGAAGAACTCCCAGTTGACCATCACGACCGGCGCGAAGTCGCAGGCCGCGTTGCACTCGATGTGCTCCAGGGTGACCTTGCCGTCGTCGGTGGTCCCGCCGTTGCCGACCCCGAGGTGGTCCTGCAGCGCCTCGAAGATCGCGTCGCCGCCCATCACGGCGCAGAGGGTGTTGGTGCAGACGCCCACCTGGTAGTCACCGCTCGGCTTGCGCCGGTACATGGAGTAGAAGGTGGCGACGGCGGTGACCTCGGCCGTGGTCAGGCCGAGCACCTCGGCACAGAACCGCATGCCGGTGCGGGTGACATGGCCCTCCTCCGACTGCACGAGATGCAGCAACGGCAGGAGGGCGGACCGGGAGTCCGGGTAGCGGGCGATGACGGCCGCCGCGTCCCGCTCCAGCCGGGCTCGAACGTCGTCCGGGTAGTCGGGCGCGGGCAGTTGCGGCATGCCCAGGCTGACGCCCTCGGGGGTGGTGGTCACCGGTCGACGCCTCCCATCACGGGGTCGATGGACGCGACGGCGACGATGACGTCGGCGACCTGGCCGCCCTCGCACATCGCCGCCATGGCCTGCAGATTGGTGAAGGACGGGTCGCGGTAGTGGACCCGGAAGGGGCGGGTGCCTCCGTCGGACACGACGTGCACCCCGAGTTCGCCCTTGGGCGACTCGACCGCCGTGTACGCCTGTCCCGGCGGGACGCGGAAGCCCTCGGTCACCAGCTTGAAGTGGTGGATCAGGGCCTCCATGGAGGTGCCCATGATCTTCTTGATGTGGTCCAGGGAGTTGCCGAGTCCGTCCGGTCCCAGGGCGAGCTGGGCGGGCCAGGCGATCTTCTTGTCGGCGACCATGACCGGGCCGGGCTGCAGCCGGTCCAGGCACTGTTCGACGATCCGCAGGGACTGGCGCATCTCCTCGAGGCGGATCAGGAAGCGGCCGTAGGAGTCGCAGGTGTCGGCGGTCGGGACGTCGAAGTCGTACGTCTCGTAGCCGCAGTACGGCTGGGCCTTGCGCAGGTCGTGCGGGAGGCCCGCGGAGCGGAGGATGGGACCGGTGGCGCCGAGGGCCATGCAGCCGGAGAGGTCGAGGTAGCCGACGTCCTGCATACGGGCCTTGAAGATGGGGTTCCCGGTGGCGAGCTTGTCGTACTCGGGCAGGTTCTTCTGCATCTTCTTCACGAACTCGCGGATCTGGTCCACCGCGCCGGGCGGCAGGTCCTGGGCGAGTCCGCCGGGCCGGATGTACGCGTGGTTCATGCGCAGGCCGGTGATCAACTCGTAGATGTCGAGAATGAGTTCACGATCACGGAAGCCGTAGATCATGATCGTGGTGGCGCCCAGTTCCATGCCGCCGGTGGCGATGCAGACCAGGTGGGAGGAGAGCCGGTTCAGCTCCATGAGGAGCACGCGGATGATCGAGGCGCGGTCCGGGATCTGGTCCTCGATGCCGAGGAGCTTCTCCACGGCGAGGCAGTACGCCGTCTCGTTGAAGAACGGCGTGAGGTAGTCCATGCGCGTCACGAACGTGGTGCCCTGCGTCCACGTGCGGTACTCGAGGTTCTTCTCGATGCCGGTGTGGAGGTAGCCGATGCCGCAGCGGGCCTCGGTGACGGTCTCGCCGTCGATCTCCAGGATGAGCCGGAGCACCCCGTGCGTGGAGGGGTGCTGGGGGCCCATGTTGACGATGATGCGCTCGTCGTCGGACTTCGCCGCGGTCTCGGCGACCTCGTCCCAGTCGCCGCCGGTGACCGTGTAGACGGTGCCCTCGGTGGTCTCGCGCGCCGAGGCGGCTGATGCGGCGGATGCGTGCTGCGTGCTCATGAGTACGACCTCCGCTGGTCCGGAGCCGGGATCTGGGCGCCCTTGTACTCGACGGGGATGCCGCCGAGGGGGTAGTCCTTGCGCTGTGGGAAGCCCTGCCAGTCGTCCGGCATCATGATCCGCGTCAGCGCGGGGTGGCCGTCGAAGACGATGCCGAAGAAGTCGTACGTCTCGCGCTCGTGCCAGTCGTTGGTCGGGTAGACGGGCACCAGCGACGGGATGTGCGGGTCGGCGTCGGGGGCGGAGACCTCCAGGCGGATCAGCCGGTTGTGGGTGATCGAGCGCAGGTGGTAGACGGCGTGCAGCTCGCGGCCCTTGTCGCCGGGGTAGTGCACGCCGGAGACGCCGGTGCACAGCTCGAAGCGGAGGGCCGGGTCGTCGCGGAGGGTCCGGGCGACGCGGAGCAGGTGCTCGCGCTCGATGTGGAAGGTGATCTCGCCCCGGTCGACGACCGTCTTGTCGATCACGTTCTCGGGGACGAGGCCCTGTTCCTCCAGGGCGCCCTCCAGTTCGTCGGCGACCTCGTCGAACCATCCGCCGTAGGGGCGGTTCGCGGAGCCGGGGAGGCGGATGGAGCGGACGAGGCCGCCGTAGCCGGAGGTGTCGCCGCCGTTGTCGGCGCCGAACATCCCGCGCTGGACGCGGATCTCCTCACCGCCGTCGCCGCGCTGGCCGGGGAGGTTGGAGGCGGCGAGGTCCTTCTCGGGGTTCACCCCGTTCGAGCCGCCGGTGCCGTTCGCACCGTTCTTGCCGTTCGCGTCGCTCATCGCAGCAGCCCCTTCATCTCGATGGTGGGGAGCGCCTTGAGCGCGGCTTCCTCGGCCTCGCGGGCCGCTTCCTCCGCGTTCACGCCGAGCTTGGACGTCTGGATCTTCTGGTGGAGCTTGAGGATCGCGTCCATCAGCATCTCCGGCCGTGGCGGGCAGCCGGGGAGATAGATGTCGACCGGGACGATGTGGTCGACGCCCTGGACGATCGCGTAGTTGTTGAACATGCCGCCGGACGACGCGCAGACCCCCATGGAGATCACCCACTTGGGATTCGGCATCTGGTCGTAGACCTGCCGCAGCACCGGCGCCATCTTCTGGCTGACCCGGCCGGCCACGATCATCAGGTCCGCCTGGCGCGGCGAGCCCCGGAACACCTCCATGCCGAAGCGTGCCAGGTCGTAGCGCCCCGCGCCCGTGGTCATCATCTCGATGGCGCAACAGGCGAGGCCGAAGGTGGCGGGGAAGACGGACGCCTTGCGTACCCAGCCCGCGGCCTGCTCGACGGTGGTCAGCAGGAAACCGCTCGGCAGTTTTTCTTCGAGTCCCATGGCTTAAAGGCCCCTCAGTCCCATTCCAGGCCGCCGCGGCGCCAGACGTACGCGTAGGCGACGAAGACGGTGAGCACGAAGAGCAGCATCTCCACGAGCCCGAAAACACCCAGGGCGTCGAAGGTGACGGCCCAGGGGTAGAGGAAGACGATCTCGATGTCGAAGACGATGAAGAGCATCGCCGTCAGGTAGTACTTGATGGGGAATCGCCCGCCGCCGGCCGGCGTGGGGGTGGGCTCGATCCCGCACTCATAGGCCTCGAGCTTGGCCCGGTTGTAGCGCTTCGGGCCGATCAGCGTGGCCATGATCACGGAGAAGATCGCAAAGCCTGCCCCGAGGGCTCCCAGTACGAGGATGGGCGCATAGGCGTTCACCGCTCCTCGCTCCTCTCAGTCGGCACTGACTGCTGGCGGATTGCGTGGCCCTGCTCTCCGCCCCATCTGTCCCACGAGCCCCGCCCGTCCCGGCGAAGATCGCGAACATGTGAAGCAGGTCACAAGCCCAACTGCCGTGCATCTTATGCCTGCGGGTCTGTGATCTGCGACACGGGGGCGGCACCGAGTTTGTGATCTCCACCACCTGACGAACGATCATGAAGTCGGATGAGCGTCGATCTTCACACACGAAGCGCCAGACTGATCACCAGAAGTGACATTTTCACTCATCGCCGCTGGTCACGCGGGGCGTCTCTATATCAAGAGGGTTCCGACGCATGCAAATTGGTGCTAGATCGGACCGCTTGATAGTGCGCCGCGTTCACACCTCGGAGGGAGGTCCGGTGACGAATGTGGACGCGTGCACGCGTTCACGAGCGTCGAGGAGGGGTGAGGCCTCGCGAGACGCGGCCGGATCGGAGACCGTTCCGTGACCTGCGCCACACCGGAGCGAGATCAAATCCACCAGCCTTGGCCACTCAGCGCAATCGATGGTAGGCACAGGGCAATTCGGGCGTAATCACGAAAGTGCATGATCACGGGCCTGATCAGCCGCGTCCGCAATGTCCGTTACGGCGTCAATAAAGAGTGACGCACAGGGAATTTGTGGCTGCCGTTGAACAACTGTGGCGCAGCACACGTTTCTTGAAGGTATGGAGGAGTCGCTGGTACCGCTTGTACCCATGTCCCACACCGCTCACATACGCAGCCACCGGAAACCCCGCCGCAACGCGTCCTCGATCGCGATGCGCGCCGGAGTCGCCGGTGGCGTTCTCAGCACCGTGGCAGTGGCCGGCGCGTCCACGTCCGCGTTCGCCGCGGAGCCGGTGACGCAGACGCTCGAACTGCCCACCCTCACGGCCGACCTGGCCACGCAGGCCGCTCAGTCCGCGGACGCCACGCAGGCGATGGCGGCTGACTACCAGCTGCAGGCCGAGCGTGACGCCGCCGCCGAGCAGGCGGCCAAGCAGGCCGAGAAGGACCTGGTCAAGGCAAAGAAGGAAGAGGCCCGCAAGAAGGCCGCCGCCGAGGCCGAGCGCAAGGCCGAGGCCGAGCGTGCCGCGCGGGACAGTGAGCGGACCACCCTCACGTCCACGTCCGGCTCGACGACGGCCACCACGACGACGCCTGCCACCGGCAGCGTCGGCACGGTCATCGCCTTCCTCAAGGCCCAGGTCGGCGACGCGTACGTCATGGGCGCCACGGGCCCGAACGCGTGGGACTGCTCCTCGCTGGTCCAGGCCGCTTTCAAGCAGGTCGGCGTGGACCTCCCCCGGGTCTCGCAGGACCAGTCGATGCAGGGCACCGAGGTCTCGCTGTCCAACCTGGAGGTCGGCGACATCCTGTACTGGGGCTCGAAGGGCTCCGCGTACCACGTGGGTGTCTACATCGGGGGCGGCCAGTACCTCGACGCGGCGAACCCGTCCAAGGGCGTCGTCATCCAGGATCTTTCCGGTTACCCGGCGACGGGTGCGGTGCGCGTGCTCTGACGCTCCGCACACGCGACTCGGACGGCCCCGCCCTCGCGCGGTCGCCCAGACGCCTTTCGGAGGGCCGCTCTCCCGGTGGGGACAGCGGCCCTCCGGGCTGCCCGTGTACAGGGCCGAGAACGGCCTGAGGGGCCCCAGGAGCCTCACTGAGCCCCTCCAGCACTCCGAGTGCACTCGGGTGCCCGGTTCACTCACAGGCGGCCGGAGCGGCGCGCTGACGACGCCGCTCCGGTACCGCCGGAGGGTCACGCCTTCGGTGCCACCTTGCTCAGGCCGTTGATGATGCGGTCCATCGCGTCGCCGCCGGTGGGGTCGGTGAGGTTGGCCAGCATCTTCAGGGTGAACTTCATCAGCAGCGGGTGGGTCAGGCCCCGCTGCGTGGCGAGCTTCATGATCTTCGGGTTGCCGATCAGCTTCACGAAGGCGCGGCCCATCGTGTAGTAGCCGCCAAAGGTGTCCTTGAGGACCTGCGGGTAGCGCTGGAGGGCGAGTTCGCGCTGGCCGGGGGTGGCGCGGGCGTGCGCCTGGACGATGACATCGGCGGCGATCTGCCCGGACTCCATGGCGTAGGCGATGCCCTCGCCGTTGAAGGGGTTCACCATGCCGCCGGCGTCGCCGACGAGCAGCAGGCCCTTGGTGTAGTGGGGCTGACGGTTGAAGGCCATCGGGAGGGCGGCACCCCGGATGGGGCCGGTCATGTTCTCGGGGGTGTAGCCCCACTCCTCCGGCATGGACGCGCACCAGGCCTTCAGGACGTCGCGCCAGTCCAGTTCCTTGAAGGCGGCGGAGGTGTTGAGGACGCCCAGACCGACGTTGGACGTGCCGTCGCCCATGCCGAAGATCCAGCCGTAGCCGGGGAGAAGACGGTCCTCGCCCGGACCCCGCTTGTCCCACAGCTCCAGCCAGGACTCCAGGTAGTCGTCGTCGTGGCGCGGGGAGGTGAAGTACGTGCGGACCGCGACGCCCATCGGGCGGTCCTCGCGGCGGTGCAGGCCCATCGCGAGGGAGAGCCGGGTGGAGTTGCCGTCGGCCGCCACCACCAGGGGGGCATGGAAGGTGACTTCCCGCTTCTCGTCGCCGAGTTTGGCGTGCACGCCGGTGATACGCCCGGTGCGGTCGTCGATGATGGGCGCGCCCACGTTGCAGAGCTCGTGCAGCCGGGCGCCCGCCTTCTGGGCCTGGCGGGCGAGCTGCTCGTCGAAGTCGTCGCGCTTGCGGACGAGTCCGTAGTCCGGGTAGGAGGCGAGATCCGGCCAGTCGAGCTGGAGGCGGACGCCACCGCCGATGATCCGCAGACCCTTGTTGCGGAGCCAGCCCGCCTCCTCCGAGATGTCGATGCCCATCGACACGAGCTGCTTGGTGGCGCGTGGTGTGAGGCCGTCGCCGCAGACCTTCTCCCTCGGGAAGCTGGTCTTCTCCAGGAGCAGGACGTCCAGCCCGGCCTTCGCCAGGTAGTACGCGGTGGTGGAACCGGCTGGCCCGGCCCCGACGACGATCACATCGGCGGTGTGTTCGGTAAGGGGCTGGGGCTCGGTCACGACGGGTTCTCCCCAAGAAGTAGAAGGATCTGAGCAGTGGGACGGTCGCTGGACGTCCAGGTGCTGGAAGTCCAAGGGCTGGAAGTCCAGGTACCGGAAGACCAGAAAACATGTGCCGACAGGCATCGGACATGGGCAGTCTATTCAGCGGTACCGATCATCGGCTGAAGGGCTGCCCCTGTGAACCTAGCTCTGCCCGACGTACGGCTGCGCGTCCCCACCGACGAGGACGCCTTCGCCTGGCACCGAATCTTCGACGATCCCGACGTCATGGAGTTCCACGGCGGCCGGTCCGCCGAGCTGTCCGTCTACGAGGAGCTCACCGCGCGCCAGCGCCGCCACGACGCCGAGCACGGGTTCTGTCTGTGGACGATGCTCGACGGGGAGGGCCGGGCCATCGGCTTCACCGGCGCCCAGCCGTGGCCCCGGGAGTGGGGCCCGACCGGCGAGATCGAGATCGGTTGGCGGCTCGGCCGTGATCACTGGGGCAAGGGGTATGTGACCGCGGCCGCGACGCAGACCCTGGAGCGGGTGCGGGCGGCGGGCGTCGGCAGCGTCGTCGCCATGGTCAACGCCCGCAACGAGCGGTCCATCGCCGTCGCCCGGCGGCTCGGCATGGAACTGGCGGAGACCTACACGACGCCGGTCTCGCGGCAGGTGGGGCACTGCTATCGGCTGATGCTGTGACGCCGGTCGGCGGGGCGCGGCCGTTTCCGTTCGTTCGGGATATCGGCAACTCGTCACGCACGGTAGCGATCTGCCGCGGATTGCCACTCAGTGCTTCCGGCGGGTACCGCGCGGCGGTTACCCTGCCGATACCGCTGGGGGTGAACGTCTGTGCGCATAACACCCAAGTCATTCGAAGTGCGTGTGCCACGGTTCGTCGGACTGATGGCCGTGGACGCGCGCGAGATGGCCGAGGCAGGCGGGGTGACCCTCGTCGCGCCCGACCGGCCCGACTTCGAACTCACCGTCGTGGACTACGTCGTTCGCCAGTACCCGCCGCCCGGCGTCGAAGTGCCACGGGGGGCTGCCGTGACCGTGTGGTTCGAGCTGGGGGACGACGGTGGGGGCGTGCGGGAGCCACGGCGGGGTGGGCCTCCGCCCGGGTTGCGCAGGGCGTTGGATGAGCCGGGGGATCCGTTCGCGGTTCTTCGATAACGCCCGGTGGGTGGTCGGTTCCGGGGCCCGGTGGGTGATTCCGGAGCCCGGTGGGTGGTCGATTCGGCTTCGATGTGGTCATGCGGGTACGTCGCGGAGTGCGGCTCCGCCGCGTGGCTGATCGCGCCCACGCGGCGGAGCCGCACATCGACACAGCCCCGCGCCCCTTTTGCGGCGCGGGTCTCTGCCTCTTCTCGTCAGGCGCCCTTCTACCTCTGCCAGAGCAGGATCGCCGCTGCGCCTCCCCCGCCGATCACGAAGGCCGCCGCGATGGTGACGGTCCAGACGAGCGTGCGGCTGCGAGGCTTGGCCGGTTCAGCGGGCGGTAGGTGGTGGTGGCCGAGTTCGACGAGCGGGGGCTCGTACGGGGCCGGGGCGGGAGCCGCAGGCTGCTGCGGGACCCCGTGGGGCGCCGGGCCGTTGCTCGGCATGGCCGGGATCGGGGGTGCGATCACCGCCGTGCGTGCTCCCGTCATCTGGACCAGGTACGGCGCGAGGAAGGCCGCGCCGAAGATCCACAGGAGGCCGAAGAGCAGGACCTCGGCGATGTCGAGGCCCAGTTCGACCCGTCCGGCGGCCGACAGCTCGCCGAAGTCGGACATCGCCGAGCCGGCGGTCTCCATGCCGAGACCGCCGAAGCCGGCCAGGAGCAGGAAGAAGCCGAAGAAGAGCCCCGCGGCGAGGAGTTGCTCGCCACGGCCGGCCGAGCGACGGGCGGCCAGGACGCCGAGGATCAGCGCGCAGACCGCGCCGAGTGCCAGCGCCCCCACCACCGCCCAGGAGTTGACCGAGTCGCCGAGTTCGGAGAGCCCGAACGTCTCGTGCTCGTAGCCACTGGCGTAGGGCACGGACTCGACGAGCCCGTACTCGCCCGAGGAGTCGTCTCCGTACGACGTGTCGTCCCCGTACGGGGTGCGCCCGGCGGTCATCTCGACGGAGGCTCCCCAGGAGATGCCGAGCAGGTTGACGGCGATGTTCGGCAGGACCAGCAGCGCGATCAGCAGCGGGTTGATGTCGTTCTCCCACTCCGACCGCAGATCGTCGCTGGACGCGACGACGACGAGGGCGACCAGCGAGCACAGGGCGAGGACGACGGCCAGGGCGCGCACGGCCGTGCCGGCCGCCCGGAACAGGGCCTGCGGTCCGGGGCGGACGGCCAGCCACTCGGCCAGCTCGTCGCGTTGCAGCAGCGGGGCCGAGACGGCGGCCGTGAGCAGCAGCGCGCCCAGCGCCGCGAGCCAGGCCGACGTAGACACCTCGGCGACACCGGCGATCTCCGGCTGCGCGAACAGCCCGAGCAGAAGTACGGCGGCGGTCACCAGCAGCGTGACCCGTACGGCCGCTTCGAGCCCGCCGGTACGACCTCCGGGGGCGCCCCGCCCGCCGCCGTACGGGGCGGACCCGGCGTACGGGGCGTACGGGGCCTGCTCGCCGTGTCCGCCGTACGCGCCGCGGGTCGCCGTGCGCGTCCGCAGTTGCCGTACGCCGATGAAGAGCGCGCCGATGAAGAGGGCGGTCACCGTGAGCGGGACGAGGCTCATGGTGAAGGCGCCCTCCGACGACCCGACATCGCCGCCGTAGCCCATGTCGATCGCCGAGACCTCGATGCCGCCGCCGAGCCCCTGGAGGAGGGCGGCGAGGGCGATGCCCAGACGGTCGCCGAAGCCGACGGCGACCTCGTCCTCCTGGCCGTACGACGGGACGGCCAGCGCGACGGCGGCGGCGAGGAGCAGCCCGACCGGCCAGAGCGCGGCCAGCGCGGAGCCGCCCCAGTCACCCCGGAAGGCCCGGCCGAAGAAGGCGCCGACGGGTGAGGGCCGGGCGGGGACGGGTGCGTGGAGAGGAGGAGGGGGAGGCGGCGGGCCGAGGGGCGCCACGCCCGGTGAGGTCGGTGAGGGTGGCGAGGGTGCGTGGACCGTCTGAGGCGGGGTCGTCGGCGGTGCCGTCGGTGGGCTCGGTGGGCGTTCCCGACCGCACTTCATGCAGAAGCGTGCCTCGTCGGGACCTGGTGTCCCGCAGTGCGGGCAGTAGGACGTCATGGAACCCCCGTGCATCAGAGAACGCGTGCCGTGATCCGGCCTGGTCGGAGGCACAGCGGGGGTGCCGGGAGACTCCACCACTGCGTACCGACGTATCAACGGACGGTAGTTTCTGTTGACCGGTTCCCGTCAACAGGATTCCCTCGCGGGTATCCCTCTTGCGGGTGAAACCCGAGCCCTGCGCGGCGAACTCGCCCCCTACGCCTGGGCCTTGAACCCCCGGTGCAGCGCGACGACCCCACCCGTGAGGTTGCGCCACGCGACCTGGTCCCAGCCGGCCTTCCGAAGGCGCTCGGCGAGGCCCGCCTGGTCGGGCCAGGCGCGGATGGACTCCGCGAGATAGACGTACGCGTCCGGGTTGGACGACACCGCGCGGGCGACCGGCGGCAGCGCGCGCATCAGGTACTCGGTGTAGACGGTCCGGAACGGCGTCCACGTCGGGTGGGAGAACTCGCAGATCACGACCCGGCCACCCGGCTTGGTCACCCGGTACAGCTCGCGCAGCGCGGTGTCGGTGTCCTGCACGTTCCTGAGGCCGAAGGAGATGGTCACCGCGTCGAAGGTGTCGTCCTTGAACGGCAGCTTCGTGGCATCACCGGCGGTGAACGGCAGCCAGGAGGTGCGCTCCTTGCCGACCTGGAGCATGCCGAGGGAGAAGTCGCAGGGGACGACGTACGCGCCGGTCTGTGCGAAGGGCAGCGAGGAGGTGCCCGTACCGGCCGCGAGGTCCAGGATCTTCTGGGCGGGGCGGGCGTCCACCGCCCGCGCGACCTCCTTGCGCCAGCGCCGGTCCTGTCCGAGGGACAGCACGTCGTTGGTCAGGTCGTACCGTTTCGCCACTCGGTCGAACATCGAGGCGACTTCGTGCGGCTGCTTGTCCAGGGATGCGCGGGTCACGGGCCCATTGTGGCAGTACGGGCCGGACGCACCCGCGGCGCCCGGCCCGTAAGGGGTCACGGCAACAGCCGCGGCCGCTTCTTCGCCGCCACGTCCTCCACCCACCCGCACAGCAGGACGAACGCGGCGATCAGCAGCCAGCCGATGCCGAACATGAACCACTGGCTCTCCAGCGGCAGGTACTTTTCGAACGCGGGGACGTTCCAGAACTGGTCGATCAACGCCAAGCCGAGTACGACGGCGTAACCGAGACAGACGCCCCCAGCAGCATGCCGCAGCGGCGCAGCAGTCTCGCGCGGCGCCCGGAGTTGTCGACGAACACGGGGCCTTCTGCCGCCGGTGCCGAGGCGATCTCGTACACGGGCTCGCGGGTGAGGTTTTCTTTGGCGGACTCGGATTGCATGTGCCCGGATATTAGGCGGCCTTTATTTGGACCATTCCCGGCTTCTCTTGTGAGGCGCCCATGAGAATCTCCTTGACCTGTCCGTTCCCTGAGAGAAATTGAGATCTTCGAGAAGCACACATGAAGCACAGCCAGGTGTGATTCATTGCCATCGTGAGTACCGTGAGGAATTCCCTGAAACCGGCCGTCGGGCTGATATGTCTGGTGGCCCTGACCTGCGCCGGCTGCACGACGAAGACCAATCGTGCCGAGGAGCCCGCAGCGGAGACGTCCAAGAGTTCCACGCCGTCAGCGCCCGCCACGCAGTACGCGCCCTACGTGAACGCCACCAACGCCTCCGACCTCGACGGCGCCGGGTCGGCCGCCGCGTACAACCTGGCGTTCGTGATCGCCGACGGCGACGCGTGCACGCCCGCGCGGAACGGGACGGAGGCGATCGACGACTCGGCGGTGACGTCCCGGATCGCGGCACTCACCGAATCAGGCGCGTCGGTACGGGTCTCGTTCGGCGGCGCCTCGGGCACGGAGTTGGCGGAGGCCTGCGACAGCGCGTCCGAGCTGGCCGACGCCTACGGCGCGGTGCTCGACGCGGCCGGCTCCACCGAGGCCGACTTCGACGTCGAGGGCGACGCCCTCAAGGACGCCGACTCCGTCGCCCTGCGCTCCGAGGCGATCGCGCTCCTCCAGAAGGACCGCCCCGACCTCTCCGTCTCCTTCACCCTCCCCGTCATGCCGTCCGGCCTCGACGACGACGGCGTGGCCCTCCTCGACTCGGCCAACGACCACGCCGTCCAGGTCACCACGGTCAACATCATGACCATGAACTACGCCAGTTCGTACGACGGTGACATGGGCGACTACGCGGAGCAGGCGGCAAAGGCCACGCACGAGCAGCTGATGGACGTCTTCGGCACGAGCGAGTCGACGGCGTGGGGGGCGCTGGCGCTCACCTCGATGCTGGGCGTCAACGACGTGGACAACGAGACGTTCACGCTGGAGGACGCGGCGCAGGTGCGGGAGTTCGCGGAGGAGAAGGGGGTGGCCTGGGTGTCGATGTGGGCGACGTTCCGGGATCAGGAGTGCGGGGACGGCGCGACGGACGAACTGACCGACTGCAGTGGTGTGGAGCAGGAGGACGGGGCGTTCGGGGAGGCGTTTTCAGGTTGAGGTCAGGAGGAGCAGGAGGGTCGCGCTTCAGCGGCGGCGGTACACCAGACGGCCGCCGAGGACCGTGGCCACACAGCTGACGGCGCCCCTGGTCGTGAGGGTGGCCTCGTCAGGCACGTCGAAGACGGCGAAGTCGGCCGGGGCTCCGGCGCGGAGCGGGCCGTGGACGGTACCGGACAGGTCGTATCCCTCGACGAACGGGTCCAGATCCGGCCCGTCCCACACCGGTGCCGCCTCGCGCCACTCGTCCGGCACCTCGCGCAGCCCCGACCGCAGCACGGCCTGCCGTACCCCGTCGGGAAAGGGACCACCGAGGTGGGTCGTCCCGTGCGCGAGCATCCGCTGCAGGCCGCGCCGTACGCTGCCGCCCATGCGTGCCGCGTCGGGCGCGAGCGCGTCGAGGGCCGCGCCGGTGATCGGCTCGGTGCCCAACTCGGCGGCCTCGCGGGGGTCGGGGTGGTAGCAACGGGTCAGCAGCCACCGGCCGTGCCACTGCCGCAGTCCCGGCGTGAGCACTCCTGGCCAACGGCGGACACGGGCACCCTCCGCAGCCGCGTCGACCACTTCCGTGTACCGTCCGAACGCCGTGATCCGGTCGCCCTCGACGACGACCGCGCCGTCCACAACGGGTTCCGCGCCAACCGGCAGTACGAGCGGCGCGGTGTGAATCGTGCGCAACGTGAACCCTAGTTGGCGCTCAGCAGCTTCAGTTCGGGGTGGGCCGTGCCGCCCTCGATCGCCGTGGACGAGATGTGGGACATGACGCGCTCGTCGACGGGGTCGTTCGCCGGGTCGTCGTGGACGACGATGTGCTCGTAGGTGGTGGTCCGCTGGGCGGGAACGCGCCCCGCCTTCCTGATGAGGTCGATGATCTCCAGGCGGTTGGAGCGGTGCTTGGCGCCGGCGGAGGAGACGACGTTCTCCTCCAGCATGATCGAGCCGAGGTCGTCCGCGCCGTAGTGCAGGGAGAGCTGGCCGATCTCCTTGCCGGTGGTGAGCCAGGAGCCCTGGATGTGGGCGATGTTGTCCATGAAGAGCCGCGCGATGGCGATCATGCGCAGGTACTCGAAGATCGTGGCCTGCGTACGGCCCTTGAGGTGGTTGTTCTCCGGCTGGTACGTGTACGGGATGAAGGCCCGGAAGCCACCCGTCCGGTCCTGTACGTCACGGATCATCCGCAGGTGCTCGATGCGCTCGGCGTTGGTCTCACCGGTGCCCATCAGCATCGTGGACGTGGACTCCACACCCAGGTTGTGCGCGGCCTCCATGATCTCCAGCCAGCGCTCGCCGCTCTCCTTGAGGGGCGCGATGGCCTTGCGGGGGCGCTCGGGGAGCAGTTCGGCGCCGGCGCCCGCGAAGGAGTCGAGGCCGGCGGCGTGGATGCGCTGGATGGCCTCCTCGACGCTCACCTTGGAGATCCGGGCCATGTGCTCGACCTCGGACGCGCCGAGGGAGTGGATGACCAGCTGCGGGAACGCCTTCTTGATGGCGGCGAAGTGCGTCTCGTAGTACTCCACCCCGTAGTCCGGGTGGTGCCCGCCCTGGAACATGATCTGCGTGCCGCCCAGCTCGACGGTCTCCGCGCAGCGGCGCAGGATGTCGTCGAGATCGCGCGTCCAGCCCTTGTCCTTGGCCTTCGGCGGGACGTAGAACGCGCAGAACTTGCACGCCGTCACGCACACGTTCGTGTAGTTGATGTTCCGCTCGATGATGTACGTCGCGATGTGCTCCGTACCCGCGTACCGCCGCTTGCGTACGGCGTCGGCGGCGGCGCCCAGCGCGTGCAGCGGCGCGTCACGGTAGAGGTCGAGCGCCTCTTCCGGCGTGATCCGCCCACCCTCGGCGGCACGGTCGAGAACGGACTGGAGGTCGGCCTTCTCGGTCACCGGCGGCGTCCCTTTCGTAGGGTTCGTAAGGGTTGAACGGACCAGGCCAGCCTACGCCAGCGGCCCGGACCGGCCGACGTCAGCCCGTCCGCCTGTGGATGACTCCGGAGGCCCGGCGAACGAGAGCGCGGCCGGGCTCAGGCCGCGTACGCCTCCAGCAGCAGCCCCACGTACGCTCCGGCGATCATGAAGGGGCCCAGGGCGACCTGCTGTCCGCGCACGGGGCGCCCCCGGGCGGCCACGACCAGGGTGTACCCGCTGCCGATGAGCGCGCCCGCGAAGGTGCCGAGGTACAGCGCGCCCCAGCCGTACCAGCCGAGTACGGCGCCCAGGCCGAGGGCCAGTTTCACGTCGCCGAAGCCGAGGGCCACGGGTCTGATGAGGAAGAAGAGGAAGTAGAAGCCGCCGAGGGCGAGTGCGCCGTAGGCCGCCGTACGCCACTGGCCCGCGTGCTCGGGCACGAACGCCACGGCGCCCAGCAGCGCGAGGGCCAGGCCCGCGAAGGGGAGGGTGAGGGGGTCCGGGAGGCGTTGCGCCTTGAGGTCCACCAGGGTGAGCAGCACGCCCAGCGGGGCGAGGAGCAGCCATACGCCGACTTCGGGGCGTAGGCCGGTGGCCAGGGCGAGGGTGGCGCAGACGAGGGCGGTGGTGGTGGCGACGGTGGGGGTACCGGGGCCGTAGACGCAGGTGGGGGGCGTGGTGGCCGGAGTTCTGCCGGGGGTCTCGGGTGTGCAGCGGGCGGGGCCCAGCCAGCCGGCCGCGACGCCGGTGATCCGGTGACCGGCGGGGCACTCGTCCTGCCAGGGGTCCTCCTCGTCGACCGTGAAGCGGTACGCGGGGCGGGGCAGGAGGGCGCCGGTGGCGGCGCCCCACAGGGCTGCGGCCACGGTCAGTGCGATCAGCCAAGGGTCGAGATCCACGCGGTCAGCCTATGGGGAGGGGGAGATGGCGGACGAGGTCCGCCGGCTGACCGGACGGCCCCTCTACTTCACCTTGGCCAGCCGCGCCGTCGGGTCACCCGCGTCCGCGTTGTTCGAGGTGTACTGGAGCTCGTCGCCGACGGGGGTGAGGGTGACCTCGTGGGTGTTACTGGTACAGGTTTTGGGGTTGTTCTCGGTGTCCGCGATGCTGGTCGCGACGATGTGGCTCTTGGCGACCTCCTTGAGGACGAGCCTGTCGTCGCAGGCGCCGCCGAGGAGGTCGACGGAGCGGAAGGTGCCCAACGGGTCACCTACCGAGCCCTGTTGGAGGGTGATGGTGAAGGTTCCGGCGGGGAGGTTGCCGTCGAGGGCGTAGGCGTCGCCCTCCCAGGTGCCGAGGTAGCTCGCGGGTACCTCGCCCTCCGCGTCCCCCTGAGGTTCCGAGGCCTGTGGGTCGCTGGTGGGAGCCGCGCTCGACGACGGGGCGGGACCGGCCGCGTCCCCGTGGGCGTCGTCCTTGTCGTTCAGCATTTCGAGGCCGAAAACCGTCCCCAGGCTGACCACCGCGAACGCTCCCGCGACGGCCAGTGCGACGGAGCAACTGACCTTCCGGCCGCGTCCGTTCGCGGCGGTCGTGGAGGTCGCCGCCACGCTCAGGGACAGCTTGCCCGGTGTCGGGCCCGAAGCGGGCGGGGCCGTCTCCGCCAACGCCGCGTCGGCCCGTTGCCCCGGCACCTGTGTCACGGGCGGCGCCGACGGTGACATCACCGGCGGCGGACCGAACACCCCACTCGCGGCGGGCACTTCGGCCATCGCGTCGCCGGAGGGGGCCGACGCGTACGACGAGCCCGCCCCCACGGCCGACTCGCTCGCCCCCACCCTCGACTCCCCCGCCCCCACCGAAGGGCTGCTGAAACCCACCGGCCCGGACGGGGATTCCTCCGTCGCCTCCAGATTCAGCAGTTGCACCGCGCTCCGGCCGACCTGTTCCACCAGTGGGCCCGGCAGCCAGCCCGCCGCGACCAGGCGGGCCGCGCCCTGGGGGGCCAGGGTGTGGGCGGCCTCGTCGGGGGTCGGGCGGGCGGCGGGGTCCTTGGACAGGCAGTGTGCGACCAGGTCCCGCAGGTCGCCCTCGACGCCGTCCAGTCGGGGCTCCTCGTGGACGACCTTGTAGAGGAGGGCGGCGGAGGAGTCGCCCGGGAAGGGGGGCCGGCCGGCCGCGGCGTACGCGAGGACCGCGCCCAGGGAGAAGACGTCCGCCGCGCCGGTGACGCCCTTGCCGAGGATCTGCTCGGGGGACATGTACCCGGGGGAGCCGATCGAGACGCCGGTGGAGGTGATGGAGGCCGTGCCGTCCGTGGCGCGGGCGATGCCGAAGTCGATGAGGAGGGGGCCGTCCACCGTCAGGAGCACGTTCGACGGCTTCACGTCCCGGTGGACCAGGCCCAGCGCGTGCACCGCCGCGAGGGCTTCCGCCAGGCCCGCGCCGAGGACCCGTACGGAGTGGGGAGGGAGCGGGCCGCCGTCCGTCACCGCCGCCGCGAGGGACGGGCCCGCCGCGTAGCCGGTCGCCACCCACGGAACCGGCGCCTCCGGGTCCGCGTCCAGCACGGGGGCCGTCCAGGCGCCGCCCACGCGACGAGCCGCCTCGACCTCGCGCCGGAAGCGGGCGCGGAACTCCTCGTCGAGCGCGAAGTGCGGGTGCACGACCTTGACGGCGACGGTACGGCCGCCCGCGCTGCGCCCCAGATAGACGCGGCCCATCCCGCCGGACCCGAGCCGGCCTAGCAGCCGGTAGGGCCCCACCACCGTGGGCTCGCCGACATCGAGCGGTTGCATGGGCGACACCTCCCCCGTACCTCCCCCCATACCTCCCCGTACGCCGCCCCTGACGAACTGTCCACGGCGCACGGCTCCCCAGCAGCGTAGTGCCGTACGCCCGATCGGGAATCCGAACGTCGGCGGCCGATCCCACGGAGCGCGGAATTCGTCAAATGAAATTCCGGGGAAGTTCCGGGGGACGTTCCCGAGGTCCTCCGGAGGTCCTCCGGAGGTCCTCCGGAGGACCTCCGGAGGACCTCCGGAGG